>CAXAVJ010000007.1:0-72005 GCA_963972065.1 uncultured Rhodospirillaceae bacterium
GGGCGCGCCGGGCGGCGCGCCTTGGGGGGCGAAGATGCAGGACGGATCAATTCTCGAACGGTTTCCGCCGTGGGGCATCATGGTCACCACGGATTTGCTGCTGGTCGCCGTGGCCTGTGCCGGGACCACGGCGGCGCTGCTGCGCTGGCGGGCGCTGCGACAGGCGAGGGCCACGCCGGGCGTCGGCCTGATCCTGGCCGGCCTGTGGTGCGGCGTGTCCCTGTACATTGCCGACCTTTACCTGATGGTCAGCCGGCCGGCCATCGAGGCGGCGATGCCGGCCATGACCGCTCTTCATCTGACCTACAGCTGGTATTTCAACGGACTGTCGGCGGTGTTGATCCTGGTCGGGCTGGTCATCACCGTGCTGCAGATGGTCCGCCAGACGGGCCTGGTCGCCCGACAGAAGGTAGCGCTCGAAGACAGTGAAAGCGTCCTGCGGTCGGTGTTCGAGAACGTCCCCGTCGGGCTGTTGATCAAGGACGAAAATCATATCGTCGAGCGGCCCAACCGCACTTATACGGATTGGTATGGCTTCGACATCGACACCATGGTCGGCCGCCGGTCGGATCAGATCGAGGATTTCCAATCGCCGGCCGAGGCGGTCGTCATGAACGAACAGGAACGCCATGTCCTGACCACCGGCAACACGCTCAGCCGCCAGGTCGAACGCACCTTCGCTGATGGCGAGCGGCGCATCCTGAACATCACCAAGTTCCCGATCCATGACCCCGCCGGCAACATCATCAAGGTCGGCTCGGTCAGCGTCGATCTGACCGAACAGGTCTCGGCCCAGCGCAAATTGGCGGAAAGCGAGGCCCGGTTCCGCGATTTCGCCGAGGTCGCGTCCGACTGGCTGTGGGAAATGGATGCGGACCTGCGGTTCAGTTATTTCTCCCGCCGCACGGGCGAAGTCATCGGCTTCGATCCCACGGTATACCTGGGCCGGCGGCGGGCGGATGTGGCCGGTGAGGACACGGACCAGGAGAAGTGGCGCCGTCATCTGGACGATCTGGAAAACCGCCGCCCGTTCCGCGATTTCGAATACCAGTTCAAGGACGGCAAGGGCAATCCGCGGTCGGCCCGGATCAGCGGCAAGCCGCTGTTCACCGAGGGCGGACAGTTCGCCGGTTACCGCGGCACCGGCACGGACGTGACCGAGGAACGCCGGGCTCAGCGGGCGCGCGACGCGGCGCTGCGCTCGGCCGAGGAGGCGAACCGCGCCAAGTCGGAATTCCTAGCCGCCATGAGCCACGAACTGCGCACGCCCCTGAACGCGATCCTGGGGTTCTCCGACATTCTGGCCAACGACTATTTCGGCGCACCCGAGGCGGCGAAGCGCCGCGAATATGCCGGCGACATCCACGCCAGCGCCAGCCATCTGCTTGATCTGGTCAACGATCTTCTCGACATTTCGGCGATCGAGGCGGGCCGCACGGCGCTTAGTCTGACGCGGGAACCGGTCGCCGGCATCATCGCCGACTGCGCCCAGACAATGACCGAGGTCATCCGCGCCAAGAGTATTGCCCTTGAGACCATGGTGCCGGGCGGCCGGCCGCCGATCCTCGCGGACCGTCGCGCGATCAAGCAGACGTTGCTGAACCTGTTGTCCAATGCGGCGAAGTTCACGGAACCGGGGGGCCGTATCGTCATAGCGGCGGAAAAGGGCCCGGGGATGGTGCGTGTCCGGGTGTCCGACACGGGCATCGGCATCGCGCCCGACCGCTTAAGCGACATGATGGCGGCCTTCACCGGCGGCCCGGGATCACCCTATGTGGGGGATCCGCAGGCCCCCTATACGGTGGAAAAGGGCTGGGGTCTGGGGCTTGCCATTTCGCGGTCATTGGTGGAAATGCACGGCGGCACCATCGCCATCGACAGCCGCCTCGGCGAGGGTACGACGGTGACCGTCGACCTGCCCGAGTATCAGGCCCCCGCCGAGGCCGGCTGAATGTCCCTTTATCCCTTATTTTCCGGGGGCCCTTGCATCATTCCGCCCTCGGCGCTATAACCCGCGGCTCGACCGGGTGGCATGGCTTTGTAACGGGCATGCCTGGCCGCCCCGAAACGACTGTTGATCAAGACCTTGCGGCCTCCGCCATGGGCGGGGCCCACCAAAGAAAGGATGTCGAAATGCCCAAGCTGAAGACCAAGTCCAGCACCAAAGGACGGTTCCGGGTTACCGGGACCGGCAAGGTGCGCGGCAATTTCTCCTTCAAACGGCACAATCTGCGCAAGCGCTCCACCAAGATGAAGCGCAAGGCACGGGGCACGATGGTTCTGGACGCGACGAACGCGCGCCAGATCAAGTCCTACGCGCCTTATCTGTAACGCCGCGTCTTATTTGAATTAGGAGAGCTGGACAATGGCACGAGTCACTCGGGGCGTCACCGCGCACGCCCGTCACAAGAAAGTCATCGCCCGCGCCAAGGGTTACCGCGGCCGGAACAAGAACAACTTCCGCATCTCGCTGGAAAAGGTCGAAAAGGCGCTGCAATACGCCTACCGCGACCGCCGCGCCAAGAAGCGGAACTTCCGCCGCCTTTGGATCACCCGCATCAACGCGGGTGTGCGCGAGCACGGCATGACCTATTCCCAGTTCATGAACGGCCTGGATAAGGCCGGGATCGAACTGGACCGCAAGGTTCTGTCCGATATCGCGATCCGCGAACCGGAAGCCTTCAAGTCGCTGGTGGAACAGGCTCAGGCCGCCCTCGGCAACTAATCCCGATCCGGGACCCGGCGCCCGTCCTGATAAAGGGTGGGCGCCGGTTTCGGAAATCTGCCATCTGAACGACGAGGCGTGGCCATGGAGAGTGTCGACAAACTCCGTGAGGAGCTGCTTGCCGCCGTTGAGGCGGCGGGCGATCTGGACGCGCTTGAACAGGTGCGCGTGTCGGCGCTTGGCAAGAAGGGCCGCATCACCGATCAGATGAAGGGCCTGGGGGCGCTTGATGCCGACCGGCGGCGCGAGGCGGGCCAAGCCCTCAACGCCCTGAAGGACGCCGTCGCAGACGCCCTGGACGCCCGCAAGGCGGCCATGGAGGGCGCGGCGCTCGACGCCCGCCTGGGCGAGGAGCGCCTCGACGTCACCCTGCCGACCAGACCTGAGGACGCGGGGCGCATCCACCCGATCAGCCAGGTCATCGAGGAAATCGTCGCCATCCTGGGCGACATGGGCTTCGGCATCGCCGAGGGCCCGGACGTCGAGGACGACTGGCACAACTTCACCGCCCTCAACATCCCGGCCGACCATCCGGCCCGCCAGGACCACGACACCTTCTATCTGCCCGGGGCCGACGGCGCCGACGCGGGCCGCCTGGTCCTGCGCACCCATACCTCGCCGGTGCAGATCCGCACCATGCAGGCCGGCCCGCCGCCATATCGGGTGATCGTGCCGGGGCGCACCTACCGCTGCGATTACGACGCGACCCATTCACCGATGTTCCATCAGGTCGAAGCACTGCTGGTCGACGAGAAGACCCATATGGGCCACCTCAAGGGCTGCCTGATCGAATTCTGCCGCGCCTTCTTCGGCATCGACGATCTGCCCGTGCGCTTCCGGCCCAGCTACTTCCCCTTCACCGAGCCCTCGGCCGAGGTCGACATCGGCTGCACCCGCGAGGGCGGCGAGCTGAAGATCGGGCACGGTGGTGACTGGCTGGAAATCGGCGGTTCGGGCATGGTCAATCCCAACGTGCTGCGCAATTGCGGCATCGATCCCGAGAAATACCAGGGCTTCGCCTTCGGCATGGGGGTCGAGCGCATGGCCATGCTGAAATACGGCGTGCCGGACCTGCGCACCTTCTATGAATCGGATCTGCGCTGGATGCGCCATTACGGCTTCGCGTCCCTCGACATTCCGTCCCTGACCGGGGGGCTGAACCGATGAAGTTCACCCTCGGCTGGCTCAAACAGCATCTGGAAACGGACGCCACGCTGGCGGACATCACCGACCGCCTGTCCATGGTCGGGCTTGAGGTTGAAGGCGTGACGGACCGGGCCAAGGGCCTGGAGACCTTCATCGTCGGCGAGGTTCTGGACGCCAAGCAGCATCCGGACGCCGACCGCCTGCGCGTCTGCCAGGTCAATACCGGCACGGAAACGGTTGAACTGGTCTGCGGCGCGCCCAACGCGCGGACGGGATTGAAGGGCGTGTTCGCGCCCTCCGGATCCTACGTCCCGGGCACGGGCATCACCCTGAAGCCCACGGAAATCCGCGGCGTCACGTCGAACGGCATGCTGCTGTCGGAACGGGAAATGGGCTTGTCCGACGAACACGACGGCATCGTCGAACTGCCCGCCGATGCCAAGGTCGGTGCGCGCGCCGTCGATGTCATGGGCCTGGCCGATCCGGTCATCGAAATCGCCATCACGCCCAACCGGGGCGATTGCCTTGGCGTGCGCGGCATCGCCCGCGACCTGGCGGCTTCCGGGCTCGGCAGCCTGAAGCCGCTCGACACCGCGCCGGTGGCGGGCGCGTTCGACAGCCCCCTCGGCGTGGCCCTCGACTTCACGGACGAGACGGCCAGTGCCTGCTCTAAATTCGTCGGCCGCGCCTTCCGCGGCGTCAAGAACGGCCCCAGCCCGAAATGGCTGCAGGACCGCCTGACCGCCGTGGGCCTGCGCCCGATTTCGGCCCTGGTCGACATCACCAACTACATCTCCTTCGAATTCGACCGCCCGCTGCACGTGTTCGACGCGGCCAAGGTCGCGGGCACGATCACCGCCCGCCTGGCCAAGCCGGGTGAAAAGATTTTGGCGCTGAACGAAGTTGAATACGATCTCGACCCGGAGATGACCGTGATCGCCGACGCCAACGGCCCCCAGGCCGTGGCCGGCGTGGTCGGCGGCATGGGCAGTGGCTGCACCGAGGCGACGACGGAGGTGTTCCTGGAAGTCGCCTATTTCGACCCGGTGCGCACGGCCATGACCGGGCGCAAACTCAATCTGCAGACCGACGCGCGCTACCGGTTCGAGCGCGGCGTCGATCCGGCGTTTTTGGACGACGCCTGCGAAATCGCGACGCGCCTGATCCTGGAACTGTGCGGCGGCGAGGCATCCAACGTGGTCTCCGCCGGCGACGGCCCCGACTGGCGCCGTACCCTCGATTTCAACCTGGACAAGGTTCTGACCCTGGGTGGCACGGAGATCGAAGGCGTCGAGGCGCGGCGGATTCTCAACGTCCTGGGCTTCGCCATCGATTCCGACCAGGGCAGCCGCCTGGTGGTCAGCGTGCCGTCCTGGCGCTCCGACATCGTGTCGGAAGCCTGCCTGGTGGAAGAAATCGTGCGCATCAACGGCTACGACCGCATCGCGCCGGTCGCCGTGACCCGGCCCGCGGGTGCCCAGGGTCCCGTGATGACTCCGGACCAGCGCCGCCGCGCCCAGGCGCGCCGCCTGCTCGCCGCCCGCGGCATGGTCGAGGCCGTGACCTATTCCTTCATGCCCGATGGCCAGGCCAAGCTGTTCGGCGGCGTGGCCGATACCATGCGGCTGCTCAATCCGATCTCCGCCGATCTGGACGTCATGCGCCCGTCGATCCTGCCCAACCTGCTGGCCGCCGCGGCGCGCAACCAGGCCCGGGGCTATGCCGATCTGGCCTTGTTCGAGGTCGGCCCCCAGTTCCCGGGCGCCAAGCCGGAAGACCAGCAACTGGTCGCCGCCGGCATCCGCGTCGGCAAGACCGGCCCGCGCCATTGGGCGGCGCAGCCGCGCGGCGTCGATACCTATGACGCCAAGGCCGATGCCCAGGCAGTGCTGGCCGACCTGGGCCTGCCGGCCGACCGGGCGCAGATCAAGACCGACGCCCCCGCCTGGTACCACCCGGGCCGCTCCGGCACTCTGCGCCTCGGTCCCATGATGCTGGCCGCCTTCGGCGAGGTCCATCCGGCGGTCCTGAAAGCCCTGGACGTGAAGGGCCCGGCCGTCGCCTTCGAAATTTATTTCGACAACCTGCCGGCGGTGAAGGCGAAAAAGTCCGCCGCCAAGGCGCATCTGGTGCTGTCGACCCTGCAGCCGGTCGCCCGCGATTTTGCCTTCGTCGTCGATGCCGATGTCGAGGCGGCCAAGGTCATCAACGCCGCCCATGCCGCCGACAAGGCCCTGATCACCGAGGTCACCCTGTTCGACGTCTACGAAGGCAAGGGTGTGGGTGAAGGCAAGAAGTCGCTGGCCATCAACGTCGTCCTGCAGCCCGTGGACAAGACCCTAACCGATGCCGAGATCGAGGCCGTCGCCGACAAGGTCATCGCCGGCGTGATCAAAGCCACGGGCGGCGAGCTGCGGACCTGATGGGCCCGCTCGACGCATTCTCCACCGACCACCGCCGCGCCATCCGCGGCATCATCACCGACGTCGACGGCACTCTGACCACCGACGGCAAGATCACCGCGACCGCGCTTGCGGCGCTGGAACGCGCCCAGGCGGCGGGGCTCAAGGTTGTCGCCGTGACCGGGGCCGCCGCCGGCACCTGTGACGCCATGGCGCGGACCTGGCCGGTCGACGCCGTGGTCGGGGAATCGGGCGGCTTCGTGTTCCGCCTGCATCCCGACACGGGGCGCATGGTGCATCTGCATATCCTGGCGCGGGACGAACGGCGTAATCATTGGGCCCAGTACGAAAAGGTGCTGGAAGCGATCATCGCCGAGGTGCCGGGGGCGGCGCTGGCCGCCGACCAGGCTTACCGGGAGACCGACCTTGCCATCGACCATGCCCAGGACGTCGCGTCTTTGGGCGAGGAAGCGGTGGCGCAGATCGTTTCCATCATGGAGGCCGCGGGCATGACCGCGACTTATTCCAACATTCACGTCAACGGCTGGCTCGGCCCCTATGACAAGTTGACGACGACCTGCCTGGTGCTGCGCGAACTGTTCCGCGCCGATGTGTCGGACGCGGACGAACGCGGGCGCTGGATGTTCGTCGGCGACAGCCCCAACGACGCACCGCTGTTCGATTTCTTCCCCCATGCCGTCGGCGTCGCCAACGTGCGCGACTTCACGGACCGCCTTTCGGCCAAGCCCAAGTACGTGACGGAAAGTGCGTCGGGTGCGGGCTTCGCCGAAGCGGTCGACGCCGTGCTGGCCGCGCGGCAAGACTGACACAGACCTTCTCCCCCTTCTTTTCTCATCGTCTCACCGTCTCTGTGGTTCAAAAAGAAAACCACTGAGGCAATGAGGTGGTGAGGAAAAAGAAAACCTGGATCCCCGCATTCGCGGGAATGACGGCGGGGTAAACGGGAGAGGGTCAGAGACGCGCCACGGAATAGACCTTCACCGCTGCCGCCCGGCCCTTGACCGGGATTTCTCCCTGAAACGCGCAGTCATACCCGTCGCCGCAGGCGGCGGCGGTTTCCTCCGTGCACATGACGTAGGTGCCGTACTGCTTGTTCAGCTGTTCCAGGCGGGCCGCGATGTTCACGTTGTCGCCGTGCACGGTGAAGGTCAGGCGCTCCGCCGTGCCGACGGCGCCGACCACGATGGCGCCCGTGTTGACGCCGCAGCGGGTTAATAGGCGCACGCCATCGCCGAAGGTCCGTTCGCGGCAGACCTGTTCAAGTTCCAGCGCGCAGTCGAGGGCCCGGGCCGCGTGGTCGTCCTGCGGCGTGACGGCGTTGAAGGTGATCAGCATGGCGTCCCCTTCGAACAGCAGCACCACCCCGCCGTGACGGGCGATGACGTCGCCGGCCGCCTGGAAGTAATCGTTGATGGTGCGGGCCAGTTCGGCCGGTGACATCTTTTCCGAGGCCGTGGAAAAGCCTTCGATGTCCGTGAACACGATGGTCGCGACCTTGCTTTCGCCGTCGCCGGGCTGGATCGCCCGGTCCGCCTGGGTGATGCGCTCCGCCACTTCCTTGGACACGAAGCGCGTCAGGTCCTGGGCCGCCGTGCTGTCGATGATCGCGCGGTAGAGGGATCGTTGCGCCCGCAGCACGGCGATGGCCAAAACCGCGGTAACCATCAGGATTGAGACGATCTTGTCGATCTCCGCCCCGATCAGGATGGCGTTGGACGTCATGTATTCCACGTAGTTGCGGGTAATCATGGGATTGCCCGCCTCGGCATGGACGACGTAGAGCATCAGCGCGATCCAGCCGAGGGCCGCCGAGGCCCCGGCGAGAACGATGTAGCCCGGCTCGAACCGAATGGCGCGGAGTGCGATGAAGATGAACACGTACATCAGCGTCGGCGCTTTCAGATAAAAGCTCGCCGGTTGCATATACTGGATATGAAACGACCAGATCAGCAGCATCAGCAGCCCGACGTCGATCACCACCGAGATCATCAGGAAAGGCTTGGTCAAGGTGCCGCGATAGGCGGCAATCAGCCGCGCCAGGGTGAACAGGAAATAGAACCCCAAGGCGAAGGGCACCAGATTGAAATCCGGGTTGGTCGCGGTCTTGGGCGCCACGGCCCACAGGCTGGCGAACAGCACGACCAGCAGCATCTGCACCCAACTGATCAGCTTTTCGCTCTGCAGTTGTTGGCGGGCGATGCGGTCGCGCACGCGGGCGGGCAGCCGCCCGGAAGCGGGTTCACCGAAGATGAAGGTCATGCAGGACGTCCACATGTCCGAACGATGGACTGTCCCGGACAAATGCTCAATCACGGAATGCGGGCTCCCCTTTGGCTGTGGGGGCCTGTCTAGCAGAGCGGCATGCTCACCGGGAATTCACGGCTGCGTCATCGGAAAGGGGATCAGGCGGCATGCTCGCCGGCATCTGTGCCGTTTTCCTGGCGCAACGCTTCCTTCACCGCCTCGCATTTGTTCTGCAGGTGGTCGCGCAGGACCTTGGCCAGTCCGGGGCCGTCGCGGGCTTCCAGGGTGGCCAGCATGTCTTCGTGTTCGGCCATGGCCTGCTTCCAGCGTTGGGACGTGATGGAGGAAATATAGCGCGCCCGGCGGATGCGTCCGGCCAAGCCTTCATACATGGCGACCAGCAGATCGTTGCCGGCCGAGCCCATGATCTTTTCGTGGATCTTCTGGTTGAGGGCGAAATACTCCGCCCGCTCCCCTCGCGTGTGGTGCAGGGCCATTTGGTAATGCAAGGCGCGCAGTTCGGCCAGATCGGCCTCCGACGCATTGGCGCAGGCCAGTTCCCCGGCGAGCGCTTCCAGGGCGCCCATGACGGGAAACATCTCGTCGACATCGGCGGCGGTCAGCTTGGCGACCCGGGCTCCCCGGTTGGGCAGCAGTTCCAAAACGCCTTCCGACGCCAGCACCTTCAAGGCTTCGCGCAATGGCGTGCGGGAAATGCCCAGCGTTTCGCACAAAAGCCGTTCCGGCACCTTGTCCCCCGGTTTCAGGTCGCCGTCATAGACCATGGCCCGGACCCGGTTGACGATGGTGTCGTGCAGGGAAGTGCGCGGGATGGGGCGGGATAAGGTGCTCTCGTCCATGATGGTCACTCCGTACTCAAAAAGGAAACCACAGAGGCAGTGAGGCGGTGAGAAGGAAGAAAGGATTTTTTTATCTTCTGACTGCCTCACTGCCTCAGTGGTTCAAATAATCATCAAGAACCCGCGCGACGTGCACGGCTTCGCGGGGCGTGCCGTCGGCGATCTGATGGCGGCAGCTGGTGCCGTCGGCGACGATCACCGTGTCGCCGTCAGCCTCCCGGACGGCAGGCAGCAGCGACAATTCGCCCATGCGCTTGGAGACATCGACGTTGTCGGTGTCGTAGCCGAAGGCCCCAGCCATGCCGCAGCAGCTTGAATCGACCGTCTCCACATTCAGGCCCGGCACCAGACGCAGCGTGGTCTCCACCGCGCCCATGGCGGCGAAGGCCTTCTGGTGGCAGTGACCGTGCAGCAGCGCCTTACCGTCCTTGGCGTCTTTCAGCGGCAGGGTCAGGTTTCCGGCGGCGGCTTCGCTCGCCAGGAATTCCTCGAACAGCATGGCCTTGGCGGCCAAGGCCTTGGTGTCGTCGCCCGGCAGCAGGACCGTGAACTCGTCGCGCAGGGTCAAAAGACACGACGGCTCCAGCCCGACGATGGGCACGCCCGCGTCGACGAAGGGCTTCAAGGCGTCGAGCGTGCGCTTTGCTTCCGCCTTCGCCTCCTCGGCCAGACCGGCGGCCAGGAAGGTGCGGCCACAGCACAGCGGCCGCGTGCGGTCCGGGGCCTGGGCGGTGACGACGCGGTAGCCGGCGGCGGTCAGCACCCGGCGCGCGGCGGCTAGGTTCTCGGGCTCGAAATAGGTGTTGAAGGTGTCACCCAGAAGGACGACCGCCTTGCCCGCCGGACAGGAATTCGGGTCGACCGGGGTCGCGCCCTTGTCCGGCGTCGCGGCCCAGCGGGGCAGGGTCCGCTCGGCGGAAAAGCCCAGCAGCTTTTCCGACAGCCAGGCGGCGCCGGGGATCGTGTCACGCAGGTTCAGCAGCCAGGAAACTTTGCTGGCGGCGGGGGCATAGCGCGGCAGATAGGCGACCAGCCGGTCGAACAGGCGCAGCCCGTGGCGCTTGTTGTACTGGTTCAGGAATTCGATCTTCATGCGCGCCATGTCGACGCCCGTCGGGCATTCGCGCTTGCAGCCCTTGCAGCCGACGCAAAGCTTCATGGTCGCGGCCATGTCGTCGGAGGTAAAGGCGTCGGGGCCCAACTGGCCCGAGATGGCGAGGCGGAGCGTATTGGCGCGGCCCCGGGTCAGATGTTGTTCATCCCCCGTGGCGCGATAGGACGGGCACATCACCCCGGCGTCGCGTTTGCGGCAGGCCCCGTTGTTGTTGCACATCTCGACCGCGCCGGCGAAGCCGCCCCAGTCGGACCAGTCGAGGACCGTCGCGATCTCCTGCGTCTGATAGCCGGGCTTGAAACGGAACAGGCTGCGGTCGTCCATCTTGGGCGGGTCGACGATCTTGCCCGGGTTCATCAGGCCCGTGGGATCGACCGTGTTCTTGACCTCCTTGAAGGTCTCGATCATGCGGCTGCCGAACATGGCTTCGTGGAATTCTGAGCGCACCAGCCCGTCGCCGTGTTCGCCCGAGTGAGATCCCTTGTATTCGCGGACCATCTCGAAGGCTTCCTCGGCGATGGCGCGCATCTGCTTGGCACCCAGCTCCTGTTTCAGGTTGATCACCGGCCGCACGTGCAAGGTCCCGACGGAAGCATGGGCGTACCAAGTGCCTTCCGTGTTGTGCTTGTGAAACACCTGCGTCAGGCGGTCGGTGTATTCGGCCAGGTCCTCCAGGCGCACGGCGCAGTCCTCGACGAAGGAGATCGGTTTGCCGTCCCCTTTCATGGACATCATGATGTTGAGACCCGATTTTCGGACCTCCCAGACGTCGCGCTGGAACGCCGGGTCCACGGCCTCGACCACCGCGTCGGGGAAGCCCAGGTCGGCCATCATCTCGACCAGTTGTGCAAGCTTGGCGAGCAGGGGCGCGCGTTCCTCCCCCGCGAATTCGACCAGCAGCAGGGCGTCCGGCTCCCCCTTCACGAAGCGTTCGACCGTGGGGCGGAAAATCTCGATGTCGCGGGCCAGACCGATCATGGTGCGGTCGACCAGTTCCACCGCCGCGGGGCCCAGGGTCACCAGATGCTGGGCCGCGTCCATGCATTTGTAGAAGGTCGGGAAATGACAGACGCCCAGCACCTTGTGCTTCGGCAGGGGCTGCAGGTCCAGGTGAAGCTTGGTCGAAAAGGCCAGCGTGCCTTCCGATCCGATCAAAAGATGCGCCAGGTTGGGGTGGGTCTGCTGGCGGTACAGCGTCGCCTCGGCCCAGGGGCCCTTGGGCGCGCCGCCCGGCATCAGGGAATCGATGTTGTAGCCGCCGACCCGGCGCATCAGGTCGGGGAAGGACTGGCGGATGTGGTCGCCCTCGCGCCGGCCGAGGTCGAGCAGCTTGGCGACCAACTCCTGCTGCACGGCGTCGAGCTTGGCCGCGGGCGCGTTGTCGGAGACTTCGCCGAAGCGCATGGCGCGGCCGTCCATGGTCACGGCGTCGATGGCGCGCACGTTGTCGCGCATGGTGCCGTAGACGATGGAGCGCGAGCCGCAGGAATTGTTGCCGGCCATGCCGCCGATGGTGGCGCGCGACGAGGTCGAGACGTCGACCGGGAACCACAGGCCGTGGGGCTTGAGATAGGCGTTCAGATGATCCAGCACCAAGCCCGGTTCGACCAGGGCCTGGCGCCCCGAGGCATCGAAGTCGAGAATTTTGTTCAGATGTTTCGACAGATCGACGACTAGCGCCTCGCCCACGGTCTGGCCGCATTGCGAGGTGCCGCCGCCGCGCGGCAAAATCGGCACGCCGGCGTCGCGGGCGATGGCGATGATCGTTTCCACGTCTTCCGCGTCCTCGGGCACGACGACGCCCAAGGGTTCGATCTGATAGATCGAGGCGTCCGTCGAATAGCGCCCGCGCGAGAACGGATCGAACAGGACCTGGCCCTTGATCGCGGCCTTCAGGCGGCGGGCGAGGGCCGCATCACCCTTGGCCGGGCGGTTGCGGGGGGCGGTGGCGAGAGCGGTGTCGGACGGGGCCATGGGCGGGATCGCCGTTGTTGTTTTCAGGACAGGGTCAGAGTGTAGCAAATTGCATTCAAAATTCAATAAGGCAAATCAAGGGTGACTGAGAAAGGACGATGTCATGTATTATATCTCATTGTAATTAAATGATATAATTTGTTTTTATAGGCCGCCGGATGAATCCCGGTTGCTTGGGCAAAAAATGTATGCATAATTCCAGGGCCATCGCGTCCCCTGACGCGAAAACCCGAATGTAAAGAGGACATCCGATCATGACTGTGCGCCGCGGCCGCCATTTCCTGCAGATTCCGGGCCCCTCCAACACGCCCGACCGCATCCTTCGCGCCATGGACAACCCGGTGATGGATCACCGCGGCCCCGATTTCGCCGACCTGGGCCTGTCCTGCCTGGACGGCATGAAGAAGGTGTTCAAGACGGAAAAATGCGACGTCGTGATCTATCCCGCGTCGGGCACCGGCGCCTGGGAAGCGGCCATGGCCAATACCATGTCGCCGGGCGACCGGGTGCTGATGTACGAAACCGGGCAGTTCGCCACCTTGTGGAAGAACCTGGCCCTGCGTCTGGGTCTGGTGCCCGAATTCATCGACGGTGACTGGCGCCACGGCGTCGATGCCGCCGCCATTGAGGCGCGCCTGAACGAGGATACCGACCGCGAGATCAAGGCCGTCTGCATGGTCCATAACGAAACGTCGACGGGCGTGACCTCGCGGGTCAAGCTGGTGCGCGAAGCCATCGACCGCACGGGCCACCCGGCCCTGTTCATGGTCGACACCATCTCGGGCCTGGCCTCTGCCGATTTCCGCCAGGACGAATGGGGCGTCGACGTCGCCGTCGCCGGCTCGCAGAAGGGCCTGATGCTGCCGCCGGGGCTCAGCTTCAACTGCGTCTCGAAAAAGGCGCAGGAAGTCGCCAAGACGTCGACCCTGCCCAAGTCCTATTGGGCCTGGGACGAGATGATCACCATGAACAAGACCGGCTATTTTCCCTATACGCCGGCGACCAACCTGCTCTACGGCCTCAAGGAAGCCATCGCCATGCTGATGGAGGAGGGGCTCGATAACGTGTTCGCCCGCCACGACCGCATGGCCGAAGCGACCCGCCGCGCCGTCCGCGCCTGGGGTCTGGAGGTTCTGTGCCAGGAGCCCAAGGAATATTCCCCCGTGCTGACCGCCGTGGTCATGCCCGAGGGCCATAGCGCCGACAACTTCCGCAAGGTGACGCTCGAAAACTTCGACATGTCGCTGGGCAACGGGCTCAACAAGATCGCCGACAAGGTGTTCCGCATCGGCCATCTGGGCGACTTCAACGAACTGATGTTGATGGGTACCCTGTCGGGCGTGGAAATGGGCCTGGAACTGGCCAAGGTGCCGCATGAAAAAGGCGGCGTCGATGCGGCCATGGCCTATCTGGTCAACCCGCAGGCCCGCTGATCCGAACCGCGGCGCAGCGCGGACAGGATGCAGATAAGAAGAAACGGAAGGAAACATCATGGCACGAGGTGACGGGCCGCTCGGCGGCATGAAGGTCTTGGACCTGACCCATGTGATGGCCGGGCCGACCTGTGCCCTCATGCTGGCCGACATGGGTGCCGACGTGATCAAGGTGGAAAAGCTGCCGGGCGGCGACGACCCGCGCCGCGCGGCCCCGCCCAAGATCGGCGACGAAGCCGCCGCCTTCCTGGTCATGAACCGGGGCAAGCGGTCGGTCGCCGTCGACCTCAAAACCCCGGGCGGTCAGGCCGCCGTGCGGCGCATGGCGCTCGAGGCCGATGTGCTGCTGGAAAACTACCGCCAGGGCACCCTGGCTAAGCTGGGCCTGGATTACGACACCCTGAAAAAGGAAAACCCCAAGCTGGTGTGGTGCTCGATCTCCGGCTTCGGGCAGACGGGCCCTTACGCGGAACGCGGCGGCTTCGATCTGATCGCCCAGGGCATGTCGGGGCTCATGCATATCACCGGCGAGGGCCCGGGACGCCCGCCCTGCAAGGTCGGCTCGCCGATCACCGACATCACCGCCGGCCTGCTGGCCGCCATGGGCGTGTCCGCCGCCTATGCCCATGCGGTCAAGACCGGCCAGGGCCAGGTCGTCGATACCTCTTTGTTCGAGGCCGGGATCATTCATACCTACTGGCAGTCGGCGATCGCCTTCGCGACCGGGGAATCCCCCGCCGCCATGGGCTCGGCCCATCCCCTGAACGCCCCCTATCAGGCGTTCGAAACCGCCGACGGCTGGATCACCTGCGGTGCCGCCAATCAGCGGACCTGGGAGCGCCTGCTTGAAGCCCTCGACAATCCGGCCATCGCCGACGATCCCCGGTTCACGGACAACACCGGGCGCATGGCCAACCGCCAGGCGCTCGAAGACGTGCTGACGCCGATCTTCAAATCGAAACCCTCCGCCGACTGGCTCGCCACGTTCGACGCCGTCGGCCTGCCCGCCGGGCCGGTCCTCGACATCACCCAGATGCACGCCGACCCGCACGCCATTGCCCGCGACATGATCGTCGAGGTGCCGCACAAGACCCTCGGCACCGCCAAGGCGTTGGGCATGCCGGTGAAGTTTTCCGGCACGCCGGCCAAGACGGACCAGGGCGCGCCTGTCTACGGTCAGCACACGCGGGAAGTTCTCGCCGAATACGGCTATGGCGCCGACGAAATCCAGAGCCTGATCGATACGGGGGCCGTGATTGCCGCCGACTAGGGCCGCGGCTTTAAGATCAGGGTGATTTCACGAATCGCTCCGCCGCGCCGCACGGTCAGGGCGACGGTATCCCCCGCGTGATGGCGGAACAAGGATGCGCGAACCTGCCCCGGTGACGTGACGGGCCTGCCGTCGGCTTTTGTGATGATATCTCCGGCATCGATTCCGGCCGTGAAGGCGGGGCCGTCCGGTGTCACTTCAACCACCGCAACGCCGCCGGTCTGTTCCTGTTGTTGGGCGGACAGTAACCCCGTCTCCATCCCCGCCGTGGTTTCGATGACCTTGCCGTGGGCGGCCAGGTCGCGGACGACCCGCGCGACAATCGGCTGAGACGCGGCGAAGTTGACGCCGATGTTGGCATCAGACCCTTGCGCGAAGATGGCCGAGACCATGCCGATCAGGCGGCCCTTACCGTCGACCAGGGCTCCTCCCGAGCCGCCCGGATTGACGGCCGCGTCGGTCTGAATGAAATCCTCGATCTCGTTGAACCCGGCATTGGCCCGGCCCACCGCCGAGACGACGCCGCAGGACACGGAAATTCCCCGGCCGAACGGATTGCCGATGGCGCAGGCCGGTTCGGCCAGATTTGGTTCGGGCCCCGGCTCGGCCACGGGCAGGTCGATGGCGGCCTTCAGCAGGGCGATGTCTGTCGCCTTGTGGCGGCCGACGATTTCGGCGGGAACCGTGCGGCCGTCGCTCAGGCGAACGCGGACACTGACGGCGTTGCCCAGCACATGATCGTTGGTCGCGACATAGCCGCCGGGCAGGACCGCGACGCCGGAGCCTTCCGGGGCGATGCGCCCATCGGCGCTTTTCGGCGCGAAGCCGGGCCGCACGCCTTGCCAACTCGGCAACACGACGACCACGGACTGTGCCGCCTTGGCCACGGCGGCGGGGTCGATGCCGTCGGCTGTTCCCATGCGGGGTGCCAAAGCAAGGGTTGCCGCCAGGGCGGAAGCAATGAGAAAGCGTGCGCTCATGCCTTCGTCTTTACCATGATGCGAAGCGGCCTGCCGACCTCTATATTGGCAGGTCAGGACTTGGGAGGAATTCCGACACAATGAAGTTTGCGCGCACCATCCGGCTTGATGGCTCGGACCAGAATGTGTTCGACAACCCGGCGGAACCGGGTGAATGGGCTGTCGCCGGCACCTTTGAATTCGCCGATGGCGATCCGTCTTTCTGGACCAATAAACAGCAGCTGGCGTTCAAAAGCGGTTGGCTCGGCCTCGGCAGTTTCGGGCGGTCGACCTTCGTGCAGGTCGCGGTGCTGCCCGACGGCCAGGTCGAGGATGCGGTGCGCGCCCTGGCCGGGTATCTGTATGAACGCTACGGTGCCCCCGACATGATGGCGGCCCTTGATGCGGCCCGGGGCGAATGCCGCGACATGGCGGAGTTGTGCGACCATCCGGCAGGCACGCTTCTGGCCATCGAACGGGATCTGACCGACGAAGGCATTGCTGAGCGTGTACGCATCATCCCCGCTAAGGGCGACGGCCAGCACGCCCGCATCTGGGGTGTGGCGGGGGACGATCCGGCCTGAACGGCCCACAGAATCCGCCGTATTTCGCTCAACTCCGTCTCACACCCTTGTGATGCCCTGCGACGTCAACGTTACGCCCACATTCGGAATGCACGGGTACACTCCCCATCGACCGGACACGAGAGCCGGGTCATAGGCTTCACCTAAGGAGAGTACCCAATGTCGATCCAGAAAAAGACCGCCGGCGCCACGCTGGCCACCGCCGCCGCCGCCCTGTTCATCGCCGGTGCCGCCATGACGGTCGCCCCGACCGCGGCCCAGGCCGATGGTGTTAAATGCATGGGCGCCAATTCCTGCAAGGGCCACGGGTCCTGCAAGACCGCGTCCAACGAGTGCAAGGGCCACAACGCCTGCAAGGGCAAGGGCTGGGTGTCCACAAAATCCGAAAAGGAATGCATGGAAATGGGCGGCACGGTCGCCAAATAACGGCACCCTGATCCCTGCCCGATACGACGGATTGCGGGGGGCCGGAGGCATCCGGCCCCTCGTTTCCGTTTTTGCGCTAGGCTTCTTTCCATGACTCTCTGCCAAGGTTCCTTCACCGGTTTCGGGCTCGGCCTGCGGCCGCAGCATTTCCCGGACATTCTCGGCCCCGAGGGGGCCGATGACCTGGATCGTGTCGACTGGTTCGAAATCATCTCGGAAAATTTCATGGCCGTGGGCGGCATGCCGCTGCGCAACCTGATGGCCGTGCGCGAACGCCGTCCCATGGCCATGCACGGGGTGTCGCTGTCGATCGGCGCCCCCGATCCCCTGGATGACGACTATCTCAAAAATCTGAAATCGCTGGCCGATCTGATCGACCCGGCGGTCGTGTCCGACCATCTGTGCTGGACCGGCGCGCACGGCGTCAACCTGCACGACCTTTTGCCCCTGCCGTTGACCGAGGAAACCCTGGACCATGTGGCGGCGCGGGTCCGTCAGGTGCAGGACGCCCTGGGGCGGCGCATCGCGTTGGAGAACGCCTCGACCTATGTGACCTTCACCGCCGACACCATGAGCGAATGGGATTTCCTTGCCGAACTGACGCGGCGGGCGGACTGCGACCTGCTGCTCGACGTTAATAATGTTTTCGTGTCGGCCTTCAACCACGGTTTCGATCCGGCCGACTACCTGGCGGGCATCCCCAAGAACCGCGTGCGCCAGATCCATCTCGCCGGGCACGAACACAACGGCGACCACATCGTCGACACGCACGATGCGCCGGTGGCCGACCCGGTATGGGATTTGTACCGCAGCGCGGTCCGTAGATTCGGCGCCGTGCCGATGATGATCGAACGCGATGCCAACATCCCGCCCTTTGCCGACCTGGTTGATGAATTAGGCGCGGCGCGGCGGCTGACCGCAGAGGTATTGGACGAGGCTGCGGCATGACTTCCCTGGCAGAAATACAGAACCTGTTCCAGGACCGCCTGTTGACAGGCCGCGCGGATATCGAAGCGCATCTGACGTCGGGCGGCCCGTTCCTCAAGGTCTACGACCATGCCTATGTGGCGCGGTTGCTGGAAATCATGGGCGAGGACTTCCCTGCCGTGCATACGCTGCTCGGCGACGACGCCTTCGCCGAGGCGGCGGCGGCCTACGTGCGGGGCCAACCGTCGACCGCGCGCTCCGTGCGTTGGCTGGGCGCGCGGTTCAGGAATTGGCTGGGCGACACCGCGCCCTGGTCGGACCTGCCGGTACTAGCCGACATGGCGGCGTTCGAATGGGGCCTGGGCCTGGCCTTCGATGCGCCCGACGCGGATGCCCTGGGTGTCACGGCGCTGGCCGCCGTGCCGCCGGAAGCCTGGCCGGTCCTGACCTTCGATTTCCATCCCGCCCTGAACACGGCGGCGCTTGCCCACGACGTCGCCCCGTTCCAGCAGGCCGTGGCCAACGGCCGGGACCCCGAGGCGGCGCCCGAGGTGGCGCCGGACGGCCCGCAAGCCTGGGCCTTCTGGCGCGACGGGGAAACCTGCCAGGTGCGTTACCGTGCCCTCAATGCCGATGAGGCATCAGGGCTCGCCCTGCTGCGTGCCGAGGGAGATTTTCAGGCCTTGTGTGAAACCCTTGCCGAGACGGGCGATGGGGATGCCGCCGCCCTGCGTGCCGCCGGATACCTGCGCGGCTGGGTCGAGGCGGGCTGGATCATCGACCTGTCCGCGCCCGGCCTCAGCTGGGCCTGATCAAGGCCCAGGCCGGGCGGCTGGTGACCCCGACAGGATTTGAACCTGTGACCCCAGGATTAGGAATCCTGTGCTCTATCCGACTGAGCTACGGGGCCAACGCCGACGCGGTTGGATGCGCCCGTCTATACCACAGGTCTCCGCGCCGATTCCAAGGTTTGCTGGCGGGGACGGTAGGGCGGCGGACCGCCTATTTGAACAGGCGCTTGATGCGGTCCATGGACATGGAATAGTTCAGCATGACCGATTCCACGCCCGGATTGCCGTCGCCCAGGCCCGCGTTGGATGAATGGTCGATGGAAATGCCGATGCGCGAACGGTCGTCGAAGCGGTAGGCAAGTTCCAGGCGGGAGCGGAATTCAAGTTCGTGCCCCAAGTCCAGGTTCGACGTGGCGCCCCGCCAGTAGGTCGGCGAGAACTGAGGCGTCAGCACGAAGCGCCGCCCGAGATAGATGTCGACCAGCACGCCGGCCCCGATGAACGACGAATTGTTGGTCGCATAGGCGGCGGTCAGGAACGGTTTGAAAATCCAGAATTTGTTGCCGAACCGATAGTCGAGGCGGATTTCCGCATCTTGTTCCCGGTTGCGCAGGGTATCGAATTTACCGACGGCGAGGGTCAGAAAGTCGGGGTCGTCGGCGGCCCGCGCGGCGCCGGACGGCAATACCGTCACGGCGGCAAGCAATGCCGGAACGATCAATTTCTTGAACATGTTGCTCTTCCCCGAAATGACCCGATTATCGGGCCCGCCCCTTTGGCCCGCATCTTAAGGGATCAGGCTGATCTTTCAAGCCGTTACGCATGGGAGCGGGGTTAGACCGCGTCGAGCCGCCGAAAGCTGTCCATGGCTTTGACCAGGGAGGAGCGGATGCCCGGCTCCATAGCCGAATGGCCGGCGTCGGGCACGATGACGTAGTCGGCATCGGGCCAGGCCTGCGCCAGTTCGTCCGCCGTGGCGATCGGACAGACCATGTCATAGCGGCCCTGCACGATGGCGCAGGGCAAATGGATGATGCGCCCGATGTTGGCGAGCAGATGATTTTCCGCCATGAACACGTCGTTGACGAAGTAATGGGCCTCCAGCCGGGCCAAGGATAATGCCCCTCGCCCGGAACCGCCGCCGCCGTCGCCGTGATGCAGGGTCGAACAGGCGGATTCGAACTGGCTCCAGACCTCGGCTGCCGGACGGTGGATGTCCGGGTCGGGGTCGTTCAGGCGTTTGTGGTAGGCGGTCAGGATGTCGCCCCGTTCGGTTTCGGGCAGATATCCCGAAAACCGGCGCCAGGCTTCGGGGTAGATACGTTTCATGCCGTAGAGGAACCAGTCGACCTCTGACTTGCGGCCGAGAAAGATGCCGCGCAGCGCGAAGCCCCGGCATCGGTCCGGATGGGCGATGCCGTAGGCCAGCGCCAGGGTCGAGCCCCAGGAGCCGCCGAACACGAACCATTTGTCGATGTCGAGCTGGCGGCGCAATGCCTCCATGTCGTCGATCAGGTCCTGGGTCGTGTTGTTGCGCGTCTCGCCGAAGGGGGTGGAGCGTCCCGCACCCCGCTGGTCGAACACGACGATGCGGTAATGATCGGGGTCGAAGAACCGGCGGTGCGACGGGTTGGAGCCGGCCCCCGGCCCGCCGTGCAGGAAGATCACCGGCACGCCGGTCGGATTGCCTGACTGTTCCCAATAGATGCGATGCCCGCCGGAAACGTCCAGATGGCCCTGGGCATGGGGTTCGATCCGGGGATAGAGGTCCGGCGACGGGCGGTTCAAGGCGGAGTTGGATTTATCCAATGTTCGTTGGCCGGTTCGGGTTTTCAAAGGCCCCCAAGGGGCGGGTGGCGGGCGCGGGCCCTCGTTAATTAAGTTGGCCGGAAATCGCGTATTTCAACAGGCGCACGACCTGATCGGGCGTTTCCGCCGTTGCCATGGCGGCACCGTTCACTTCCTTCAACGCGTGGGTCAGGGACGGATCGTGCAGCGTGATCATCGGCGTCCCAAGGGCGGCGGCATATCCGGCGTCGAAGGCGGCGTTCCATTGTTTGTACTTGTCGCCGAAGCGCACGACAACCACGTCGGCGCGTTCCATCAAGGTGCGGGTGCGGATGGCGTTGACCTTGGCACCCTTGTGGTCCTTCCAGAAGGGGTCGGGCTCGTCACCCAGAATGGCCACGCCGCAATCGTCGCTCGATGCATGGTCGGTCACCGGGCCGACGAATTCGATGGGCAGGCCTGCCTCGGCGGCGCCGGCGGCGATCTGGTCGCGCCAGTCGGTATGAATTTCGCCGGACAGATAAACAGTCCAGGGCGTATCGTCGCTGAACGGGCGGTTGTTCGCTTGGTTGCTCACTGGGTCGTTCCCTTCGTTTTCTGATTTTCGGTCAGCGCAGGGCCGTGTGCAGGCCCCGTTGAATCTCAAGGTAATCGGAATGGTCGGGTCCGATAAACCCCCGGCGGATTAAAAAGTCGATGACGACAACCCCGCAGTTGAATTTGAAATCTTCGCTCTCGCGCACAGTGTCCATGACCTGGTCCATGGACCACAAGTAGAATTCCTCGACCTCGCCGTCCGTGTTGTGGGGCTGGAAGTCGGCCGGAAGCTCCAGATCGTAATTGAACAATACGTCGCGGCGCAGGCCCTCGGGCCGCTCCGTGCAGTAGGACATGGCCCCGATGGGCTGGGCCCGGCGGGCGATGCCCTCGGGAATTCCGGCTTCCTCGACACATTCCTTGATCAGATTGTCCATCACGCCGATCCCGGCGGGCAGGCCGCCGGCGACCAGCTGATCCAGCTTGCCGGGCCCTGTCGGCTTGGTCATCGAGCGTTTTCCGACCCACATCTTCAGCCGGTCGCCGTCATGCACGAACCCGTTCAGGTGCACGCCGTAGCCCAAGGTCCCGAACAGGGGCACGGCCGCGCGCTCCATCTGGAACAGCGGCGGGGTCCCCCAGTCCTCGCAAACGGCATAAGGCTCGTTGCGCCAGCCGGGGATCAGATCCCGTGATCGCAGTTCGGCCAGGACCTCGGCCATGGCGGCGCTGCGTGACGCCGCATCGCCCAACTCCGGGGTCAGCGTGACCTCGGCATCGGAAATCTGCAAAACCGCCCCGAAATCGGCCAACTGGGGGATGAAATCCCGATGGATCAGGCCGACCCGCCTGTGGTCCACGGTGAAGGGCCGATAGGCCGACGGCTCCCAGGCCTGCAGGGCGCGGACACGCTCCAGATAGCTCATGCGGATGTTCCGCCCAGGGGATTAGGCATGGGCGTCACCTTGCTTTTCGGCGACCAGAACGGCCTCGACACAGAACTGACGGCGCAGTTCCTGGGCGATGAGCCGGGCCTGTTCCGCATCCGAATCTTCAAGATGAACCTCAACGATCAGGCCTTCCTTCGGCGTGGATGTGCGGCTGGCGTGGATGTGCCCGGGGATCAGGCCGCGCTTGGCGAAAACCGCGACCACGCGGGGCAGGGTGCCCGGATCGGCCAGGGCCTGCACGGAAAAGCATTGCGTCGGCTGGGCCTTGCGTTCGTGTCGCGCACGGGAAGCCGGGGAAAAAGCGGGGGAATGCGGGGCGTGCCCGCGGTCTTGGGTCTGCATCGGAAAATCCTTTGGCGTGGGGGAAGCCGGTCACGGCGAATCAGGAAAGGCCCGGTCCTCGATTACGAGGCCGGGACGATAATTCGCCGGATGGTTCCGGTCACACGGAGGGGCGATGCAATCCTCATGCCCTGATGATAGTCCGCCCGCCTTAAAATTCAAGGCGGGCGGTAAAAAGCGCGGAAAAGTGATTACCCGGTCACGGGCGCCATGATCAGATATGGGCGATCATGCGGCGGCGACCTTGCGGCGGCCCTTGGTGATGCGCCTAGGCCGCAGCCACCTTGCAGCCGTCTTTCGTGATGCGCCTAGGCCGCAGCCACCTTGCGGCCGTCTTTCGTGATGCGAATGTAGGCCTTGGCGCAATGGCTGCGGCAATAAGGCTTGCCGTCCAGAGATTCCTCGCCGCAGAAATGGAAATCCGGGTCGTTGGGTTCGCCCACGGGCCAGCTACACATGCCGGGCCGCAACTTGGCCATGGTGACCAGGTTCTCGTTGACCTGGGGCCGGTCGGGCCGTTCCTTGATGGGTGATCCCCGCTTGGCCAAGCCGAGGCGATGGACCTTGCCGATCACCGCGTTCTTGGTGATGCCGAGGCGGCGGCCGATCTCGCTGGTCGGCAGTCCCTCGTCCCACAGGGCGATCAGGGCGTTAACCCGCTGGGGCGTCCATTCGTACGTCGTCTGCATGTACCCTTGCCTCCCGCTTTTCGGCTCGATATTGCATCGCGGCCGAAATCCAAATTTCGTGCCCCTGGAACGGATATTTGCGGGTCATACCGGCCCGAAATGCCCATTTTTGCCCGAAAACCAGGCTGGAACGCGTTAATAATTACAAGATTTCGCCTGACCGTCAACTAGCTCCACCACATATAGTTATCCACAATACATGTTGTGTTGTTGATAAAAACCTAAACTAGAGAGGATTTCTGCGACGCAAACGCAAAAAAATCCCTTTGTCGGGCGGGGGTGCCGGTATAATCGGGGGGAGCCGAAGGGGGATTTTGGCGGGACCATCAGGAGTGACGAACAATGGCTGTCGATAAGAACGGCATGGATGAATGGGCGGCGGCGGCCGCGAAGGAACTTAAAGGCAAATCCCCCGACGATCTGGTTTGGCAGACGCCGGAAGGTATCGCGGTGAAGCCGCTGTACACGGCGGCGGACCTGGAGGGGCTGGAACATATCGACTCCCTGCCCGGTTTCGCGCCTTATCTGCGCGGCCCCCGCGCGACCATGTACGCCAACCGGCCCTGGACCATCCGCCAGTACGCGGGCTTTTCCACGGCTGAGGATTCCAACAAATTCTACCGCGACAATCTGGCCGCCGGGCAAAAGGGCCTGTCGGTGGCCTTCGATCTGGCGACCCACCGAGGATATGATTCAGATCATCCCCGTGTGGTCGGCGACGTCGGCAAGGCCGGGGTGGCGATTGATTCCGTCGAGGACATGAAGATCCTGTTCGACGGCATCCCGCTCGACGAAATGTCCGTTTCCATGACCATGAATGGCGCCGTGCTGCCCGTGCTGGCCGGCTATATCGTGGCCGCCGAGGAACAGGGCGTGGCCCCGGAAAAGCTGTCCGGCACGATCCAGAACGACATCCTCAAAGAATTCATGGTGCGCAACACCTACATCTATCCGCCGACGCCTTCCATGCGCATCGTCGCCGACATCATCGAATACACGGCCCTCAACATGCCGCGCTTCAATTCGATTTCGATCTCCGGCTATCACATGCAGGAAGCGGGCGCGACGGCGGTCCAGGAATTGGCCTTCACCCTGGCCGACGGCCTGGAATACGTGCGCGCGGCCAAGGCCAAGGGCCTGGACGTGGATAAGTTCGCGCCGCGCCTGTCGTTCTTCTTCGCCATCGGCATGAACTTCTTCATGGAGGTCGCCAAGCTGCGGGCGGCGCGCCTGTTGTGGTCGGAACTGATGGCCCAGTTCGAACCGAAGGACCCCCGGTCCTCCATGCTGCGCACCCATTGCCAGACCTCGGGCGTGTCGCTGACGGCGCGCGATCCCTACAACAACGTGGTGCGCACCACCATCGAATGCATGGCGGCGGTCCTGGGTGGCACGCAGAGCCTGCACACCAACGCGCTCGACGAAGCCATTGCGCTGCCGACCCCGTTCTCCGCCCGCATCGCCCGCAACACGCAATTGATCGTGGCCGAGGAAACGGGCATCCCGCAGGTCATTGATCCGCTCGCCGGCAGCTATTACGTGGAAAGCCTCACGGCCTCCCTGGCCCAGGCGGCGCGGGAGCTGATCGCGCAGGTCGAAGACCTCGGCGGCATGACCAAGGCCGTGGAAGAGGGCATGCCCAAGAAGGTGATCGAGGAAGCGGCCGCGCGCAAGCAGGCGCGGGTCGATAAAGCTGAGGAAGTCGTCGTCGGCGTCAACAAGTACGCCCGCGCGGAAGAGGACGACCTCGACATTCTGGACGTCGATAACGCGGCTGTTCGCGAAAGCCAAATCAAGCGCCTGGACACCATCCGCAACACCCGCGACGGCGCTGCCTGCACGGCGGCGCTCGACGCCCTGACCCGGGCGGCCGAAAGCGGCGAAGGCAACCTGTTGGAACTGGCCGTCGATGCGACGCGCAAGCGCGCCACCGTGGGCGAGATTTCCGACGCCCTGGAGAAGGTCTACACCCGCCACCGGGCGCAGATCCGCTCCATCTCGGGCGTCTACGGCGCGGCCTACGAAGGCGACGCCGGGTTCGACAAAATCCGCAACGACGTCGCCGCCTTCGCTGAAACCGAGGGCCGCCGCCCGCGCATGCTGGTGGTCAAGATGGGCCAGGACGGCCACGACCGGGGCGCCAAGGTGATCGCCACGGCCTTTGCTGACATCGGCTTCGATGTCGACGTCGGCCCCCTGTTCCAGACCCCCGACGAAGCCGCCCGCCAGGCCATCGAAAACGACGTGCATGTGATCGGCGTGTCTTCCCAGGCCGCCGGCCACAAGACCCTGGTCCCGTCCCTGATCGACGAGCTGAAGGCCCAGGGGGCCGAGGACATTCTGGTCATCTGCGGCGGCGTCATACCGGCTCAGGATTATGATTTCCTGAAGGCCAAGGGGGTTGCTGCGATCTACGGCCCCGGCACCAACATCCCGACCGCCGCCGCCGAGATCATGGAAATCATTCGCGCCCGGCCGCTCGCCGCCGAATGATCAGGCAGCTCTGACCGGCCCCTGAAACGCAAAATGAAAAGCCCGCCCTGACCGTTGTGGTCGGGACGGGCTTTCATATGTTTGGCGCGGCGGCGGTAGGCCTTGGCCGATTGGATTTTCTGCTGTCGCAGAGTCCGTACGACCCGGGCCACCGGGTTCCGCCGCGCCGGTGCCTTGCGTTTCATGGCGGGGCTCCTTCGTGGCCATCAATGGGTGCGCGTCTTAAGGTTTTCCTCTCGGAGATGCAAGCGCTTGCCGGCTCGTCACGCCGCTCATCTCCTTTGTCCACGGCCCCGAGCCACCGGGTTCCGCCGCGTCGGCGCCTTGCGTCTCATGGCGCCTCTTTTCCTTTCAACGGATAGCGCTTCCTGAGCCACCAGATTGCACCTAGTGCCGGGGATTGCGTGATCAGGCTGACCACTATGATTACCAGCCCATGCTTGGCGAAGATGTAACCCCATCTGATCTTGCAGTCCTGGCCGCTAATGAAATTTGTGTAACCGGGAGGGGCGGCGGAATAATCGCAATATTCGGCATCTTTATTGTGATCGATCGCGGCGCCGGTCCCCAGTCCAATCCAAACGAATATGAGGACAGTGGAACAAAGGAGGTAGATTGCAAGCAGGCTTGCTGCGAGACGGGCCCACCGTGGCCGTGTAATTATTACTTCTTTTCCCACAGGCGTTCCTTGTAGGCCCTTCCGATCCTGGCGCCCAAGGAGCTGACTTTCTCCCGACCCGTGAAATTCCAAATACTGCCGATCTTTGAGGGTGTCGGATTTTCAATGCGGTCACGAATTCGCCGAATTAGCGCAACTGCAGCGGTAATGTTTTTCTCCGGGTCCTTAAAGTCTTGGATGGATTTGCCATCCATGCCCTCCCAAGTTTTCGGGTTTATGTTCATGGGCATCAACGTCTTGGCGGCACCCATCGCAGTCAACATAGATTCAAGTCCGTAATGTGAACCGTCGGCATTCTCAACATACATTATGGCACGAATTAGATTTGAATCTACATCTTGGCGCTGTGCCTCGCGATGGATGACCGCATCATACTTCTTAACTGCCTCAACCCCCTTGCTGTGTTGTCGGCGGAAGGGTGCGTCTCCCGTTTGATGAGGGGTATCGGTAATGTCGAATCGTGCCGGGACGTCGTTCTTCAGCGCCCATATCCGGGCTTCTTCGTATCTGATTGGAAACCGCCTGCCCGGGTTGGCCTTCATGCGCGCGATCTCTTCTTCCGCCTGGGGGCGAATTTTCGCCGGATCGGTTTCGATGTGCTGACCGGCTCCGCCTTCGCTGACGATGGATGGAACGGGAGGTTCTCCTTCATTGGCGAGCAGGCCGGTGGGGCCGCCTGAACGACGGGGATCCTTGCTGGGTGAACTTGCGGCCCGCGTTTTCATTTTCTCAACCATGATAGAGGGGAGGCTATTCGGTCGCGGCGGCTTCATCTTGCCGGATGAGACGGCGCGCTGGCTCAGAATCTCCGTCGGCCCCCAAGGTTTGGCGATGCCGTCGATTTGCAGACCACCGCCGGCCAGGCCGTTGAGCCGTTTCTGGCCGTTCTCGATCCCGCGCAGGAAGCCGTCGTCCGCGTCCCGGGTCGGGGCGGGCAGGAGGCCGTTTGCGGCAAGAAAGCCGGACGCGTGGAACACGTCGCCCGGCCGGTTGGCCTGACCGTGGCCGACGCCTTCGCTCAGGAATGATTGCCCGAAGCCGCCGAACCCGTCGGTGCCGCCGCGCCCGGGCAGGCCGGGCTCCGCATTATCAGTGCCCGCCGCCGTTGTTTCGATCGGGGTTGGGGAATTAGGCAGGTCTTTGGGGCCACCGGTGGTTCCACCCATGGGTTAGTCTCCTGTGTGATGAGGTTGGGAAACGGTCGCGCGCGGAAACCGTGTTCAGACGCGGCGTGTTCGCCGCAGGCGGGTGGCCCAGTCGGATTCAGCGCGTCGGAAGGCGCCCGGCGGTACGGTCGTCACGTAGGTGTTGGCTGATTCGAGGGTCAAGGTCTTGCACCGCTGCCGCCAGACATCAAGGGACCAGTCGCGGGCGCTCAACCGGACGCCCCTCACCGGCAGGAAAGTCCAGGCATGGCAGGGCATGCCGTCCTCGGTCGTCACGGGCAGGGAGGCGGCGGTGTATTGCGGGCCTTCGTACAGGCTGGTCCGCGCGGCCATGGTTGGGCTGACGCCGTCCAGCAGCAGGCCGGAAACGGAGGCGCCCTTGGCCGGCGCGATGGCGGGGTAGTCCTGGCCCGCGACGGTTCGGCGGCGGTATCCGTCGAGCACGGCGGACACGCCTGCGGGCAGCCGTCCACCAAGGACGACCGCCTGCAGGTCGGGATCCATCAGGGTTCCGTAGAAAAAGAAGGACAGCATACGCCGCGCCTTCCATCCGTGGAATTACCGGGGCGCGATGACCATCGTCATCAACCGGCCTTCGGTCCGGGGAAACTGTTCGACCTTGGCCTGTTCGTCGACTTCGACGCGCACGCGGTCCAACACCTTCATGCCCAGGTCCTGGTGCGCCATTTCGCGGCCCCGGAAGCGGATGGTCATCTTGACCTTGTCGCCGTTGTCCAGGAACTTGCGCACGGCCTTCATCTTGGTCTGATAATCGTGCTCGTCGATGCCCGGGCGCATCTTGATCTCTTTGACCTCGATGACCTTCTGCTTCTTGCGGGCTTCGTTGGCTTTCTTCTGGGCCTCGTACTTGAACTTTCCGTAGTCCAGAATCTTGCACACGGGCGGATCGGCGTTGGGCGAGACCTCGACCAGGTCAAGACCTACCTCGCCGGCCATTTCGATGGCTTCCTTGGTGGAAACGACACCGACCATTTCGCCGTCGGCGTCAACCAGCCGCACTTGGGCGACATCAATATCTTCGTTAATCCGCGGACCGTCCTTGGACGGCGGCGTCTGTTGCATGGGGCGGCGTGCTATTGCCTTGCTCCTCAATCGGTTTCGACAAACGGGGTTGTTGCGGTCAAATTACCCCGCTCCGGCGGAACGTGAACGCAAATCGTTGTTTATGATTTTAAGGGGGGCGGCCTATCGACCGGCCCCAGCGCCCAACGGCCCTGCCGCTTCGGCCACTAATGTATCTATCGCCTGTTCAAGCGCAAGGATTTCTTGATCCTTACCGCCCAAACGGCGGACGGCGACCGTGCCCGCTTCGGCCTCTTTGGCGCCCACGACCATGATCACCGGCACCTTGGCGTGGCTATGCTCGCGGATTTTGTAGTTGATCTTTTCGTTGCGGGTATCGATTTCAACCCGCAATCCCGCCTTCCGGCAGGCCTTGACGACCTGGGCGGCATAGGCATCGGACTCGTTGGTGATCGTCGCCACGGTGACCTGATGGGGCGCCAGCCACAGTGGAAAGCGCCCGGCATAGTTCTCGATCAGGATGCCGATGAAGCGCTCGAACGAGCCCAGAATCGCCCGGTGCAGCATCACGGGACGGTGTTTGCCGCCGTCCTCGGCGATGTAATGGGCGTCCAGGCGCTCTGGCAGCACGAAATCGACCTGCAGGGTCCCGCATTGCCAGTCGCGGCCGATGGCGTCGCGCAGCACGAATTCCAGCTTGGGCCCGTAGAACGCCCCTTCGCCCGGGTTGAGGATCGGGTCGTGGCCGGCCGCCTTGGTGGCGTCCAACAGGGCCTTTTCCGCGCGGTCCCAGGTATCGTCGGACCCGGCGCGCACGTCCGGGCGGTCGGAAAACTTGATGACGAAGTCGTCGAAGCCGAAGTCCTTATAAACTGAGGACAACAGATCGATGAAAATCTTGGTCTCCGTCTCGATCTGGTCCGGGCGGCAGAAGATATGGGCGTCGTCCTGGGTGAAGGCGCGCACGCGCATTAGGCCGTGCAGGGCGCCCGACGGCTCGTTGCGGTGGCAGGACCCGAATTCGGCCATGCGCAGCGGCAGGTCACGGTAGCTGGTGATGCCCTGCTTGAAGATCTGCACATGGCAGGGGCAGTTCATCGGCTTGATGGCCAGCAGTTTATCTTCGGACTCGGAGATAAACATGTTCTCGCGGAATTTCTCCCAATGGCCGGACTCTTCCCACAGGGTGCGGTCGACCAGTTGGGGCGTGTTGACCTCGACATAGCCGGCGTCGTCCAGGCGCGCCCGCATGTAATTCTGGCACAGGCGGTAAAGCGTCCAGCCCTTGGGATGCCAGAAGGCCGAGCCGGGGGCTTCTTCCTGCATATGGAACAGGTCCATTTCGCGGCCAAGCCGCCGGTGGTCGCGCTTTTCCGCTTCCTCCAACATGTGCAGGTAGGCCTTCAGGTCCTTTTCGTTGAACCAGCAGGTGCCGTAGATCCGCTGCAGCATCTCGTTGCGGTGATCGCCCCGCCAATAGGCGCCGGCCAGCTTCATCAACTTGAAGGCATGGCCGACCCGGCCCGTCGACGGCAGATGGGGGCCGCGGCACAGGTCCAGCCAGTCGCCCTGGCGGTAGATGCCGATGTCCTCGCCCTGGGGCAGGTCCTGGATGATCTGCGCCTTGTACTTTTCGCCGATGTTTTCGAAATGACGGATTGCGTCGTGGCGGTTCCAAACTTCGCGGACGAAGGGGGAATCGCGATCGACGATCTCGTGCATCTTGGCTTCCATCTTCTCCAGATCGTCGGAGGAAAAGGGCTCATCCCGCGCGAAATCGTAATAAAAGCCGTTTTCGATCGTCGGGCCGATGGTCACTTGCGTTCCGGGATAGAGTTCCTGCACGGCTTCGGCCAGGACATGGGCGCAGTCGTGGCGCAACAGGTCGAGGGCATCCGCGTCCTTGGACGTGACGATGGCGAGATTGGCATCAGTCTCGATGGTCGTCGCTAGGTCCTTCAATTCGCCGTCAATCCGCACGGCCAGCGCGGCCTTGGCCAGGCCGGGGCCGATGTCGGCGGCGATGTCAAGACCCGTGACCGGGCCGTCGAATTGGCGGACGCTGCCGTCCGGAAGGGTAATGGCAACCATGATGATGCTCGGGCCGTTTGAAAAAGGGATCGGATAAGGGGGGGAATGTAGGCCGTGGCCCCCGTGTGTCAAGCGTTCACGGGCCGGGATCAGGACGGGGACGGGGTCGGCAGGACCTTCAGAACATCCGCAAGCGCCAGCTCAGACAGGTGGGCCGCGCGCAGGATCGTCACCTGGGCTCCCCGCTGGGCGCAGAGCGCCGGGTCGCTGTCATGGGAATAGAGCACCACCGTGGGGGCCCCAGCCAGGGCGGCCACATGCATGGGGCCCGTATCGTTGCCGACCGCAAGGGCCGCCCGCCGGGCCAGGGCGGCCAGATCCAGCAGCGACGTTTCACCGGCGAGGCTCCGCGCCGCCGGCGCGGCGGTCAGGATGGAGTCGTGCAGGGCCCGTTCGTCCGCGCCCCCGATCAGCACCGGCGTGAGACCCCGCTTGTGCAGATGGTTCGCAAGGGCCGCGTAATGGTCCGCCGGCCAGCGCTTGGCCGGGCGGTGGGCGGCGCCGCCGGGAATGATCAAGGCGAAGGGGGCAGGCAGGGCGAAGCGGGTCAAATCCGTTTCGGCGAACGACAGGTCGGGTGTTGGAACCGAAGGAATGCCGGCCATGGCGAGCTGGTCCACCTGGCGTTCGGCCGTATGCATACGGTCGCGGTTCGGATTGGCGTGAGGGTGGGAACAGCCGCGGGCGATGCCCGACCATTCCGGTCTTGTCTTGGCCGGGAACAGGCGGAAATAGAACGACGAGCGGTCGGAGGTCTGCAAATCGTAGACTCGTGCATATCCACCCTGGATCAGGTCGCGGCGCAGGGCACACAAGGCGCCGAACTGATGCCATTTCATGCGCGGCCGCGCGATGACGCGGTCGAACAGGCCGGAGGCGATGGCGAGGTCTTCGAAGGGCGGAGTGGTCAGCAGGTCGACGCGCTGGCTTGCATGATGGTCGCGGATCGCCCGCATGGGACCCAGCGCTTGTACGAAATCGCCAAGCGCGCCCAGCTTGATGACCAGGATATTGCGGGAAGGGGAAGGAGGCGCGGCCATGGCGTCAGGCAGACGGGCGGACGCCCAGAACCTCGTCATAGACGTCCAGCGTCTTGGCGCACATGGTGGCCTTTGAGAAATTGTCGCGCACGTTGGCGATGGCCTTGCCGGCGAGTGTGCTGCGCTGGGCGCTGTCGAGGGAGAGGACCTTTTCGATGGCGGCGGCGAGCGCATCGGCGTCGCCCGGTGGCACCAGCCAGCCGGTCACGCCGGGGATCACGGTTTCCTTGGCGCCGCCGTGGTCGGTCGCAATCACCGGCCGGCCGAGGGCCTGGGCTTCGGCGATGACGCGGCCGAAGGCTTCCGGGTCCGTCGAGGCGGAAATCACCACGTCCGTCAGCATGTAGGCTGCCGGCATATCGTCGCAATGATCGACCAAGCGCACGACCTCGTTCAGATTGCGGTCGGCGATCATGGCTTCCAGTTCGGCGCGGTAGTCGTCCCGCCCCTGGTCGCCGCCGACCAGCAGGCAGCGGATGTCGCGGCGTTTCAGCTTGCTGAGCGCGTCAATAACCACCGGCTGGCCTTTCCACCGGGTCAGGCGTCCGGGCAGCATGATCACCGGCATGCCGTCGGGCAGCATCCAGTCGGTCGCCAGATTGACGACCCGCTGGGCCGTGACCTTGGCCGGGTCGAAGCGGTCCAGATCGACGCCCCGGTGAATGACGCGGATCTTGTTGGACGGCACGCCGTACAGTTGGCGGATGTGGCCCGCGATGAATTGGCTGATGGCGATCACCCGTTCGCCCCGGGTCATGACCGAATTGTAGACCCGTTTCAGATGATTACCCGCTCCGTAGGTGCCGTGGAAGGTGGTGACGAAATGGGCGCCTGTACGCTTCGCGGCGGCACGGGCGGACCATGCCGGGGCGCGGGATCGGGCATGGACGATGTCGACCTTTTCAGCACGGATGACCTGGGCCAGGCGGTCGACGTTGCGCCACATGGTTACCGGGTTCTTGGAATCCATCGGCAGGTCGACGTGCTCCGCGCCGACGCGGGCCAGATCGTGGACCAACGGCCCGCCCGCCGATGCAACCAGGGCCCTGCCGCCGGCCTGAACCACCGCACCCGCAATCTCGACGGTGCCGCGCTCGACCCCGCCGCCGGCGCCCATCGCCGGCAAAACCTGCAGCACGGTCGCCAAGCGGCCTTCGCCCGTCACGCCTTGGGCGGCCATTCCCTGGGCAGATTGGGCGCGTTCGCTTTCACCGCCGCCGGTGGTATGGTCCGGCATCTTGTTCATGGATGGAAACCGATCATGTCTTCAGGCCCAGACGTTGCACCCGACACTCCGCCGCAATTCCTGGAATGTGGTGACGGCAGGACTATTGCCTACCATCAAATGACTGGCAAGTCTCCCGGCGTCGTCTTCCTGACCGGCTTCAAATCCGACATGACGGGGGGCAAGGCGCTTGCCGTGGAGGCCTATTGCCGTGCTCAGGGCCGGGCTTTCCTGCGCTTTGACTACACTGGACACGGGCAGTCTTCCGGGGTTTTCGAGGAAGGCTCGATCGGCCAGTGGGCCGACGATGCGGTCACGGCTCTCGATAAATTGACCACGGGCGACCAGATTCTGGTCGGCTCGTCCATGGGCGGCTGGATCATGCTTTTGACGGCGCTGGCGCGGAAACCGCGAATCAGGGGCTTGCTGGGCCTTGCCGCCGCACCCGACTTCACCCGCGATCTGCTGTGGGATGCTTTCACCGACGACCAGAAGGCACAGATGGATCGCGACGGATTTGTCGAATTGCCCAACTGTTACGACGACCAACACCCCTACCGCATCTGCAAGCCCTTGATCGACGACGGCTGGAAGCGGCTGCTGTTGGACGGCCCCATCGACCTGGACGTTCCCGTGCGCCTGATCCACGGGTTGATGGACGACGACGTGCCCTGGCGGACCGCCCTGCGGATTCAGGAACGGCTCACGTCCGATGACGTCGAGGTGCAATTGGTCAAGACCGGCGGCCACCGTCTGTCGGAAGATCACGACCTGGACCGCATGACGCGGACGCTGGAGGCGCTGCTGAACGGACTGGGTTAGAACGGACGCCCCGGCCTCCCGCGCTGCCGGCCACCTTGAACTGGCCAGAATTCCGGCGACACATCAAGAATGCGTTTTCGGTTTCTGATACCGCTCGCCGCCCTTGCCGCCGTTCAAGGTGCTGGATATTCCCGCCGCCGAGTAATCCGTCGCACAATGCGCCAAGCGGGATAAAGAAGAAGGATCGCCGGAGGAAGGACATAAGATGCAAATTGCGTCCAGTTCAAATCGCATGAGTATTGCACCGTGCCGCCGGAGTTCGGATTGAGTGCCAGAAGCCCATTCGAGCCCGTGACAAACTCGCACAGACCTCGAGGTTCGGTGCCATCAGACCCTGCGAGAATTAAGAAGACAGGAATGGCCGCAATCGCCACGGAACAAACCAGTGCCAGGATGATACTGCCCGCTTCCCGGCTGATCCTCAACGCGGTCGTCCTTTCCCTGCTTATCCCTACTTAGCCCACGGTTTTTCCCGATAAATCCGACCAACGTAGGCGCCAAAGTCGTTGACGTTCTCTCGACCTGCGAAGTTCCAAACGGACGCAATTTTCGCAGGTGTCGGATCGACGATCCGATCACTTATCCGCTTGATCAAGGTTACGCCGACCCGGATGTTGGTGGCAGGATCATGCGTAGATATTGCGTCAATTCCAAGGCCGGCCCAGATTCTCGGGTTGATGTTCATCGGCAAGATCGTCTTTGCGGCGCCGAGTCCTTCGGCAGTCTTCGCTAACCCGAAATAGTGGCCTCTTGCATTTTCCGCAAAAATGATCGCCTTCGCAAGATCGGGATCAACGCCCTGTTTTCTAGCCTCTTTGTTTAAGAGTTCCTCGTAATTCAGCACAGATGTCTTCCCGACACTTGGAGATGCATACCAGGGGTCGCTGCCATCGGCCTTAGGATTGTCACGAACTTTAAAAATTGCGGGTTTGTTGGTGATAATCACGTCAATCCGTTCGTTCGCCATGTTTACAATTGGTCGCGCTGTGGCTTCCCGTTTCGATGCAGGATTGTTGGTGTGGAGTGGACGATCCGACACCAACGTCCCTTTGTTTTTCTGAGATGTTCCCCGTGCCAGCATCTCCTGCGGCGCGTCTGCGCTAAGGTCAATTCGGGCGCCGATACTTGGTTCGGACGGACGGTTGCCGGAGCCGATCGTCGCCTGAAGCGTGCGGGTCGTCTCCGCCTGTTGCGCCGGCGAGCGGTCCGACGTGCCGGCGGCGGTCACGGGATTGGACGCGGGATCGGGCCCTGAGGCGGGCATCTTCATCTTGCCCGAGGTCACGGCCCGCTGGCTGAGCATTTCCGTGGGGCCCCAGGGTTTGGCGATGCCGTCGACGAACAGGCCGCCGTCGGCCAGGCCGCTGAGGCGCACCTGCCCCTGCTCGATCCCGCGCAGAAAGCTCTCGTCGGCGTCCCGCGTGGGCGCGGGCAGGAGGCTGTTGGCGGCGAGGAAGCTGGATGCCTGGAACACGTCTTCCGGCCGGTTGGTCTGACCGCGGCCGACGGCATCGGTCAGGAACGAGCGGCCGAAGCCGCCAAACCCGTCCGTGCCGCCGACCCCGGGCAGGCCGTCCGGTCCGGCGAGGGAACCGCCGTCCCCGGCGTCGTTGCTGCCCGATGTTTCGGCGCCGCCGCCGCGCGGGGGCGGCGGCAGGGAGACACGTTCGAATTCGCCCATGAGGGGGTTCCTTCTTGCCATAAACACAAAAAAAGCCGGGGCGCCGGCGCCCGAAGGGAGCACAGGCAGCCGGCGCCCCGTCCCGAGAATGAGGGGGTGCGGCGGAAGGAGACGCGCTCACCCCTCGTCGGGATACAGGTCCTCGAAGCCGCGGCGGACCTCGGCGGCGAAGGAGGTGTCGTGATCGCGCCAGTAGCGCGGGTCCTGCATCATGCGGCGCAACTGCGATTCCGAGCGGCCCGCCGGCGCGGGCGCCGCACCGGAAACTAGTTGCGGCTCACCGTCCTGCATCATCCGGTGCAGGGTCAGCACGCCGTCGTAGGAATTGCACAGCGCCTCGAACACGGGGGCCGGCAGGTTGGCCTGTCCCCAGGCGTCGATCTGCGCCGCCGCCGTCTGCCAGCGGTCGGCGCCGCCGAAATGGTCGGTCAGGCGGCGGCGCTGTTCGCCCTGCACCGTTTCGGCGGCCAGATCGTGGACCAGGGGGACAAGTTTTTCCGCCGCCAGGTCATAGACCAATTGCGCCTGGGCCTGGGTGAAGCCGGCGTCCATCAGCCGGGCGTTGATTTCCGGGTCGGCGGTCAACCCTTCCATGGCCGGCTCAATCCGATAGCCGGCCGGATCATCGGGAACCGTGTCGCCGCCGGCCGCACCCAGGCGCCGTTCCAGGGCGGCATAGGAGCGGGCCAGGTCCTCGACCCGCACCTGGCCCGCCTCCGCATCCCAGAATTTGGGCGGTAGATAATCGGGCGTGGCTGCTTCCATCGTTGATCCGGGGATCTCGGCGCTGCCGCCACCCGTGGGCGGGGGCGCTTCTTCCAGTGCGTCCGGCATCGCGTGCAGGGCTTGGGGATCGGTCATGCATCGTCTCCTTTCGGGGCGGGGGAAGCGTCTGGACCGGCGCGGCCCAGGTCGATGAGATGGGACAGGTGGCGGACCAGATGGCGCTGGCCTTCGAGATGGCGAAGGGCTGCGTCGGCCGCGTCGGGGCCGAGGGCGCGATCCAGGGTCAGCGCCTTTAGATAGGCCATCAGCGCAATGCCGTCGGTACCGCGAAAACAGCGGGCTGCCAGCCGCGCGGCATGGTCGCTGTCCGCTGTCGCAGCCCCGGCCGTAGCGGGCATGGCGACATCCTCGGGCCGCCAGGGCCATTCGATTTCAGGACCGGTCATCAGGCGGCTCCCGTCGGCGGGGTGGGCGGTAGGGCCGCCCCCAAGGCCGAGGCGAGTGCCGCGAGCCCGCCGCCCCCGTCACCGCTCTCCGTTGGCGGCGGGGTGCCGGCCGGCAGTGAGATCGTCGGTGCGGCTCCCTTGTTGATGTCTTTGAGTATTTTCGGCGGCACGCCGAAGGCGGTGGCGAGGGCCTGTGCCGCCTGCGGAACATCGACGATGGCGAGGGCCTGCGGCCCCAAACGCGCCAGACCGTCGATGAATGCCAGGGTCGCCTGGACGTCCTGCTGGGCCTGATGGCGGGCGAGCGGAGACTTGTATTCCAGGTCGATGATCTGGCCATCGATGCGCAGTGCCGGCACTTCTCCCCGGCGGACCAGGATCGACAACCCCCGTGTGACGAGCGGCGTCAGCAACTCCGACTGCAGCCGCCCATAGGTCGCACCCAGTAGGCGCGAAATCTCGGCGACTCGCTCCAGGACTTCCGTCGCGGTCATGCGTGGCCCTTCGATCTGGCCCAGGCGGTCGGCGAGGAGGGCGCGGCGGATGCTCGTCCGTAAATCCTGCAGAACGACCTGGGATAGGTCGAACCGGCCGGGTGCCTCCAAGGGTTTCAGGCCGGCCGAGCCCACGGCCTTGGGGATGATGGTGCCCGGAGTCAGGCGGATGTTGGCGGGGTTCAGCACGCCGTCGTCATCCGCCTGCCAGATGCCGGTGACGGCAATCGACGCGTTTTTCAGGACCAGTTCGACCACCTTGTTGGCGGTCTTGATGTCGGGCAGGGTTTTCATCACCGGCGAGCGGCCGTAAATTTCGCCGGGTGCCTTGAGCCAACGGAAATTGATAAAGGGCGAGCGTTCGAACCGCCCGGTCTTGAGCACCGTCACTGACTGATCGCCGGTCGTGCCATCACCGGGATCGATCAGCGCCATGTAATCGAAACCGCCTTTGGCGGGGATCAGAGCTTCGAGGATATCTGCCGAGGGCTCTTCTCCATCGCCCGGCCTGCGGGCCTTCATGGCATCAGATAGCTTTGCCTTGGGGAACCTTTCGATGATCTGCGCGCGGTTCAGGCGGCTGGTTCGGAATGTGGTGTCCAGGCGGCCGGAAATGTCTTCTTCGAATGCGACCTGGCTCAGCGGCACGGCGGTGAAGCGGAACGCCGCGGGATCGCCCGGCGGGGCGGCTTCGAACATCAGGCTCGCCGTGCCCACCGTGACCAAATCCAGATAGCATTGGTGCATCTCGACCGCGAAATTGGAACGGTCGAAATGGGATTGCAGGGTCTGCGCCGCCGATTCCAATTCCTGGGACAGGTCGGCGCGCCGTGCATCGTCGACCTTCGTGCCCGGCATCAGGCCGAACCACCGCGCCCAAGGCGGTGTAAGTTGCGCCAGCAGGCTGGCGGCCAGTTGATCGACGGCGTCAGGCGCGGTGCCGTCGAACAGGCGGTCGGTCTTGCGGCTGGCCCCTTGGCTGCGGCCCAGGGCTGTTTCCCGCTGCGGCAGGGCGAAATCGAAACATTCCTGCCACAAGGGCTCCCAGGTTGCGCGCCGATCGCGGGCCCGCCGATACCGCGCCATCACAGCTTCGGTCGTGAGTTCCGTCATGGTTATTCTCCCAATTTGGTTTTGTCGCCGACTTGGTCGGCCCCGGCACCGTTCGGCCGCACGTCCAACAGGCCGCGGCGCGACGTTGTGATCAGGCCCGCGCGGCCGCGACGTTGGCGATCCAGGCGTTCCAGGCGGCGTTCGCGCTCACCTTCTTCCGGATCAGGTGGGGGCGGTGGCGGTGGCGGGGCGGGTGGCAGTTTGGGTGAACTGAATATTCCTCCCATGGTGGGGGCTCCTTTCCATGCATTTCGTTGGAATGGCCGCGCGGTGCGACGAGTCAGATGCTGTCCGGGTCGGCAGTGGCGACGGTATCCTCCGCCGCCTGGATCAGGCGGGCGAGATCATCCGTCTCGCCACCGCCCGGGCCGGCCCCTTCGGCCCAGGCGAGTAGCTTCGCCCCGGCATCGAGATGCGCCAGTGCCGCCTTGCAGGCGGCCTGATGGCCGGCGAACCCTTTGGCGTCATCGGGGGCGGGTTGTGCGGCGAAGGCGGCGTAGTCAGCCATTGCCTTGCGCAACAGTTTAGGCAGTCGGCCCCTGACGGCCCGCCGGATGGCATCAAGAGACTTTCGGCTTGTCTGATTTGTCATCGAACAGCGAGGGCATCTGTTTGATTCCGCCGGCCACGATGCCACGGAAACCGTTGAACAAGGTTTCGCGCGGCGCGCTGAGCAGGCTTGAGCGCTGGGCGGCGGCGGCCGAGTTGATGCCGTCGATGCGTAGCTTGTTAATATTGCCGGTGTCGGCGATGGCCTCGTCGACCTGACGGGCCAGGCCGGACAGAAGGCTCGAGGCCGATCCGCTGCTGGCATTGATTCCGCCGCCGGCGAAGCGCGCGCGTTGCGCGGCTTGGGCCTGACGCAATTGTTCGCGCCGTCTTTTGGTTTCAATTTCTTGTTGTTGGGTGATCTGTGCCACTTGCTGCCGGCGCTGGGTTTCGACCTGCGCCGCCTGCTGTTTCGCGGCCGCCTGCTTTTGGATTGCGGCCAGGCCCGTGCTGACGGCAAGGGCTGCTAGCTCTGCCATAAAAGGTCTCCTGATGATTGGGGGTTCACTCAGCCGTTGACATTCACTTCTTCGGTCACGGACAGCAGGGTGAAGGGCAGTGGCGTGTCCTGCTCGATACGCCACAAGGATTGCGTGCCGTCCCGCCGCCAGCCGAAGGCACGCACCGTCCGGTCGCCGGAAAAGGCGACAGGCGGTGCGTCCAGAAGGTCGTTGCCGAATTCGCGGAAGGGCACATCGACAAATCCGCGCCCGGTGTCCAGGCGCAGGGCCGACGTGTCCTTCAGGCGGTAGGTGGCGGCAATCATGCGCAGACGCCCGCCCTGATTGGATCCCTGCAGGCCGTTGACCGCCGGCGGTAGCGGCTCAATGACATGGGTGTAGCCGAGCCCCGCCGCCACCTCCGACGCCGCGACAGTCAGGGTGATTCGCCCGTCGATGACCGTCATGTCACTTTGGACGGAACCGTCGGCGACGACCTTCACCATGCGGCCTTCCAGATGCTCCAGGCCGTTCCATTCGGCCTTGGGCATGGTGTCCGAGATGTGCAGGCCGCAATCGACCTGCAAACCGTCGTCGAAGGTTTCGATGAAATGCCCGCCTGCTCGCTCCACCAGAATATAGACCGTGTCGCCCACGGCGCAGACGGAGCGAAAGGCACCCTGAGTATCGGACAGGGTCCAGCCGGTGATCTCCTCTGCTCGGTAAAGGGTCAGCGTGCCGATGGTGCCGTCGGCCATGACCAGATGCAGGTTGCGGCGCCGCGCGTCAAAATCCTGGTCGACGGGATCGCGGATCAGATGTTCGGCGACGGTCGCCAAGTCACGCGACTGATAGGCCTGCTCGACATCCGTGAACAGGAATTCGCGCAATTCACGCCCGGTGTGTGGCACGAAGAGGGTGGCGCCATCGACGTTGCGCGGCGGCACGAAGCGGGCTGCGGGCGAACCGATGCGAGTCTGGCGGCGGATTTGCACAGACGCCGGCGTTAGCGGATCGCCCGTGACCATCCATTCCGCGCCCGAAGTAAAGACCTGCAGGTGGCGGCCCGAGAACACGGCGGCGCAGGCATTGACCTGATCGGACAACAGGGCGAACTCGATGGCCTCGTCATCCAGGCCCTCGCCCAGATCGAAATTGAACAGGTCCGCCGACTTGGACATCCAAATCTGGTTGGGCAGGTCACGCGACCCGCCGATCACCGTGCGATCCTGGTGGAAAGTTACGGTCGCCGGATATCCCCGGACGGGGGAAAACGATTGTTCCTCCCAGTCCTTGGTGGCGTTCGCATTGGCCAGGGTTTCCTTGACCGTTGCCGTTGCCGAGGTCGCGGAGGAGACGGCGGTGATTTCGATTTCCTTGTTGGCGATGCGGAACCGCGTACCGACATGGCCGGCGTCGAACACGGGGGCCGAGGCGGTGACCGTGATGGTGCCACTGGTTCCCGTAGGGTTCAGGGTAACATCCGCCGCCGAGAACTTGTGGTGTGGTTGATGGATTCGGCTGTTCGTTTCGGCAAAAACCCAATCCGCAATCTGCCAGTCTGCATGCGATGTGCGGGTGATCTTCTTGGGTGCCGTGTCTGGATGGACGACCAACAAAGTATCCGCGCTCTGCACCCAGGCCAGCTTGGCGATCTGCGCTTCGATCCAGGGTGCGGCGATGGTCGCGGTCTTGACACCGTCCGTATAGACGTCGATCTGAAGATGGGAAAAGCACAGCAGGTATGTCTGCTCTGTGTTGAACTCGAAGGCGATCAAGCGCCCGGGGCCCGGCGCCATGTCGACAAAGCGCGTACCAGCGCGGCGGGTGACGCCGCCGGTCGGCTGGATCACCACGTTGCGTAGTTTCGCGGCCCCATTGGCGTAGGACCGTAGATCGCTACGCCCGAGCAGGCGGGCCGAAACTTCACCGGCGGTGAAGTTGGATTTATGTGTGGTCAGGCGGGGCATCAGGCGCGTACCTCCACCAGCGAAAAATCGTCGATCCGTCCCGGTGTTTCCTGTTGGGCGTCGATGGTCTTGGCGCGCTGGAATTCCTGATCGGCGAGGCGGTGCAAGGCCTCGGCCCGTGACGTGCTTTCCGTCAACGGGATGCAGAACTCGGCGGCCAGGCGGGTGATCAGGGCCTGATCGAAGAACGGTGGAAAATCAATCTCGGCCGGGCGGAAGATATAGGTCATGACCACGTCGTCAGTGTTGGCGTGCAGGCGCCGTTCGGCAATCCGATATTCCAGGCCGTGTCCGCGGGCGTTGCCGCCGGCCGACAGGGCGCGCAAGAAATTGGCCGGCAGCTGGAACGCCTTTGCGTAATCGGCGACCGGCTCCGCCGCCAGGACGGGCAGACGCTGCTGCGCCGTCGCGAAGCTCCAGGGATGGGCGGACAAGAGGGCGTCGCGTATGGAGGGATACAGGTTGGCCGCAATCTCGGCCTCGGCCGTGCCTTCGTCGAACGAGGTGATGGTGGTGCCGCCCAGTTTCAATAAGGCGCGGGAGCAAAGGGCGATCTGACTTAGGGCCATGGCGAGGTCTCCGGTGAGGGGTCGGGGAAAGGAACAAGCGCAAAGGGGCGCCCCGGCTGATGCCGGGGCGCCCCCAAGGCGTGACGAGATGGCGGCGGACTAGTCCGTGTCCGTGCCGCCGACCGCGGTCAGGTCGTCGACGTCGACGATGCCGCCCGTGTTGGCGCTGACCAGGAACAGGCCGGCGCCGGGCGTGCCGTCGGTATCGACATTGGCCACCAGGATGTCACCGGTCCGCAGCATGTGAGCCGCGTCGTTGAAGTAACCGGCGCTGTCCACGACGGCGGCGACGTCAACCGTGGTGTAGTGCCACAGGGTGAATCCGTTGGCGTAGCTGAGAACGCTCAGGTCTTTCGAAACGAATGCCATGGTCGCCTCCTAGCTTTCCAGGCAGCGCAGGGACACCACGCCCGACGGATCGATCAGGCAGGCCCCCTGGCTCATCATGTTGTTGACGAAGTTGGATGCGCGGTCGCCGTGCCAGGTGATATCGGTCTTGACATCCTTACCCACGGCGTGGCCGACGGCGCTTTTGTGGTACCAGTAGCAGAACCGCACACCGGTGGTTTTGGTCAGGCCCGAATGGGGAATCCACAAGGTGCCCAGCCAGCGCTTGGCCTGGATGCCGCGCCATGGCAGGTCGTCGGAGCCGACGAAGTCCATGTCCGAGAACTCGGGAATTTTCAGAAGGTCCGTCCACTGCTTCCAGCCGATGACAGCGAAGCGGTCGCCGTCGTCGGGAACGTCGGCGTCGCCCAACATTTCGAAGGCGGTCAGCACCTTCGTCTTGGTCAGGCCGTCGGACCCGTCGCCGGAATAGTTGGTGGACGTGTCCAACTGTCCGACGATCAGTTCGTCCGTCTTGCGGCCCAACGCATTGGCACCGGCTCGGGCGATGATCTGGCGTTCGTTGATGTTGGTCTTGATCTCGTCAAGCTCGTCCACCCAGTCGCCGGCGTAATAGTCCTGCAACTGACATTCGACGGGCGTGTGATCCAGGTTCATGACCGGAACCATGCCGTGGCGGGCCTTGGTCGAGGCCGTGCCTTTTCCGACCTTCTGGAAAGTGGTGGACGATCCTTGGATATCGTTCTTGGAACGCACCGTGTTGCGCAGCTTGGAGCCGACGCGCTGGTATTCCAAGTGCACGTCCGTCTGGAAGTGCTTGATGAAGGATTGTGCGATATGTGTCGACATGCGTGTTCTCCGGAAATCCGGACTCCTTTGTCGTGTCGCGTTGAAGGGAAGGACGCCGGTCCTGGCGGTTGTGGCGGGCATGTGAATGGGCTCGCCGCCGCGGGGGCGTCGGGATAAATCCGGGCCATCGGCGCTTCAATGTGGGAAGCGGCCCCCTGGGTTGTCCGGGATGGGGAGGTGGGGAGTGGTCGGTGAGCGGCGGAGCCGCGCACCCTTATTTAAGATATTTGGCGCAATCTTTGCGGAGGATGTCCAACAGGACGGCGACGACGGGCGTGTCCGGCTGGGCCTGCTTCACGAAATGCATCATCGGCGCACTAAAGATCATGCCGCCGTGAACGTTCACACCCTCAAGGCATTTCGATACGCTCGCTCCGATGGCGTCGGCCGGACGAATGTAGGCGACCGCATCTGCAAGGCCGATCAAATACTGGACTTGATCGTAAGGAGACCGTTCTTCTAGGAAGCTTTTCCGGTCAACAATTTGGTGCGGCCTGAACGTGTCGTTGGCATGTGTGAAACCCACGGTCGACCCTGCGCCGATAAGTATGCCGACGATGATCCAAGCGATAACCTTCATGCGCGCCTCCTTGTCGCCCGTGTCGCATGACAGCATGAGCGCTTAATGGAAAAAGTATAAACGCCTGTCATTCTACTGAGAAGCGAGTGTGTCTCAGATATCCATCCCACAGTCATTTGGGCATGTGTGATAAAATCGCGTTTATTTCAGCATCCCAATCGGCGATTTCCCGGCGTAGCGATTGAAGTTCTTTTTGCTTCTCATCTGCGGCGCTCATCGCGGCTTCGTAGGTTTCGTACGCTGCGCCAAGGCCGGGTGACGCCGGGCGCCCCCTTTTTGTAACAAGTGTGGCGCCTAGCTGGATGGCGGCTTTTGCCGCTTCCTTGCCCACGCGGCTCCAGGCGTTGTTGGCTGTGTTCCTGGCGGCGTTGAACTCTGCTTCCTTCCGGGCCGCGCGTTCGACGGCGGCACGCCGGTTGCGGCTGGCGGCGTCAAGTTCGGCCTGCAAGCGGTCGAAATCCGGGAGCGCGGGTTGCGCCGTCACATCGGAACGCGTCTCACTCTTCATGGGGCCGCCAACTACGGGACCGTCAGGCTGATGCGCACCGGGTGTATCCTGCCTGGCTGGTGCGGGGGCAATATTCCTTGAAGCTCTGTTTCCCAGCAGATCAAGGCTATTCGCGGCAATGGCCTCAAATTCCTGATCTGCGGTTGTCTCGAACCAGTTTGTCGCCAGATTGATGAGAAGATCGCGTTCCTTATCCTCAAGGACTGCGCCATGGCGGCGCAATCGTTCAGAGAATGCCTTCTGGTCGGCAATTCCGCGCGTTTTCAGCGCGTTTTCCAGAAGGTCGGCTTTTTGCTTGTCGATCTTGACGCCCTGGATATCGGCGTTGCCGGATCGGTCGCGCTGAAACCTGCCCGGGCCGGATGCCGCGACATGCCGGAACTCACTGGCGACGAGGACGGGATTGAGCCGCCAGGCTGGTGTTCCGAGGAAGGTCGGGCGCATGAGCATTGTCCTTTGTTCGCAGGTTTTCGGGCTAAACGGGCAAATGTCTTGCTGTTTCGGATGAAACTGGCCGAAGGCCGGTTACGCGGGCATTCACAAGTCCTTGGCGCGGTTTAGAAAAATCTTCTATTGTTGGGGCTGGGAAGCGATAAGAAACCAAGAGTGCTCAAGAGGAAGGCCACTTGAACCAAGTCCAACGACAGGGGTTGTCATAAGTGCGTTCAGAAGTGGTGTTCCGAGACGGAACGCAGTCCTGGCTGATCTTCGGTCAGGACAGCGGTAAGCCGCCCGATCTGGTTGATTCAAACCAGGTGGTCGTGCGTGCGGGCAACGAGGCCGTGCTGATCGATCCCGGCGGCGTCGAGATTTTCCCCGCCGTGTTCGACGGCATCGAACGCGAGGTGCCGCTTGCCGACATCAAACACGTCATCCTGACCCACGAAGATCCGGACGCGGGGTCGTCGCTGCCGTTGTGGCGCGAAGTCTGCGTCGACGAACTGAAGGTCCATGTGCCTTGGCTGTGGCTGGGCTATGTCACCCATTACGACCGCGAGGCCGATTTCGTCGCGGTACCTGACGAGGGCATGGAAATCCGTTTCGGCGAGGGTGGCCGGCTGCAATTGATCCCCGCCCACTACCTGCATTCGCCGGGCAATTTCTCGGTCTTCGATCCTGCGGCCAAGGTGCTGTTCTCCGGCGACATCGGTGGCGCCCTGGTGCCGCCCGACGACCGCGACGGGTTCACCGTGCGTGACTTCGACCGGCACGTCCAATATCTGACCGGGTTCCATCAGCGCTGGATGGGCTCGCCCGCCGCGCGCGACGATTGGATTCGCCGCGTGCGCGACCTGGGGCCCGAAATCATTGTGCCGCAGCGCGGACTGGTGTTTACCGGCGCCAATGTCGGCCGCTTTCTCAACTGGTTCGAGAGCTTGGAAATTGGCCTTGCCGTCAAGGGCGGCACACCGCAGCGGCTGTCTGCGCCGCCGGCGCCCGAGCCCGCCGGTGAACCTGCCGCGGATAGTACCCCGCCCGCGCCGGAGCCGAAGCCCGAGGTCAAGAAAGGGGCGAAGCCCGACGAATCTCCGATCATGGGTGCGGGGAAACCGCTTGCACGCGCGTTGAAGGAAAGCGGGCGGCAGTTTCGCCTGATCACCCGCAGCGACTTCGACGGTCTGGTTTGCGCCGTACTGTTCGAGGAAATGGAGCTGATCGACGACATTTTGTTCGTCCATCCGCGCCAGATGCAGTACGGCGAGGTCGACCTTACCGACAACGACATTTCGACCAACGTGCCGCTCGATGAGCGGGTCTATCTCGCCTTCGACCACCATCTGAGCGAGATGGAGCGCGTCGGCGGCAAGAAGGACAATCATGTCATCGACCCGACGGCGCCGTCGGCGGCGCGTGTGGTCTACAACTACTTCGGCGGGGAAGAAGGCTTCCCCTACGTGTCCGGCGAACTGATGGACGCCGTCGATCAGGCGGATTCGGCGCAGTACGAAATGGACGATGTGCTCAACCCCCAGGGCTGGGCGCTGCTCAACTTCATCATGGACCCGCGCACGGGCCTGGGCCGCTTCCGCGGGTTCCGCATTCCCAACTACGAACTGATGATGGGCCTGATCGAGGACTGCCGGAACTTCACCATCGAGGAAATCCTGGAACTTCCCGACGTCAAGGAACGCATCGACCTGTACAACGAACACCGGCCCAAGTTCGAGGAACAGCTGCGGCGCTGCACCACCATGCACGACAAGCTCGCCGTCATCGACATGCGCAAGGAAACGGACATCTATTGCGGCAATCGGTTCCTGATCTATGCCCTGTTCCCGGAATGCAACATCTCCATGCATGTGGTCATGGGAAAACAGGACAAGAACACCGTGTTCGCCGTCGGAAAGTCGATCTTCGACCGATCCTCGCCGGTCAACGTGGGCGAACTGATGTTGCGTTTCGGCGGCGGCGGCCACCGCGCCGCCGGCACCTGTCAGGCGGACAATCCGATCGCCGAGGAAACCATGGCTGAGCTGATCCACCGGATGTCGACGGCCACGTAACGGCCCTTTTCTCCTAGGGTGCCAGCCGCCCGGTCATCAGATACCAGGCCATGGCGGCGGCGGCGCCGGTCAGCGCCAGAAGGGCCGCGAACAATCCCCGGATCAAGCCCGAGCGCAGCGCCGCGAAGCCCTCCAGAACCTGCACCTGATTTTCCGTGATGCGATCCTGGGTCTGGTCAACCCGGTCGTGCAGGCGGGCGCGGGCATCGCGGGTCTGGGCCATGAAGGCGCGCAGTTCCTGTCCCATGCGGTCGAACGATTGGGCGGCCTCGCGCGACCGCTCCACGCATTGCCGTTCGTGAGCGATGATGGCCTGACGTGCAAGACTTGCCTCGCGCAGAGCCTCGTTGGCGGTATGCAGGGCGCGGGTATCTGTGGTGTCGGCAGTGGAAGGCATGCGGGTCAGTCCCTAACAATTCACGCCGAACCGGCGTCAGGGGGTGAAGACAATCAGGTTGTGGATGTAGTGGACAATGACCAACGGCACGATGGACCGTGTCAGGCAATACAGATACCCGTACATGACGCCCGACAGAGAGATCACCACCGTCCAGACAATGCCTTGGGACCAATGGGCGGCCCCGAACAGAAGGCCCGCGATCAGAATGCTGGTTCCCAGACTAGGGACATAGCGGAAGACGACGGCGATCAGAACGGCGCGGTAGAAGACTTCCTCTGCGACCGAATTCAGCATCAGCCCAAATGTCAGGTCGAAATATCGCACGATGTCGTCATGGTACGCAGGGATGTTCGCGACGACGGGAGCTTCCAGCCAAGAACTGAAAAATTCCCCCAGGCCATGAAGCAGATGATCGCAAAGGAGTATGCCGGCCAAGAGAGCTAGAACATGTCCGTTCAGCCACCCGGAACCGCTCCACGGCAAATCGGGCGCTGAGATTGATTGCCGAACGATCGCGCGGACGGGGGCGGTGGAAAGGCAAAGAATGACGATCAGGGACTTTTTTACATAGTCTGCGAGGAGATAGTCGTTGATCTCCGTGATTTGCGTTCCCAGCAAGAAGTCATCCAGGACATTGACGATCAGGATCGCCGCGACAAATGCCGTTTCAAAATGCGTGACGGAAAGCGGGCGGGCGAGTTGGAAGTCTCTCATCTATGCGCCAAATAAAATGTCCGCGACGGTAAAATTCCATGATTACGATAACGCCTTTCGCTGATGGTGTCGCTTGTGAAACGGCCGTCGCGGACGTGTGGACATTCAACCCCTTCTTCCACCGACGGGGGTCTTGCCCATGAACGGGATGCGTTCACCGCGCTGCTGATAAAGCCAGTAATTGAATTTTTGCAGCAGTTTGTCGATGGTGCCGTCTTCCGTGCGGGACGTTTCCGGAGACTCTCCTGAAAACCAAGGATAGGGACTGTTCGCGTTCTCCGACGCACGCATCCGTCCAGACGTCACGGCCCGCTGGGACAGAACCTCGGTCGGGCCCCAGGGTTTGACGATTCCGTCGACCCGGAGCCCGTCACCGGCCAGTTCGTTCAGCTTTATCTGGCCCTTTTCGATGGCGCTGAGAAAGTCTTCATCGGCGTCCCGTGTGGCCGCCGGCATCAGCTTGTTTTCGGCAAGGAAGGTGGAGACTGTGTGCACGTCGTCCGCCCTGTTCTCCTGGCCGCGCCCGACGGATGCGGTCAGGAAGCTGCGCCCATAACCCCCCATTCCGTCCGCGCCGCCGACACCCGGTAAACCGGGTTCGGGAGCATCTCCGGACCGGTCTGGGGTTGTGGCCTGTGCGGCCGGCAAGGTGTGATCCTGTTCCGTGGTTCCCAAGGGAATCCTCCTTTTCCAATTGACTGCGACGATCGTCACAAAACGAAATCCGTCTTTGCCGTGAAGGTGCCGCCGCCCCGCCAGTTGGGTTTGCGGCGTGTCAGGCCGTCGGCCGGCGGAACTCCTCGGCCCAGGCGCACGGGTTCCGCCAGCAGGCAGCCGGCGACCGCGTCCAGGCCGTCGTCCCGGCAGGTCGCGCCGGGGGCCCATTCGCGCATTTCGCGGACAAAGGGTGTGTGCCAGACGCTATCGTGGGCGTGCAAGCGCCCGGCCGCCAGGACGGCGTCGAAGGCATCCAGGATACGCAGGTCCTTGGCGCGGTGGCTGGTCGCTTCGATCACCGCCGCCTCGACCCCGGCGGTGCCCAGGGCGCGACGCAGCAGGCCCGGCAGGAACCGCCCGATGCCGTTGGTCTCTAGCGTCACCGAGGGCAGATGGTGGTCGCGCAGGAAGGCGGCGACCTGCCGGCATTGCTGCGAGGCCTCGTCGCGGTCGTCTTTGCCCGATCCCGTTGCCGCGCGCGCCGCCTCCGCCGGGTCATGTTCCAGGTAACGGACGGCATGCAGGTAATGGATACCGTCGTTGTCCGTGAACAGCGCGGCGACTACGCTGGCGTCGCCGGCGCCCGGCGCGCCGTATGCAGGGTCCCACCAGCAGGACGCCGACGCCAGGCGCTTGCCGCCGAGGGTCAGGACGCCGACGCCGTTGCGTTCCGCATAGTCTAGCGGATGGGCGTAAGGGATTAGGCGGTCCGGGTCGAGGCGGCTGTCCAGAATGTTGACGGGCTCCAACAGCATCTGGCTACGGAACTTGTTGGGGCCGCTGCGGTCGCGGATCGCGTCGATGCGGGCAATGGGAAACCGTTCCGGCCATCGCGACCTTCCGCCGGGACCCAGCAACGGGACCTCGAGCCTCTGGAACCCGGCGAGGAACGGCTTGCCGTCCGCCGCGCCGGCCCGCGCCTCGGCCGCGTAGATGGTGTCATAGGTGTGGGGCGTGCCGACATAAAGCTGGAGGCCGCCCGGCACCAAAACGTATTCGATTTCCGCCAGGCGCGCGCGTAGGTCGGCGCGTTTGGACGCGGTGTCGCAGGTGTTGGGCACCTCGACATCGTCACAGATCACCACGTCGGCGCGGGATCCGGTCAGGTTGGCGCCGATGCCGCGGGCTAGCATGGAAGGATCGCGCAGTTCCGCCCGGCGGTTGACCGTGAACTGTTCCGACGCCCATTGGTCGGCCCGCGGCGGCTTCAGGTGCCGTGTCAGCGGGTGGCGTTCGATGATGCGTTTGACGTTGCGCACCATCTTGCGCGCCAGCGCCAGATCCGCCGCCAACACCATGATACGCAGGTCCGGGTCGCGCCACAGCATCCAGGCGCAGAACAGGCCGACCAGGGTCGACTTGCCCGAATTGCGGAAGGCCATCAGCAGCAATTCGTGGCGGCCCGCCTGGCGCTCGCCCTCCAGCCACTGGGCCATGTGGATATGGAGGTCCGGCGTGTTCAGCCCCTGCAGGTTGTTCCACAGGACGACGAAGACGGCGAAGTTGACCGGCGGCATAGACCCTCGCGGCTGTGATGATGTCGGTTACGGGCAGGCCCTGGGTTGGTCGGCGGTCGGCCTGGGGCCTTCTGCGAACATGAAGTTCACGGGCAGGGAGACCCGGGCCGCGACCGGCCCGAAGTTGGGCGTCGAACAATGGCGCATGTTACCCGCCATGAAGATCAGCCGGCCCGGCGGCGTGTCCAGCCGATGGCATCGTGCGGGATCGGCCTCGTCCTGAATGATCAGGTCGCCGCCGTTGCCCTGCACCGAATAGACGGCGACCACGGGGGTCTCCCCATGGTCGTGCCAGGGAACGCCTTCGTTGGGTTTGTAATGATTGCACCAGGACCTGTGGCGGAAGGGCCGACCGACAAGCGTCGGGTGCCAGCGTTCAAGATAAATGGCGAGCGCCGCGTAGAGCCGCTCCGCCAAGCCGGCCAGTCCTGGCGGCAGGGGTTTACGGTCGAACAGGCATTTCGTGGCCCGGCGGTTCAGAATGCTGTCACCGTGGATGCGGTCCGGCGTCGCGTCGGTGGTGCGCATTTCCGCCAGGATCAGATCGTTCATGGCGGCGATGCGGCCGCCGGCGAAATCGAAGGTCATGACTTCTGGGATCGGCTCCGACTGGCGGACAAGATCACGCATTAACAGCCTCCGCCTGATCTGCGTGCGCCAGACGGATGACCTCCACCGATGCGGTACCGGGCCGGCGGATGAAGGCGCCGTCCAGGGCGTCGATTCGGATCAGCGTCCTGCCGGTCAGATAATAGAGGGCCGCCGCCAGCATGGCTGTGTTGTAGGTGAAGCTGACATCGCAGGCGGCCTGCCAGTACTTTCCTTCCAGAAACATGCAGGACCCCTTGCACAGTTGCACCACGGGGCAGCTACGGCATTCGTCGCGGGTCTGGTGATGGTGCGCCGTGTCCAGGCGCACGGCGGTCAGGTCGCGGACATTGCCCAGGTTGTGGTGGGGGTCGTCGGCGGACACGTTATGGCAGGTTGTCACCTCACCCATCAGGTTGACGGCGATGGTGTCCTCGCGGTCCATGCCGCATTTCTGGCCAAGAGCGGCAAGTGGTCGCTTCTTGCCGAGCGAGTCGAGAAAGTCCTCGATCTTGTTGCGCACGGAATTGCAGCCGGGCACGGTCAGGCCGTTGGCCGCCTCGGCGAACAGGGTGTGCAGAGCCACCCGGTGGCCCGCCTCGTCCTGCGGTGTGCAGGCCAGGGCGTCGTCGTCATAGGGCAGTAGAATTTCTTCCGTGTTGGAAGAAATCGATCCCGGCGGCACGCCCAGCTTGTCTTCGATATGGCGGCGCACGGCGGCGAGGGAATAATTCCACCGTGTCAGCACCGTGCCGAAGCCCAGGCCGAAGGTTGGCCCATCGTCGAAAGGCTCGTCCGCGCTGCCCAACTGCCCCGCCGCCGTCATCAGCCGGCGGATCAGCCGGCACTTCTCCGGATCGTCCAGGATGTCTTCCGGGTTGCGGTATTTCTGGGCCGGACCGTCATGGCTGATCTGCACCCCGACCCGCTGGGCGATCAGCCAGTCGATCTTCTCATCGTCGAGCAGCGAGCCGTTGGTGATGACGTTGAACCGAGCCCTGGGATAGCGTCGGCGCAGTTCGTCGCCGAGAATTTTCAGCTTGGTCCAATAGACGAAGGGCTCGCCGCCCCAGAACTCGATCCTCAGATCGTCGCCGCCGTTCTTGGCGGCGCCGTCGGTCGCGAACCAGGTATCGAGATTGCGCAGGAACAGTTTCGCGTCCTCTACCGCGCCGCCCAGAAAAGTGTTCCAGCTCGCCTGATTGCAATAGGCGCAGGCGTAATTGCACTTGAAGCCCATCTGGATTTTCAGGGTGCGGATGCCTACCTTGCGGCCGGGGTTGTCCGGCGACACGCGCTGCGGCACGGGCCAGGACACAGGACCCTCGGTGGTGAAGGCGGGATGGACGATCTGCCCGTCGTCGCCACCTTCGCGAATCAGGGTGGAGTCCTTGGGGTCGTAGAGAAGATGGAGGATGTCCTCCCCTTCCAGGGTCAGTCTGTAGGTCATCAGCCGAACTCCCAGTCCACGGGTTGAGGCGGCGGTACGGAAAAACGGCCGAATTCAGGGTTCGGCGTGCCGTCCGGGAGGGTCTCCCTCACGTCCCGGTAAGCCACGGCGTTTTCCGGTCGGGTCGCGTCGAAGGAGCCGACGAATCCCAGAGGCCCCTGGCGCGCCTCTATGATTACGCCATCACTGATGAACCCGTTCGTCGGTTCGCCGTCGGAGATGACTTTGAGTGCGGGAACCGTGCCGATGCCCGTGGTGTCGAGAATGTGCTGCAGAAACCCGAAGACATAAACGTGTTGCTTGTGATGCCAATGCGGGTACTGGGCCGCTTGGCGCAGGGCGGTCGTGGCCAGAACGGCCATGTCGTCCAACTCCATGATCCGATAGGGCTCCGGAGCCGGCGTTCCGTCGAACAAGGTGCTGACATAGTGGACAGCACCGTCCCGCATGGCCTCGGGGTTCCATGGAATGACGACGTCCCCGACCGGCGCCAACAGCACGCCGGCAAGGCGCGGCGACAGGTCTTCACCAAGGGCGTTGCTTCCGGCGCCCCCCTCGCCAGGCCGATTGACGCCGTCGCGTTGGCGGTACCATGTGCGCAGGCGCAGATGATCCGCTGCCACCGTGCAGTCATGAACCAGGTTCTCGACGGTTGATCCGGCAACGGTCCAGGCGCGTCGTGCTCGCTTCAACATGGGCCCGGCTCGCTCTGCAGACCACGGTCTTCCTGCGTCGGCGCCGCGGGGTGAACCCGCTGGACGTAGCGCGCGGCGGCGGCCGCGACCCATATGGTCAGGGCGACGACGACGCCCGTATAGGCCCAGGCCCAGACCTGGAGCCCGGCGCCGCCGGCGGCGGCGAACAGCACGATCCAGTAATCGTTGCGACAGGCATCGAGGCCCCACTTCACCCGGCGCATGATGGGCCGCTGGCGCGGGGTCAAAAGCTTCTGCGGATTCCAGGGAACGACACCCAGGCGCTGGCGCTTTGCCAGGCTCCAGCCGACGCCCATGAGCATGAGGCGCAGCAGGACCGCCGCTCCGGCGCCGACCCAGACCAGGGCCAGATCATTCTGACGCAGGCCGATGACGACCATGACGAGGACCATGGTCACGTAGCCGACGGCGATGTCGTAGAGCCCGCCCAGGTTGGTGGCGCGGTCCGTGGCGCGGGCGACATGACCGTCGATCCAGTCGACCCAGCGCGAGGCGAAGATCAGGCCCGCGCCGGCCACGGCGGAGCCCCAATCCGTCCCGTGCCAGATGACGGCCAGGCCGACGAGCGCCAGGATCAGGCTTGCCGTCGTGATCCAGTTGGGATGCAGCCAGGTCAGCCGGGGGGCGGTGGCCAGGGCCGTGTCACGGTCCCAGTTGAGCAGCCGGTCGCGGGTCATGGCGGGGGGCATGCCAGAAGTCATGGCGAGTCTCCTCTCGCAGGTAGCTTTGGAAGGGGAAGGTGTAGTCCGGCCCGGCGACGGCCCACAGGCCGCCATGAACCTCGTAGCTGCCGGATCCGTTGTGGCAGATCGGCTCGTACAGCATCAGGGTGCCGTCATGGTGGACCGGCTCAATGCGTTCGACGGCGAGGAAGCTGTCGAGACCGCTCCAGGCGAGGCGGTCGCCCAGCACCATTTGTTTCGGCCGCTCACTCTCGGGCGCATAGATGCCGTCCGCCGGCGGTTCCGCCGCGCCATGGATGTCCGCGAAGAGGGCCAGGGAGCCGGGCTCCTTCATGGCCGCGTACCAGCCGGCCGGATCGGCGGCGACCCAGCCACGGGAGAGGGACCACAGGCGGTGCGCGCCCGCCACGAAGTAACGTCCGTTGATCAAGAAGGCGCTATGCGGCCCGATGCGGCCGACAAACATGCGGTCGATGCGGTTGACGATGCCGAACGCGCCCTTCACCAGATCGCCCGGCTGCAGCAGCGCGATGTCGCGGTGTGTTCCATTGGCTAGGGTGACGGGGGTGCCCGCAGGGAAACAGCAGGCACATTGGCAGGCGCAGGCGCAGGCGCAGGCACAGGCGCAATTGCAGTTGCAGTTGGCATAGCAGTTGTAGTTGTCGTCACCGGGGCCACCCGTGCCCTGGCCGAAGCCGGTGACGCTGCGCTGGCGCACGATCATCAGTTCGCTGTCGGACGCCACGGCATATGCGGTGTGCTGCGGTACGTCCCAATTGGCGAGGGGGGTATCGGTCGTCGTTTGCCCGCCCGCGAAGTCGTAGCCGTTGGGATTGCCGGGATTGGCTTGATTCATGATCGTGCCGCCCTTGCGGTTAGTGGGCGTGCCGCCGATCCCGGGCCAGGTGTACCAGGCACCGTCCGGCGGCATCCAGAAGGGGTCCCCGTCGCAATTTCCAGTCTTGAGAAGTCCGGTACAATTCTCCGCTCGGACGTCCACGCGGCGTTCGCGCTTGAAGCCATCGACCGGCTTCCGTGATGGCCCGATGCCGTGCAGGCGGCCGTGGGTCTTGGCGCCCGGGTCGTCCATATGCGTCGTTTGGCGGTGCAGGCCCATGGTCAATCCGCCGTCGTTGGCCTGCGGCTTTTCCGGGCCTGGGCCGAAATTGCGTGGATCATCGCCGCCTCGCGTGCTCATCAGTAGTCGACCCCGTCAACGACCACATGGACTGTCTTGTCCACGGTCAGGGTGGTGGTCATGGCTACGGCCAGCATCTCGCCCGCGCCGAGTGTCAGGAAGCGGCCTGGGTCGGCGGGGACCGACGGGATCACTGTGGGGTCCAGAAGATCGACGGCCGGCGCCCCGTTCACGCGGCCCGAGTTGGTCGGCAACTGGAAGGTCGCAAGAATGCAGGACGTGGTGCCGTCATTCTTTATCAAGGTGAGCGACGGTGTGGTGTCGTCCGTGGAGGCAGAAACCAGATGCACGCGCGCCCCATTGGCGCCGGCGGTGAAGATGGTTTGCGCCGTGGTGCCACCACTGTTGGTGATGACGGTGCATTGGGAATTTCGTGCACCAAGGTAATCAGGTGTGGTTGCCATGTCTGGGGCTCCTCAAAGTCCGAAGCTGAGCGCCGTCAGATGGGCGCCGTGGGTCAAGGTCGGGTCGTAATGGAGGCTTCCCGCCGGATTGACGGCGAGCACCGCCCCCGCGTTGCTGCCCGTCGGCGGCGTCACGCTCAGGTCTTCCTGGGCCGACAAGGTGGCGCGCGCCGACGGCGCGTCCGCGTCGTCGAGCAGTGTCGTGATGAAGGTGGTGGCGGGCAGGCCGCCGATGGACCCGGCGCCGGCCACCGGGTTTCCTTCCGCGTCGAAGGCGAGGAAGGTGCCGCCGCGGGCCGCGCGGTCCGGCAGGGTCAGCACCGCGTCCGGGTCCGTCGGCGACAGTTGCAGGGAGCGCCGCGTGTCGTCGGCGACCTGCTGCAGGGCGGCGGTAAGAAAATCCAATTCATCGTTGATGACGCGCGCCCGGAAGGCACCGGATTCCTGAAAGTCGGCCTGCCGCGCGATGGTCAGCCGGCGGCGCAGGGTAACCGCAACGCCAACGGCGGGAGCCGTATCAAAAGTGACCTCGCCGCCCAAATCATGTCCGGCGCCGGAAACGGCATAGCCGATTTCTTGCAATGTATCGTCGAGGTAAACCTCCAGGTCGGCGACTTTGAAGATGGGGAAGGGATAGGTGAACAGGGTCTGCGTGCCGTCGGCGACGTAACGTTTGCGCGGCGTGATGTCGCCGATCTGGATATGATCTGCCATGGCTTTCTCCGGAATGTCAGCAAAGGATAGAGGGCGGTGGCGCGGGCAGGTTTATGGCTGGTCCCGCCATACGCGGATGCCCTTTTCTACGGATCGGCCGACGACGTAGCCGCCGACGCCGATCTTCAACAGCTCCCACATGTCCGGCGGCAGGGGCAGCATGGGCACGCCGAACCAGGGGTGAATGATGTAGTTGTTAGCGACGATGACGCCGAACAGGCACATCAAGAGGGGCCGCCAATTGCGCTGCAGCCAACTGTCCCCCTGGGCCTCGGCGACGATGACCTGGGCCGCCGCCTCGATCTCCTTCATCTGGCCGGTCAGCACCATTTCCTGCAGCCGCGACTTGATGCGGGCGGCTTCGTCCTTGTCCTCGACCGCCTGGTCGATGACGTTGAACAGGCCGCCGATCACGGGGGCGATCAATGCGCTCAGCATGGCGGTCACTCGATATCGGAATAGAACAGGTGACCGCCGATCTCGGCCGAGGGGGCCTTGCCCCGGGCCCAGGGCGGGTTGGCCGCCTTGGCGTGGTAATGGGTGGCGCCGCCGGTGGGGTCGGCCAGGGTGCCGGCCAGGGCGCGCCGCGCGATGCGCTGGCAGGACTGGAACACTTGGTTGTCCGCCGCCACGGCCTCGATCTTGGCGCGGTTGGGGTCGCCGGCGTTCCAGCAGGAAAACTGCCAGGGCCGGCGGCATACCTCTTCCACCGTGCCGCCCCACCAATAGGTTCCGCCGGCGGCGCGCGCCCGGCGCACGCGATTCATGATCACGGCGGCGACGGCTTCCTTGCCGCGCACGGGCTCGCCCCGCGCCTCGCCGTAGAGGGTGCGGGCCAGGACGTCGGTGGCGCGCTGGGCCGCCTGCGCGTGATCCGGGGATCGGCTCATGTCAGATTCCTTCGTCGTCGATGGGGGGAAGTTTGTCGGTGGCTGTGCGGCGCATCCGCAGGCGGCCGTCGAGGAAGGCCAGCCCCGTTTCGAACTCGTGGCGGGCGTCGTCGAGGGCGGCCCTTTGGACCCGCGCCCGGCGCCCAATCAGAAAAACCAGGGCGACGATCGCGGCCGCATCGGCGACGGCAAGGCAAAGCGCCCAGCCGCCGGCGGATACCCCAAGCATGGTCAGGCCAGCGTCTGCGCGATCATCGCCGCGCACAGCAAAGCGCCCGCCGCGGCCAGGATGGCGGCCGGGTCATGCCGGTTCATGGGGGGCTCCTTTTTTCGGGAAGGACGGCGGGCGCAGATCGCCCGTTCGCTGATTGGGGTTATGCCGGATTAGATAACGAATGTCAAGAATATTTTCCTATATCGCACCAAAATTTCCCCCAGGCATGATGCCGGTGGCCGATTGCAGCAGGGTTCGGCGCCCGGGCTTCGGCGGCTCGAACAGGAAGAAGCCCAGGTTGCGGCCCATGGTTTCGGTCAGGCGCCGGGGGCCGGCGGCCTTGAGGACACGACTTAGTGCCGCCTCCGTCTTCGGCCCGATGATGCCGTCCTCGCGCAGCGCCGTGAATCCGCGCGGCCCCAACAGCACCTTGCCCAGGTCATTGACCGTCATCTGCAGGCTCTCGCCTTCTTCGGTCGGGGTTTGCGGGTCGTTCGTCGCGGGATCGCGGAACAATTCGCCGAAGGATGCGGAGGTCGCTTCGCGGAGACCGCCAACCGGCGCGCCGCCCGTAAGGCCGCGCAGGGCGGCCTCGAAATGGCCAAGGGCGAGGGCTTCCTCAATCTTGGCGGAGCCGAGCCTAGCCGCCGCCGTGCGCAGGGCAGCTCGGGTTTTCGGGCCTGGGTCGCCGTCGTCGGCCAGATCCTGGAACATCGGTCCCCGGGGCCGGGCGCGGTCCTCAAAGCCGCTGCTGTCCGCGGCTTCGGTTGCCGCCTGATTGAGGATGGTCAAACCCCGCTGCAGGAACCGGACGGCATCGCGCGGCCCCTGGGTTTCTGAAATATCGGCGACGCGCTCCGCCAAGCGCCCGATAGCGCGGGACAGGTCCACGCCATCAATGGTGCGGGCCGGGACGGGGGCCGCGTTGATGGGGCGGCGCGCCGCCGGGGCCACGATTCGGCCAGTCTCATCAGCATCCGCTAGATCAGTGCCATAGGTGTCGTCGTAGAACGCGCGCTCGAACCGGTCGAGGGTTTCCTTCTCCGCCCCGGCGGGGAGGGCGAGCCGGCGGTCCGCGACCTGGCGGACCTCAGCCTCGGTCAGATCGCGGGGTGACTTAGCCAGGATATCTTCCAGCCCACCGTCGGAGCGGGTCAACTGGTCGATCAGGGCCTGGCGGTCAAAGGCGGTGCGCGCACCGCCACCCCGGCGGGCGCGGCGCGCAGTCGGTTTCGCTGTCATGGGAATGTCTCCGGAAGGAGGGCGCGCCCATCGGCTCCCCGCTGGTCAAAGCGGGGCCGGGCGGGCCGGATCGTATGAAGGAAAAATCGCCGGGGAGGATCGGCGCCGAAGCGCGGACACGCCTCGCCCAGTCGATGGATGGACCCTACGCGAGGGTCATTTGCAAGTCAAGGAAAATAATCACAATTATATACTTCGCAAACCCCTGAATGAGGTATATCAGGCGGAATCCCGCACATGATGTGGGGAGAAGACTCCACTCGCGGGAGATTCTTTGGTAGGCTCAACCTCAACGAACGGTGGTTATTCATCGCCGATGATTGAGAAGGACTTGCCGCAATGTGCGCGAAGGAAATCAGCAAAAAGACCATAAAAATCAAGTCTTTGGCTCCAAAATCCGGGCTAAAGGAAATCAGCCCCGCCCAAGGGGTTTTAGACCTCAGCATTGAGAAGGATACAGAAATCGGCGGGATCGGGATGGGGGTGCTTTCCGACGGAACCCCATACCTCAACCAGCGCGGCCTAGCGGCTCTTTGCGGCGTTCAAAACGCACACATTGGGACGATTAGCAGCCAATGGACTGACAAAGACCAAAAGCCCCGCATAAAATCAATCAAGGGCACGCTGAATAAGGCTGGTTTTACCTCAATTGAGGCGGCGCACGTTGAAATCATCCACAAAGGAACCGCCAACTTCTGCTATCCCGCTGAAATCTGCCTAGCGGTCCTTGAGTACTATGCTTTCGATGCCGGCGCTAATTGCACAGACAAGGCCAGAGACAATTTTAGGCTTCTCGCAGGCTCAAAACTCCGAGAGATGATTTACGCCCAGGTCGGATACGATCCGACTGGCGCAAACAGGTTTGTCAAATGGCACGAAAGGCTGGAGTTAAATTATCAGTCCGCCCCCAAGGGCTACTTTCATGTGTTTAATGAGGCGCACACCATCATCTATGAGCTAATCGTAGCCGGGGCGGATATCGGCGAAAAATTTGTTGTTGATATTTCTATCGGTCATCACTGGTCAAAATATTGGGTAGACAACGATCTTGAGGGCTCATTCGGGGGCCGAAAAAAATGGCCTCACCACTATCCAGACACCCACCCTCAATCAAAATCAAATCCGCAAGAGTCTTGGTGTTACCCCCTTGTTTCCCTTGGTGCATATCGTGAGTGGCTTCAGGACACCTATATTGAAGGCGGTAAATTTAGAAAATACCTAACCGACAAGGTGTCAAAAGGTGACCTTGCTCCATCTGTTGCGCAACTTGCATTAGATACAATTGAACCGAAGCAGATTACCGGCCCCGACCAAGGGATCAATTAGACTTTGGCTTATCGTCACCTTGTCGCGGCTTGGCTATCTCTCGCAGCTTCTCATCAAATTTCCCTTCGCTCTCGTCGCAGCCAAGTTCCTTGGCTTTGTCGATGAACTTCTGGGCTTGTTCTTTAGACTTTTTATCGATCAACGGACTCTCCGAATATGTACAGACTGTATGTCGATGAGGTTGGCACGGATCAGTTGACCAATCTTGATACTGATAAGGCGCGATACCTTAGCTTGTCGGGTGTCGCAATGCAGTTAGACCATGTGCGCGCCATGCTTGAGCCTCGAATGAACGGCATAAAAGACGACATCTTTAAGCATGATCCAGATGCCCCGCTTGTGTTCCATAGAAAGAAGATCCTGGGGCTAAAGGGTCCGTTTGGAATCTTGGAAGACAAACAAACCCAGGCTCAATTTAACGACCACATCATCAGACTTTTTACCGAATGTGAGTACACGATAATCACCGCCCTTATTGACAAGGATTGGATGCTGAGACAGCGGCACTGGCGGAAAAATCACCCCTATCACTACCTCATGGAAGTTCTTGTCGAAAAGTATGTCCAGTTTTTAGAGCGCCAAGAGGGCATCGGGGACATCATGCCTGAAGCTCGTTTGGGAAGGGCTGACGAGGCCCTCCAAGGGGCATTTGAAACGGTTAGGCAAGAGGGAACAGACTTCGTAGACGCTGAACGTATGCAGGCTGCGATACCCTCAAAGAACCTCAAGTTCCGAACAAAGAGAGATAACATCGCTGGCCTTCAATTTTGTGACTTGCTCGCCCACCCAAGTCACATATATGTACGCAGCCAGATGGGGCACGATGTTGCTCTTGGGCCCTTCGCAACACGGATAATTGGCATCCTGCTGCACGATAAGTACGACCGATCACATTGGGGCAAAATCAAAGGGTATGGTGTAAAGCACTTTCCATAACAAAAACGGGGCCTCAGCCCCGTTCGATGGATTGATGTACCATCTCCTACCGACCGCCGAAGCATCGGATTGTTGTTAGCGTACTTGATTCATCCTTTAGAATCAAGTCTTTAATTGCGCTTACGCAGGTTGTTGATATGTAATGCGTTTTCCAATTATGCCCCGTAAGAGCGCTTCCGCTCGTTCAAAATCAGTCACTTCCCGATTGTTGTAGCGGAAGTCGAACTCCGTCAGATACCGCTGCAAGTGCTTCTCGCGGCAGTGCTGATAGATACCCTTCATGCCGCGCTTGAAAACCGAGAAGTAGTTCTCGACGTTGTTCGTCGTCTGGCCGTGTTTGCCCACGTATTCCTTGCGACCATGGTTGACCGTGCGGTGGTGAGCGAACTCTTTACCAACCGTCGTATAGATGCGGCTTTCATCCGTGTGCAGATCGCTTTCGCGGCGAACATTGGTAACGAGAATTTCACGCACGGTCGCAGCGTTGGCGCTGTGAACATGGAACGACCGCGCTTTGCCGCCAGAGATCAGCGCGACCACCGCCCGTTTCTCAGCAGGACCGGACCGGCCCGCTTTCGTCACCGGCGGAAGATACTTGTTCCGCACACGCGGGGTTTCCAGCTTGCCGATATAGGTCTCATCGGCCTGTACCCATTCACCATCGCCGCCCATCGGTTCCGGGTTCAAGTCGATCATCGCTTCCCGCAGACGGTGGGCCATAAACCATGCCGTCTTATAGGTGACTTCAAGCGTCCGATGCAGTTGATGAGCGCTGATGCCCTTCTTGCTGGACGCCATCAGGTACGCCGCTTGGAACCACTTGTGCAGCGGAACGTGCGAGGACTCGAAAACCGTGCCCACCTTCACCGTGAACTGCTTGCGGCAATCGCCGCACTTCTTAAGTCCGGGGCGAGTGCTCTTGCCTTTGATCTCGTAGATTTTCCGCTTGCTGCCGCAGTGTGGGCAAACTGGGCCGTTCGGCCAGATGATGCTTTCCAGCTTGGCAATAGCCGCCTTCTCGCTGTGAAAGTACCGCTTATTGAGAACACTCATCGAACACACTCAAATTCCTAACGTGGAATCAATTATATGCCCGATTCGTGGGTGTGTAAAGTATATATATGTGAAAATAATCCGTATATGGGAATATGATGATTCCAAAGGCCATGCCGAACGGCTCAACCCTCCGCCGCCAGGATCGCGGCCAGACCTTCGCGATAGGTCGGGCAGGACAGCACGGCACCCAGGTCATTCTTGATGCGCGCGTTGCTGACGACCCGATTGTCGCGCCAGAAGCTTCGCGCCATGGGCGACATGGTGTCGGCGGCCTGATCGAAGGGGACGAGGTCGGGGGCGGGCAGGCCCAGGAGCTTGGCGCCGTAAGCAATCACGTCGGCCTGAGGCGCGGGTTCGTCGTCGCAGACGTTGTAGATCGTGCCCGGGTTCGGCCGCGCCATGGAGGCGCGCAGCACGGCGCCGATATCGGCGACATGGATGCGGGAGAACCGATGTCCCGGCTTGTCGATGCGGCGCGCCGTGCCTTGGCGCAGCTGGTCGAGCACGCTGCGTCCCGGCCCGTAAATCCCGGCCAGGCGGAAGACGTGGACGGGAAGGCCCGTGCGGCGGCCGAGATCAAGCCAGGCCGCTTCGGCGGCGGCGCGGTATGCGCCCCGGGGGGATGTCGGGGCGAGGGGGCTGTCTTCCGTCACCTCGGCGCCGCCCGTGTCGCCGTAAACCCCGGTGGTAGACAGGTATCCGGCCCAGCGGATCTGTCCGGCGGCCTGTTCAAGGGGCGGGCCGACCTGCGTCAGCACGGGATCGCCTTCGGCGCTCGGCGGGATGGACATCAACAGATGATCGGCGCGGGCGAGGGCCACCGCCGCCGCAGTGTTCAGGGGAGCAGCACCGTCGAACACATGGGCGTCGATCCCGCCTGCCCGCAGTTTCGCCTGCTTGCCCGGCGTGCGGCAGGTTCCGGCCACGGTCCAACCCTCGGCCAACAGGCCGCGGGCCAAAGTTTGGGCGCTGAAGCCCAATCCGAAACAGAACAGGTTGGTCATATGCGTGCGGCCCCGGTCGACAAGGGGGCGGAATGCCTCCTATAAGCAGGCTTGGTTATAACCAGAGCCCGACCGTCATGCCAGGGATCCCGCCCATTCATCGTTGCCGAGCCCTCCGCCCGCTTGCGGGACTGGTGATGTGCCTGGCCGTCGGCCTGCCGTCCCTGCCGGCGGCGGCCCAAAGCCTGCTTGGGCAACCGTCCACGCAGACGGGGCCGCGCGTTAATTCAAAAGCCGCCCAGGCGGCGGAATACCAGAAATGCATGACCCTGGCACGTCGACGGCCCCAGGACGGGTTCGAGATGGCGATCGGCTGGCGGTCGCTGGGCGGGGGTGACGCGGCCGACCATTGCGCGGCGGTCGCTCTGATCGAGCTTGAACAATTTGGCGAAGCGGCAAAGCGTCTGGAACGTCTGGCGCAGATTTCCATCGAGGAGCCGCCGGTCAAGGCGGGACTGTACGATCAGGCGGGCCAGGCCTGGTTGCTGGAAGGTCGGCCCGAGGACGCAACGCGGGCCTTTACCTCGGCCATCGCGCTCATGCCCGGTGATCCGGACCTGCTGGTCGACCGGGCCCAAGCCTGGGCGGCGCGGGGCGATTACGACGCGGCGGACACGGACCTGAGTGCCGCGCTCAACCTATCGCCGTCGCGTGCTGATGCCTATGCGCTCCGGGCCAGCGCCCGTAGGTTCCTGGACCGGGCGGTCGATGCCCTGGCCGACGCCAACACGGCATTGGAACTTGATTCCGGGAACCCGGAAGCCCTTTTGGAGCGCGGAATCCTGCGGCGGCTCAAGGGCGATGACGCGGGGGCTCGGGCCGACTGGATGAAAATCCTGAATGCCATGCCCGACAGCGCGGCCGCCGGCCCGGCGCGGCAAAACATCGAAAACATGGATGTGAGGCCCGACGGCGCGCCACCGCGGCGTTAGAAATCCAGGTCCGCGTAATGGCGAGGTGGCGGGAATCCTGGCATGCGGTCGGACAGCACGGACCGCATGCTGGGCCGTGACTTGACCCGGGCATACCAGTCGCGGGCTTCCGCATGGTCCTCCCAGGGCACGTCGCCCAGATAGTCGACGCAGGACAGATGCGCCGCCGCCGCCACATCGGCCATGGAAAAATCATCCCCGGCCAGCCAGCGCCGCCGTTCGACCAGGAACGACACATAGTTCAGATGCATGTGGATGTTGGCGTGCCCGGCACGGATACGCGCCCCCTTGGGCTCGCCCTGGCCGAGAAAGCGTTTCAGCAGCTTTTCGCCGACCAGATTATCCGTGACCTCGCGATTGAATTTTTCATCGAACCAATTGGTCAGGCGGCGAACCTCGGCCCGGATCACCGGCGTGCGTCCGATCAGGGGCGGATCGTCATGGACTTCGTCCAAGAATTCGCAGATCACGTCGGCCCCGGAAATGGCCGTGCCGTCGATCTCCACCAGCACCGGCACGGTGCCGGCAGGGTTAAGGGCCAGGAACTCCTCGCGGCGTTCCCAGATATTCTCGATCCGAAGTTCGTGCTCAAGCCGCTTTTCGCCCAGGAAGATTCGGGCCTTACGGCAAAAAGGCGACATCCACAGATGATAAAGCGTGCGCATGGTGGTTTCTCCTACACCGCTTTCCGGCGAATGGGAACGCCCCAGTTGGCGGGTCGCTCGCGAAACCCTCGCGAAGATGTGACGGCCCTGCCCCGCCTTCGCCTTATTGGGTGGGCACCTTCCCGGCTTATACTCTTCGCGGAACCAGAAAGACCGCATGACCCCGGCCCGGCGATCCTCTTGCGCGCCGGATATCGACGCAGACGAACCGGAAGGAACCCCGCCATGATTATCCGCCAGCGCCCCCGCCATCCCATCCCGTCCAGCGAAATCACGCCGAAAAGCATGTTCGAAGACCGCCGCAGGGTGCTCAAGACGCTTGGCTTCGGCGGGCTTGCGGCGACCATGCCCATGTGGCTCCCGGACCAGGCCGCCGCGGCCTGGCGCCCGGCCGAGGGCAAGGCGCTTTCCGGCGCGCCGCATCCGAAATACAACGCCCAGGTCCTGGGCCAGGAGCCGGCGTCGTTCGAGGTCGTCAGCACCTACAACAATTTCTATGAATTCGGCGTCGGCAAGGGCGACCCAGCGGAGAACGCCGGAAATTTCAAGACCACGCCCTGGACCATCAAGGTCGAGGGGGCGGTGGAAAAGCCCGGCACCTACGACATTGACGACTTGATCAAGGCCGAGGACATCGAGGATCGGGTCTATCGATTCCGCTGCGTCGAAGCCTGGTCGATGGTCGTGCCTTGGCTGGGCGTGCCGCTTGCCAAAGTGATCCAGCGCCTGAACCCCACGTCGAAAGCCAAGTACGTCTATTTCGAAACCGTGTTCGACCCGGACCAGATGCCGGGGCAACGTCGGCCGTATTTGGAATGGCCTTATAAGGAAGGCCTGCGCATGGACGAGGCCATGAATCCGCTGACCCTTTTGGCGGTCGGTGTGCACGGCCAGGTCATGCCCAACCAAAACGGTGCCCCCATCCGCCTGATCGTGCCGTGGAAGTACGGATTCAAATCCATCAAGTCGATCGTCCTGATGCGCTTCGTCGAGAAGGAGCCGCCGACGTCATGGTCGACCGCCAATGGCCGCGAGTACGGTTTCTATTCCAACGTGAACCCCAGCGTCAGCCACCCGCGCTGGAGCCAAGCCACTGAAAAGAAGATCGGCGTGAACAATGTGTTCGGCCTGCCGATCCGCCAGCCGACCCTGATGTTCAACGGTTATGAGGACGAAGTCGCAAGCCTTTATGCGGACATGGACCTTAAGAAATTCTTCTAGACCTGGGTGAGATCAGCCGCCGGTGCCCAATCGGCGCCGGCTCCGCTAGGATGGCGCCATGAACAAGGAAACCCGTCTTACCTGGGTCATCAAGCCCCTGGTCCATGCGGCCGCGCTGGGTCCGCTCGTCTGGCTGGTGTGGCTCGGCCTGGGTGGGCAGTTCGGGCCCAACCCGGCGGAATTCATCAACCGCTATACGGGCGACTGGGCCATACGCCTTCTGCTGGTTGCCCTTGCCGTGACCCCGGTCCGGGGGATCACGGGCTTAGCCGTGGTCATGCGCTTTCGCCGCATGCTTGGTCTCTACGCGTTCTTCTATGCTCTCCTGCATGTCTCAAGCTACGTGGCGCTCGACCAGTATTTCGCCTGGGCCGCCATCTGGCAGGACATCCTGAAACGCAATTACATCACCGTTGGCATGCTGGGGCTGGTGATCCTGACGGCCCTTGCCGTCACCTCGCCCAAGGCCATGGTCAAGAAACTGGGTGGGCGCAACTGGCAACGCCTGCACAAGCTGGTTTATGTCGCCGCCATCGCCGCGCCGGTCCACTTCTTCATGATGCGCAAGGGGTTTCAGGTCGAGCCCCTGGTCTACGGCGGGATCGCAGGCCTGTTACTGGTCTATCGGATCGTCGCCTGGACGAAGACGCGAATGCGGGCGCGCACCGCCCGCGCCGATGTTCAGGCCGCCTGACCGCCGCCGGTTATTTATCAGGCCTTACTTGTTCAGACTTTGGTGGATCAGGTCGATCCACATGGCTTGGGAAATGAACGGCCATTCCCATTTCTTCCATTCGGCGGGAAAACCCTCGGCCTGGATGGTCTTCAGATCCTTGCCCGTCATGGCGGCGCTCTGCACGAACATCGTCGTTGATGTCAGCATGTCGAGATAGGCCTCGAGGTCGGCCATGGTCGCCAAGGGCCCGTGTCCGGGAATGATCTTGGCGTCGGCGGGAAACCGCCCAGTGATGTCGCGGATGTTGCGCGCCAGGGTGAGGGCGCTGCCGCCATGGGCGACGTCGACAAAGGGAAACATGCCGTTGAAGAACAGGTCGCCCAGATGCAAGACGTTGGAAGTCTTGAAATAGACCACCGTGTCGCCGTCCGTATGGCCGCCCGGCAGGTGGAGAAGTTGGATTTCCTCGCCGTTGAAATGAACCGTCAGGCGGTCGTTGTAGGTGATGTCGGGCAGGGCTTCGGGCGGCGTGGCGGGGATCGTCATTTTCAGGGCCTTGAAGTCCTGGTCCACGGCCATGTGCTTGCGCACGTTGTCATGGGCGATGATGACGGCGTCGGCGAAGCGCTTGTTGCCGCCCGTATGGTCGAAATGCCAATGGGTATTGAGCACGAACCGGGGTGTCCCGCCGCCGAACGGCTTGAGCGCCGCCGTCAGTTTCTCCGAAAAGGCCTCCAGCTTGTCGTCAACGATCAGCAGGCCATCCGGGCCTGGTAGAACCGCGACATTGCCGCCGGAAAACCCGCCCACGCCCATCAGCATGGTGATCTTGCCGGCGACGGACATGGCGCCGATGGTGATTTCCGGAGCCTTCGCTTGCGCGACATCGGTATTGTGGTTGTGGCCTGCGCCGGCCGCGGCGGGCCCGGGGGCGACCGCCAGCCCGACTGCCAGCAGGCAGGCATGCGTGAGGATGCTCTGTGTCATCATCACCATTCTCCCCGTGTTAAATATAGAGTTTCCTGAATGGTGACGGGGCACGCGCGAATAGGCAACCCCACGTGCGATGGGGTTAAAAATGCCCCTGCCGGGCATACCTACAGAGCCGTGAAACTGGGAAAATTTTTCCCAGTTGGGCATAATTTTCCCAATCAGGCGGCAATTGATTCCGGCCAGCCAGTCATGGACGCCGGGGGTGGGCCGGCACCTCGTGGCGGTTTTGGGACTTATTTATCGTCCTTTGATTCGTCGGCGACGGCCGCCGGGTCATCGTTCAGGGCATCTCGGGCTTCCATCGCAGCCAGCAGAACCGATCCTGCGCTGCCCGTTCCGCTGGTGTCGGAGATGTCGCGGGCCAGGTCCGGCGCATCGCCAAGGAGGCCGGGCTTGTCATTCTCCAATTCGGCGCTGGCTTGCATGCGGCGCTGAATTTCCTGGGCGATGAGGTCCTCGATGGCGGCCCGCTGTTCAGCCGGCATTTTCTCCAAATCTTCCTCGGAAAGACCCATGCGGTTGAGAATCTTTTCGCGCAGTTCTTCCCGCTTCCGTTCCTCGACCTCTTTCGCGTAGGCGGTGAAGCCCTTCTCGCGGACGATGTCCAGGTCGGTCTTGGGCTTGCCGGTGTCTTCACTCTGGGGCGCGACGGAGGCGGCCATCATCTCGGCGAACGAACCTGACCCGGTGTCGTCTGCCGCCGGCTTGTCGGTTTTTTGCGGAAACAGGATGCTGGCGATGTTGTCGATTTTCATGATTGTCCTCCTATGCTGTCGCGCGGACGCGCGGGTCGTCCCCGTCGTTCGCGTAGCAAAGGGCGTGCCAGAATTATCGGAGGATGGGCGTTGGTGCGCGGCTCAGTGCGCCTCGTCCCAATTGGCGCCGGTGCCGATATCGACGTCGAGCGGCACGCTCAGATGCGCCGCGCCGGACATGACCTTGCGGACCGTGTCGCGGGTCGCCTCGATCTCGGCATCGGGAACCTCGAAAATCAGTTCATCATGAACCTGCAGCAGCATCCGCGCCCCCAGGCCCGCCGCCTCGAGGGCGTCCGGCAGGCGGATCATCGCGCGCTTGATGATGTCGGCCGCCCCGCCCTGGATCGGCGCGTTGATGGCGGCGCGCTCGGCGAAGCCCCGCATGTTGGGGTTGCGGTCGTTGATGCCACGAACATGACATTTGCGTCCGAAGGTGGTTTCCACGAAGCCTTGTTTCTTCGCCTGTTCCTTGGTCCGCTCCATATAGGCCTTGATGCCCGGATACTGTTCGAAATAGGCATTGATGTACTCACCCGCCTCGCCGCGGGAAATGCCCAGCTGGCGCGCAAGGCCGAAGGCGGAAATGCCGTAGATGATGCCGAAGTTGATGGCCTTGGCGCGGCGCCGGACCATGGGGTCCATGCCATCCACGGGTATGCCGAACACCTGGGATGCGGTCAGGGCGTGGATGTCGAGGCCGTCATGGAAGGCCTGCTTGAGCACGTCGATCCCCGCGACATGGGCGAGCAGACGCAATTCGATCTGTGAATAGTCCGCCGACATCAGGATATATCCCTTGTCGGCGACGAAGGCGGTGCGGATCTTGCGGCCTTCCTCGGAGCGGATCGGAATGTTCTGCAGGTTGGGGTCCGACGACGACAACCGCCCGGTTGCCGCGACCGCCTGGGCATAGTTGGTATGGACCCGCCCGGTCTTGGGATTGATCTGGCCGACCAGGGTGTCCGTATAGGTACTTTTCAGTTTCGCCAACTGCCGCCAATCCAAGACCTTCTGTGGCAGTTCATGGCCCTGGGCGGCCAGTTCTTCGAGCACTTCCGCCCCCGTGGCATAGGCCCCGGTCTTGGTTTTCTTGCCGCCGTCCAGGCCCATTTCGTCGAACAGGATTTCACCCAGTTGCTTGGGCGATCCGATATTGAATTCGTGGCCGGCCAGCTTGTGAATCTCGCCTTCCAGGTCGCCCATGCGGGCGGCGAAATCGGCGCTCAGGTCCCGGAGGACGGTGGCGTCGACCTTGATACCGCGGCGTTCCATGTCGCGCAGCACAGGAACCAGCGGCCGTTCCAGGGTCTCGTACACCGTGACCATGTGTTCGGCCACCAGGCGCGGCTTGAACAGATTGTGCAGGCGCAGGGTGATGTCCGCGTCCTCGGCGGCGTAATCCAGCGCCTTGTCGAGCGGCACCCGGTCGAAACTGACCTGGGTCTTGCCGGTCCCGGCGACGTCCTTGAATTTGATGGTGTCGTAATCCAGGAAATCGCGGGCCAGGTCGTCCATGCCGTGGCCGTGCAGGCCACCGTCGAGCACATAGGACAGCAGCATGGTGTCATCCACGGGCGCGACCTCGACTCCATAGCGGCCAAGCACCTGAATGTCGTACTTGATGTTCTGGCCGACCTTCAGGATCGACGGGTCCTCAAGCATCGGTTTCAGCGCCGCCAGCGCGTCCTTCAGGGGGATCTGCTCCGGCACGCTGTCGCCGCCGCCGTCTCCGTCACCAAGATCCAATTGCCCCTGGGGGACGGCCGACATATGGGCCAGCGGGATGTAGCAGGCACGGCCCGCTTCGGTCGAAAGCGACACGCCGACCAGACCCGCCCCCATGGCGTCCAGCGCGTCCGTTTCCGTATCCACGGCGACGACGCCGGCGGCGTAGGCGGCCTTGATCCAGGGTTGAAGCTGGTCGAGCGACTGCACCAGATCGTACTGCGGGGCGAGGGCCGCCGGTGATTGCGCCGCAGCGCCGTTGCCGCCATTCGTAGGCATGCCGAGGCGGCTTTCCACCGTCGTCGCCAGGGACTTGAAGCCGAGGTCGCGCAGGAAGGTCAGCAGGGTTTCCGCATCCGGCGCCTTCTTGCGCATGTCGTCGATGGTCCGTGTCACGGGGACATCGTCCCGGAGCGTCACCAGGTCGCGGGAAATGCGCGCCATGTCGGCCTGTCCCAGCAGGGATTCGCGGCGCTTGGGTTGTTTGATCTCGGCCGCGCGAGCCAGCAGGGTATCGAGGTCGCCGTATTCGCCGATCAACTGCGCCGCCGTCTTCACGCCGATGCCGGCGACACCCGGCACGTTGTCTGACGAATCGCCGGCCAGGGCCTGCACGTCGATCACCTTGTCCGGTGCGACGCCGAACTTTTCCATAACCTGATCCGGGCCGATCTCACGGTTTTTCATGGCGTCAAACAGGACCACGCTGTCATCGACCAGTTGCATCAGGTCCTTGTCCGAGGACACGATGGTAACCTCCGCTCCCCGTTCCCGGGCCTGGCGGGCGTAGGTCGCGATCAGGTCGTCGGCTTCGAACCCCTCCATGTCGATGGCCGATACGTTGAGCGCCTCGGTCGCCTTGCGCACCAGTTCGAACTGCGGAATCAGGTCATCGGGTGCGGGCGGGCGGTGGGCCTTGTATTCGGGGTAGATGTCGTTGCGGAAGGTCTTGCGCGCGCGGTCGAAGATGACGGCGACGAAATCGGCCTCCGTGTCCTCGACCAGCTTCATCAGCATCTTGGTGAATCCGAACACCGCATTGGTCGGCGTGCCGTCTGGCGCCGTCATCGGCGGCAGTGCGTGATAGGCGCGGAAGATGAAGCCCGAGCCGTCGACCAGAAAGACATGTTCGCGTTGATCGGTCATGGGGATCCATTTCGGTGGGCGGGGATGTAGGTGGGCGTGCCGGGTCGGCGCCCCCTTGTTATAGCCCGGCGGACGTGCGGGCATGAAGGGTTTATCTATGACGAACGACCGTTCGCCATCGCGCGCAAAGGGGCGTTAGATACGCGCCGTGGCGGCGGCGAGAACACCCCGCCGGTCAACCTGCCGGGGCAAGGATATTTAAGCTATCCCCCCTTGGGCGTGGCGAAGACCAAGGCCGCAGCCTAATGGCCGTGGCTGGCGACCGGGGCGTCGGGGTTGAGAAGATAGCGCTTCGAACAATAGGGGCAGACGACCTCCGCCTCTTCGTCGAACTTCAGGAACACCTTGGGGTGGCCCAGCGCGCCGCCGCCTCCGTCGCAGGCGACGATCGGGGTATCCACGTAGATGGGGTCTTCCGGGTCCATGTCGTATCCCTTGATTCGCTGTTCCTGTCCGGCCGGGTCAGGCCATGACCGTTGACCCTGCGCTTGAGCGGATGATACCGATTGCGGCCCGACAATCAATACGCAGCGGCCTCATTCCGTCGTACCGGCGCGCCCCCGAGGAGCCCATGACCGTCCCAAATTCCGATACATCCCCGCAACAACCCGAATTCGCCGTGGAAATCAGCCATTTGCGCAAGGTCTATGGCCGGGGCGGCAATGTGCCCGGGGAAACGGGCCAGACCGTGGCGGCGCTCAAGGATCTTTCGCTGAACGTGCCCCGGGGCTCGTTTTTCGCCCTGCTGGGGCCCAACGGGGCGGGCAAATCGACACTGATCAACATCCTGTCGGGGCTGGTCATCAAATCCTCCGGTGAGGCCCGGGTGTGGGGTCATGACATCGACCGCGACATGCGGGCGGCGCGTCTGGCCCTCGGCGTGGTGCCTCAGGAATTGAATCTGGACCCGTTCTTTTCGCCGCGTGAATTGCTGGAGGTCCAGGCCGGGTTGTTCGGCGTGCCGGTCAGCCGCCGCCGCTCCGACGAGATTCTTGCCGCCGTCGGCCTGGCGGACAAGGCCAACGCCTATGCCCGCTCGTTGTCCGGTGGCATGCGGCGGCGCATGCTGGTCGCCAAGGCCATGGTCCATTCGCCGCCGGTGCTGATCCTGGACGAGCCCACGGCCGGCGTCGATGTGGAGCTGCGCCGCCAGCTCTGGGTGACCATGCGCGATCTCAACGCGCGCGGCACGACGATCCTGCTGACCACCCATTACCTGGAGGAGGCCCAGGCACTGTGCGACCGGGTTGCCATCATCAACCACGGCGAACTGGTCGCCTGCGACGATACCTCGGCGTTGCTGGCGCGCCTCGATTCCAAGGAAATGCTGATCACCGTCGACCGCGACATCACCGACGTGCCGGCGGTTCTGAGGACCTTCCGCACGGACCTACCGTCGCCCCGCCAGATTTCCGTGTCCTTTCCGCCGTCGCAGGCCCATTCGGGCCAGATCATCGCCGCCATGCAGGACGCGGGCTATGTCATCACCAACCTCACGACCAAGGAAGCGGCGCTGGAAGACGTGTTCCTTCGCCTGACGTCCGGCGGCCCCACGGACGGCGACCGGGCGGCCGCCGGGCAATGACCCGCCGTGGCCTGCG
>CAXAVJ010000008.1:0-69154 GCA_963972065.1 uncultured Rhodospirillaceae bacterium
CCCGCCCCGCAGGCCCGGGAAGCGTCGCGCGCCGCCACGGCAAGCCAGGGCAGGTTGGACAACGGACGCAAGGGCCAGTCGGCGGAAGCGCGGGATGCATTGGGTGGCGGCCCCGTCGGCGCGCCGGCGCCCAATTACGTGAACATGCTGCGCTACTGGCTGGAGCGCAATAAGACCTACCCCAAGGACGCCCGGCGCCAACGCATGCAGGGCGTGGTGCATCTGTATTTCCGGGTCACCCGCGACGGCCGGGTGCTGCGCCACGAAATCCGCAAGTCATCGGGCCATGCGCTGCTCGACGGCGAGGCGGAGGCCATGCTGCAACGCGCCCAACCCCTGCCTAAGTTCACCGACGACATGAAGGGCGGATACCTGGATGTCGTGGTGCCGGTGCTGTTTTCGCTCAGGGGAAATTCCTGACCCTGGATCGGGCCGTCTAGGGTTTCTTTTTCGCCACGTTGTTGACCAACAGGATCAACGGGATCGCCGCGGCCGAGGCGACGGCGAACATGCCGAAGCCGTTGAGGTAACTGATCAGGGCCGCCTGATGGCCCATTTCGCGGGACAGGCGCGCCAGGCCCTCGACCGTTTCCATCTCCCAACCACCCATCACCCAGGGCAGCTTGAGCACCGGATTGAACTCCGTGATGTGTTCGGTCAGGTACTCGTAATTGCGTTGGCTCGACCGCACGATCTCGGTCACGGTCATGGAGATGAAGAAGCTGGAGCCGATATTGCGCAGCAGGTGATAGACCGAGGTCGTTTCATCCAGATCCTTCGGGTCCACGGTCGAAAAGGTCAGCACCGTCAACGGCACCCAGATGACGCCGCCGGCGAACCCTTGCAGGACGCCGTTGAGCGCGAATTCGAACGGCGTGGTGTTCAGATTAGCCGACATCAGCCACAGCCCGACGGCGACCTGGGCGAAGAAGCCCGCGATGATGGTGCGCCTGGGAAACCGCTGACCGACGATGCCGGCCACGAAAAACCCCGCCATGGCGCCGATCCCGCGCGAACCGACGACGTAGCCGATCAGCGAGTCCGGCAGGTCCATGTGTTGGCGCATCAATCCGGGCAGAACGACCATGGGCGTGAAGTTCAGCATGCCGTAGATCGTCACCAGCACGAGACCGATGGCGTAATTACGGTTCAGCAACAGGCGCAGGTCGAGGAACGGCTTGTTATGAGTCAGGCTGTGGGTCACGAACATGTAGAAGGCGACGACGGCGACGAACACCTCGATAACGATTTCCGGCGACTGGAACCAGTCGAGCCGCTGACCGCGGGACAGCGCCAGTTGAAGGCAGGCGATGGCGAGGGAGATCAGGATGAAGCCGGTCCATTCCAGCTTGATCTGCACCTGCCGGCGCATCCGCGGCAGGGCGAAGAACACCGCGACCGCGGCGCCGATCGCCACCGGCACCAGGATGTAGAACGCATAACGCCAGGTGTAGGTTTCCGCCATCACACCGCCGATCATCGGGCCCACGAAGGCCCCCATGACGACGCCGACGCCGTACAGGCCGATGACCATGCCGTGCTGATGTTTGGGAAAGATGTCGAGGACCACCGTCTGACCCATGGGCGACAGGGGGGCGCCGCCGGCCCCCTGGACGATGCGCCAGAAGATCAGCGCCTCGAGGGAATTGGCCGCGCCGCAGAAATAGGTGGCGATGCCGAACACGGCCAGGCTCGCGACCAGCAGGTTGCGCCGCCCGAAGCGGCCGGCCAGCCAGCCCGTCAGCGGCGTCGCCACCGCCGTGGCCAGGATGTTGAAGGTCATCGCCCAGGAGATTTCATCGGGCGTCGCCGACATGGTCCCCTGCAGCTGCGGCAGAACCGCCGCCACAATAAGGATCGACGTCGAATAGAGCGTCACGCTTAGGACAATGACGCCCAGGATCACCCAGCGCCGCGCCGCGGTGAGCTCCGGTCTGGGCAGCATGGCGCCGGCCGCGTCGGCATCAGTGGTCACGGAATTAGTAATCCTGTTGACAGTATGGACCGCAATAGTAAGAATACTTACTAATTTCGCAAGGGAAATTCCTTCATGACCAAGATCGACACCCAGGGCGCCCTGTCCGAGGGCCGCTACCTTGCCTTCCTGATCGTGGAGGCCGCGCGCCTGCAGCGCACGGTGTTCGACCGCCGGGTCCGCAAGATGGGATTTACCCGCACCCAATGGCTGGCGCTGCGCCGGGTCGGCGACCAGCCGGGGGTCAGTCAGTCGGAACTGGCCGAACTGCTGGAGGTCGAAAAAGCCTCCGCCGGGCGCCTGATCGACAAGCTGGAAGAATTCGGCTGGCTGGAGCGCCGCCCCGACGACACCGACCGGCGCATCAAGCGCATCTACATGACCGACCTGGGCCGCCGCATCCACCGTGAGGTCAGCCCGATTGCCGAGGCCATGGTCGAAGAGGAATTATCGGGCCTGAGCCGCAAGGAACGCGAGACCCTGACCGACCTTTTGCTGAACGTGAAGCAGCGGCTGCAGGAAATGGCCAGCGACAACGACACCATCCAATCGACGGAACTCGAGAAAATAAATGCCGAATGAGCAGACTCCCATCACCCTGAACGGGCATGAAGACCTGAAACAGGCGGCGCAGGCGAAGCGCAAGCGCCTGCTGCTGCTGGGCGTGGTGCCGATGCTCGCCGTTATCCTGGCCGTCGGTTACTGGCTGCTGGGCGCGCGTTACGTGGCGACGGAAAACGCCTATGTGAAGACCGACATCGCCAAGCTGGCGGCCGAGATTTCTGGCCGCGTCATCGAGGTCCGCGCCAAGGCCCATATGCAGGTCACGCAAGGCGACGTTCTGGTGCGCATCGACCCCGAGCCCTTCAAGCTGGCCCAGGCCCGCGCCCAGGCCGAACTGGACGCCGCGCGCCGCGAGGTCGAGACCCTGGCCGCGACCCTGAAGGAAGCCCGGGTCGAACTGCGCGACGCCACGGACCGCGCGACCTATTTCCGCAAGCGGCTGGAACGCGAACGCCAACTGGTCAAGCGCGGCGTGACGTCGCACGCCCGGTTCGATGAAATGGAGAACGACGCCAACGCCGCCGATGACCGCGTCGTCCTGGCGCGCCAGAAGATTCAGCGCATCCAGGCGTCGCTCGGCAGCGACCCGGACCAGCCCGTCGACGGCCACCCCCTGGTGCGGACCAAGCAGGCGGCCCTCGACCAGGCCAATCTCGACCTTGCGCGCACGACCGTCACGGCCCCGGCCAGCGGTATCGTCGTGACCGTGCCGCTGGTCGCGGGCGAACAGATCACCGCGTCCGAACCCCTGTTCGCCATCGTCACCGACACTCCGCCCTGGGTCGACGCCAACTTCAAGGAGACTGAGTTGACCCATGTCCGCCCGGGGCAGAAGGCGACGGTGGTGCTGGACATCTATCCCGACGTGACCTGGCAGGCGGAGGTCGAAAGCATTTCCCCGGCAACGGGCGCGGAATTCGCGATCCTGCCGCCGCAGAACGCGTCCGGCAACTGGGTCAAGGTGGTGCAGCGCCTGCCGGTGCGGCTGCGCCTGATCCCCCATGCGGACGCCCCGCCGCTGCGCGCCGGGATGACCGCCACGGCCAAGATCGACACGGGCCGCGAGCGTTCCGTCGCCGATCTGTTGGGCATCTTCCCGGCCTGGGCGCGGTCTTCCGACTAGGGCGCCAGGCTGCCGTCCCATTGCGGGATGACCGCCTCGGCGGCGGCGCTGTCCGTGGCCCGGAAGCCGTCGATATAACGGGCCATGCAGTCCAGGAACGCCCGCGCCTCGGCGTTCAGCACCTGGCCCTTGTGATGGATATAGCCGTAGGACAGCCAGTGCGGCGGATCCAGCGGCCGCACCGCCATGCCCGCCGGGTCCATCGCCGCGACCGAAAGCCGATCCAACAGGGCGATGCCCGCGCCGTCGCGCGCCATCTGGCAGGCCATCAGCGACGACGTGGTTTCCACCGCATAGGACGGCACGGCGCCGTCGGCGCGGAAGAACTCGTCCGCCTGCTGGCGGCCGAACAGGCCCGGCAGCATGCCGATGATCGGCTGGCCCGCCAGGTCGCCGGCGGTGAGCGCCGATTTGCCGGCAAGCGGGTGGCTTGCCGCCATCACGGCCTCCATCCGCGCCCGGCAGATCGGCCGGTTTTCGATCGGCAGCAGGGCGTGGGTGACCGGCAGCGACGCGATGCCCAGGTCGTAGCGCGCGATGCCGGAGCGGTTTTCCAACTCGAACCGGGACAGCACGTCGACCACGCATTTCAGGCCGGGCATCTCCCGCCGCATCATCGCCAGGGCCGGCGCGACCAGGGCCGTGCCGACGCGGGGTCCTGTGACCAGGCGGAACGGCCGGTTGGCCCCGGCGCGCACGTTGGCGGCGATATGCGGCAGTTCGTCGATACCGTCGAGGATATGGCGGGTTTCCCGGTGAAAGGCCTCGCCCGCCTCCGACAGGGTCAGGCGGCGGCGCGAGCGGTCGAACAGGGTGAGCCGCGTTTCGCCCTCCAGCAGGGCGATCAGGCGGCTGACGGCGGGCTGGCTCAGGTTCATCGTCTCGGCGGCGGCGGCCAGGGAGCCCTGGGACACCACCAGGCGAAAGGCGCGCAGGGATTTGAAGTTCATGGCCGGGCGCCCGATCCGTTGACGTCGTGCAAACGCCTGGAACTATGGGCCGCTTGGCTGACTCATGCAAATAACTGATGAGTTGTTGTCTAGTTTCGAATTTTCTTTATCGACGCGGGGGATCACAGTGGCGCCATAAGGGCCCAAGGCCCCATGGGAACACACATCCAAGACTGAGGAGACACCGATGCTTTCCTGCCCCCGCGCCCTGCGCGTCCCCCTGCTCGCCGCCGCCGCCCTCGCCTTCGCCCTCACCGCCCTGGGCGCCCCCGCCCGGGCCGAGGCCCCGCAACCGGCCGTCAAGGCGCTCAAGACCGCCAAGCCCGAACGGGTGCTGTTCGTCGGCAACAGCTACCTCTATTACAACGACAGCCTGCACAACCACGTGCGGCGCATGGTCGCGGCCTCGGGCCTGTCGGACATGAAGACCCTGAAGTACAAATCCGCCACCATCAGCGGCGCCATGCTGTTCGACCACAACATCGACGGCTATCTGGAGCCGGGCAAGCTGCGGGTCAAGGACCCGTTCCAGGTCGTCGTCCTGCAGGGCTTCAGCGCCGCCGCGACGAAAAAGGACCATCCGCCCAAGTTCGCGGCCACCGTCGCCGAGTTCGCCAAGAAGATCGCCGCCGCCGGCGGCGAAACGGCGCTCTACATGACCCATGCCTATGTGAAGCCGCACAAGAAGTACGACCCCGACATGATCCGGGCGATCGAAAAGCTTTACGTGGAGACGGGCAACGCGGTCGGCGCGCTGGTCATCCCCGTCGGCCTGGCCTTCGAGGAAGCCTACAAGCGGCGCCCGGACATGAAGCTGCACCAGAGCTACGACAGCTCCCACCCCAGCCTGGACGGCACCTACCTCGCCGCCTGCGTGGTGTTCGCCAGCGTCTACGGCCAATCGCCCGTGGGCAACAGCTACGACTACTTCGGCAAGGTCGACAAGGACACGGCGGCGTTCCTGCAACAGGTCGCCGCCGACACGGTGAAGACGTTCTACGGGCGGCCCTGAGCGGCCCGCCCAGCCTTCACCCAGCCCGCCTGAACCGAAAAGCGCCCCTCACGAGGGGCGCTTTTTTCGGGCTGCGGGCCGTAGTGCCAACATCAACTCATTCATCACTAAGGTCTCGAATTTCTATAGGCTTTGAGTTTTTAACCGTTAGTCAATTTCCCCTTACCTCAGTTGAGCGCTTTCTCTAAAAAGCTGTATCATAATTCCTAAAGAACAATTTTAGGGGGAGCCTTTCATGAAAACCAGAAATCTTCCGATTAGTTCGCTATTGGTCAACCGCGCCAATGATAGGCACGGTGAACTGGAAAATGAGACGGCGGCTATCGCTTGGCTCTTCAGCGAACGAGAAGCCCACATGAAAAACCTTGCTAAGGATATCGTTTCCGAAGGCAGGGTTTACGAATTACCCCTTGTCTCCCCCCAGGATGATAAATTCTTGGTATTCGACGGAAATAGACGTGTGACGTGTATCAAATTACTCGCTGAGCCGCGTCGCGCTCCAACACAAGAGTTACAAGAATTCTTCAAAAGCCTCCGGAAAAGATGGGAAGGAACATTTCCCAAAAAGCTGCTCTGCCAAGTCGAACTGAACAGAGAAGAGATAGACGAAATTCTTTACCGTCGTCACACGGGAAGCCAAAGCGGTGTTGGCCAGAGCAAGTGGGATGACCGCATGAAGGCAAACTTTGTTGGCCGCACCGGAAAAGGAAGTGGAAATAGTGTCGCGGATGAAGTCGAAGCCCGACTGGAGCAAGCTAATTTACTTCCTACAAGACGGAAAATTCCCCGCTCAACTATGAACCGCCTATTGTCTGCGGAACCGTATCGCAATCGGCTAGGGTTCAGCGTAAAGAACAAGCGCTTTCAATTCACACATGAAGAGGGTGTTGTGCTTTCAGCTTTAGCACGGATCGCCGACGACATGGCTAACCGCCGTTTAGTGCTTGGCAATATTTGGGATGTGGACGGAAAGACAGCATACCTTGATAAACTTGACGAGGAAGGGGTTCTACCTTCCGATGCCCAGGCATTGGGTGCTCCCAAATCTGGGGGGAAACCCAAGGCGAAAGCACCATCTCCTAAACCGAGTCCCGCTCCGAAGCCAACACCTAGACCCACTCTTATTCCTCAAGTTGACTATAGCCTTGTCTGGCCTGGTCGCTTACAGCGCCACCATGCTATTTGGAACGAATTACAATTTGAACTGCAGTTAAATAAACATCCAAACGCGGTTTCCGTACTTTTCCGCGTTCTGCTCGAACTGTCAGCCGAAAATTACATAGAGCAAACTGGTTTGCAAATTAACGCCAAAGATAAACTGTCAACTCGGATCATCAAAATCGGTAGAAACTTAAAATCTGAAGGCAAGATCGATGACAAGCAGTTAGGAATTCTGACGAAATTCCAGCACGCTGATAAATTAGTTTCTGCCGACACGCTGAACCGATACGTTCATTCTCCCAATTTTGCACCATCACCAGAACATCTGAAGTCAATGTGGGATAGCCTTTCAAGCTTTATCGTCCATTGCCTACAAGCCTAATTAACTATCTCTTTCAGATTCCTGCCTCAGGAACATAGGCAAAGTCACACCTCTCCGCGCACGCTCAATAACGAACTCTGCCATTCCATATAAATTAGGGTAATGGTGGGCGCGGCTGGGATTGAACCAGCGACCCCTGCCGTGTGAAGGCAGTGCTCTCCCGCTGAGCTACGCGCCCTTGCTGCATCGCCGGGTCGCTCCCCGGCGGCAAGGCGCGATCATATAAGGGGCGCCCCCCAAGGCTGTCAAGCTGGGCCTGCCCGTATGCGGGTTGCGCTGGATCAAGGTGCCCCATGCCCCGCCCGGCCAACATGGACGCGGATGGGCGGCTGTGGCAGTCTTTGCCCCGCCCGCCGGCACCCCGAATTCCGCCCGCCGACCCAGGAGAGCCCGTTTGAAACCGAAGACCGCAGACGACATCGCCCGCCTGATGACGCGCGCCGGCCAGGCCTTCCGCGCCGGCAACCTGTCGCGCGCCGGCAAGGACGCGGAAGACGTGCTGAAAGCCGTGCCCGAGCACCCGGAAGCGCTCTACTGCCTGGGGCTGGTGCGCCATAACCAGGGCAAGACGGTGCAGGCGATGACCCTGCTGCGCCGGGCCCTGGCCGCCCACCCGGGATTCGCGCCCTGCGCCGTGACCCTGTCGAAGATGCTGCTGGAAACCGGCGACGGCGACGGCGCGCTGCGGGTGCTGGGCGACGCGCTGGCCCAAAACCCCGGCGATGCCAACCTGGCCTTCGAATTGGGCCGCACGCGGATCATCCTGGGCGACCCCGCCGGCGGGGCGGAGGACCTGGGCCGGGCCGCCGAACTGGCGCCGGAGGCGCCGCCGGTCTACGGCTCCCTCGGCATCGCGTATCAATTGCTGGGCGACGGTGAGAGTGCGCGGGCGGCTTACGAGACGGCGATCGAGCTGGGCAGTCAGGACCCGGAGGATTATTTCAATCTGGGCACCGTGCATATGAACGCCCGCAAATACGACGACGCCATCGCCCTGTTCACCCGCGCGGCCGAGATGAACCCGAACCATCAGCGCGCCTTCGCCAACATCGGCCTGCTGCATGGGCGGTCGACCGAATACGCCAAGGCCATCGCGCCCCTGGAACGCGCGGTCGCGCTCGACCCCGACGACGGCAAATCGGTGAATGAGCTGATCTACGCCTATGGCGCCGAAGGCCGGGCGGCGGAGGCGGCGGCCCTGACCGAGAAATATCTGAAGTCCCATCCCGAGGCCTTCGATCTGCACGGGCAGATGGCCTTCGTGTGGATGCGCGCGGGTGAGGCGGAACGCGCCCTGGCCGCCGCCGACCGGGCGTTGGCGGCGGGATCCTTCCCGACCCCGTCCCTGGCCATGAAATCGGCGGCGTTGAACGATCTGGGCCGCACGGCGGAGGCCGCCAGGATTCTCGACTTCGACCTGATCATGACCCGGGTCCATACGGCCCCGGCCGGATACCATTCCCTAGCATCCTTCAACAAGGACCTGGTGGGCTACCTTCTGAACCATCCCAGCCTGACCTATTCCAAGGTCAACCGCTCCGTCGAGCAGGGCCGCGGCACGCTGGAACTGTTCGACGGCACGGAGCACGGCCCGGCCCTGGAATTGAAAAAGATGATTATGGCCATGGCCGGGGATTTCATGGCGGCCCATCCGAAGGACCCGGACCATCCTTTTCTGGCCGATCCGCCCCAGGCGTTTGAGGTCAATTGCTGGGGCACGGTGTACGACCGCGAAGGCCGCCAGCTGGTGCATTTTCACCCGCCGGCCTGGCTATCGGGGGTGTATTACCCGGCCCTGCCGGCGTCCATGAAGGAGGCCGCCAAGGGGCGCACCAACAACATCGAGGGCTGGATCGAATTCGGCCGCGCCTTCCACCTGATCGGCGACCGGCGCGAGCCGGCCGTGCATCTGGTGCGGCCCGAGGAAGGGATGATGGTGATGTTCCCGTCCTACTTCGGGCATCAGACCATCCCGGTCACGTCGAGCGACGAAAAGCGCATATCCATCGCCTTCGACCTCTGCCCCGCCGCCGGCTGACCGGCGGGCTAACCGGGTAAACGCCGCAGCGCCGCCACCAGATCATCGAAATGATCGATCAACACGTCGGCGCCCAATTCCTCGACCGGCCCGTGAGCATAGCCGAAGGTGACCGCCACCGTGGCCACACCGGCGGCCTTGGCCACGTTGACGTCGTTATGGCTGTCGCCGACCATGACCGCGTCGCCCGGCGCCACGCCCAATTGATCCAGCACATGCATCAGATGCCGGGGGTCGGGCTTGCGCACGCCGGGCACCGTGTCGCCGCCGGCGACCGCCGCGAAGAACGGCGCCAGACCCAGGGTATCCAGAATTTCCGCCGTCGCCCCCGCCGGTTTGTTGGTGCAGACGGCGAGCGTGCAGCCCGCGTCGCGCAAGGCCTCCAGAGCCGCGACGGCGCCCGGAAAGGGCCGCGTCAGGGCCGCCGCGTTGGCTTCGTAGTGAACCGTGAACTCGGCCGTCGGGCCGTCGAGCCCATCCGCCGGCAGGCCGCCGGTGGCCAGCAGCCCACGTTCGACCAGCTTGGGCACGCCGTCGCCGACCATGCCGGCGACCTCGTCCCGGGAGACTTGGCGGCGGCCCAGGCGGGCGAGCAGCCAATTCAAGGCCGCCTGGATGTCGGGCACACTGTCGACCAGGGTGCCGTCGAGGTCGAACACAATAACCTTGGGAAGGGCGCCCTTGGGCAAAGGGGTGGCGGGTAAGTGCTCCTTAACCGCCGGCATTGCATAGTTCCATTGCAAGATTCCGTAACAAACTGTGACTTGGATGACACAAGATACTGTGGCACCTTGCGGCCCGACCCTCCAGATGTTTCACCGAAACCCTTCATCAGGCCTCATGGCCGCCGCCCGAACCGTTTAAAGGCCCCCGCGTTTTCATGCAAGCAGACGGAAAATTTACGACAACCGCCGTGGTCCTGGCCGCCGGGCTGGGCACGCGCATGAAATCGGACCTGCCCAAGGTGCTGCACAAGGTCGCGGGGCGGCCGATGATCGGCCATGTCCTGGCAACCCTGGACACCGCCGCCGTCGATCAGGTGGGGGTCGTCATCGGCGAGGGCATGGATGCCTTGGCCGCCGCCGTGCAACCCCACCCGACGGCAATGCAGACGGAGCGCCTGGGCACGGCCCACGCGGTCCTGGCGGCACGCAATTTCATTCAGGCCCATCCGGCCGACGACCTCTTGGTCGTGTTCGGCGACACGCCCTTGATCACGCCGGAAACGCTCGCCGCCATGCTGGCGGCACGCCGTTCCCCGGCACGGCCCGGCGTGGTCGTTCTCGGCTTCGAACCTGCAACCCCCGCCCCCTACGGCCGCCTGATCCTGGACGGCGACGGCGCCCTTGCTTCCATCGTCGAAGCCAAGGACGCAACGCCGGCACAGCTTGCCGTGACACTCTGTAATTCCGGGGTCATGGTCATCGACGGCGCACGTGCCCTGGACTGGCTCGACCGTATCGGCAACGACAACGCCAAGGGCGAATATTACCTGACCGACATCGTCGCCATCGCCCGCGCCGACGGGGCCACCGCGGCCGTTGTTATCGGTGACGCGGACGAAGTTCTGGGCGTTAATTCCCGCATTGAGCTGGCTGAGGCCGAAGCCATCACGCAGCGACGTCTGCGCGCCCGCGCCATGGAAGACGGCGCCACCTTGATCGACCCGGATACGGTCTATCTGTCATGGGACACACAGCTTGGCCGCGACGTCATGGTCGGGCCCAATGTGGTCTTCGGGCCCGATGTGCGCATCGCCGACAACGTGGAAATTCGGGCGTTCTGCCATATCGAGGGGGCCACGGTCGGACCGGGTGCCGTGATCGGGCCGTTCGCCCGCCTGCGTCCCGGGGCGGACCTGGCCGAAGGCGTGCATATCGGCAATTTCGTCGAGATCAAGGCCGCGACCCTGGGGGCCGGCAGCAAGGCCAATCATCTGTCCTATGTCGGCGACAGCATTGTCGGCGCGGGTGTGAACATCGGCGCCGGCACCATCACCTGCAATTACGATGGCCATGTGAAATCCCGGACGGTGATCGGCGACGGCGCCTTCATCGGCTCCAACACGGCCCTGGTCGCCCCGGTGACCGTGGGTGCGGGGGCCATCGTGGGGGCCGGCAGCGCGATTTCCAAGAATGTCGCGGCGGGTGCGCTCGCCGTGACCCGGGCCGAGCAGAAGGAAGTCCAAGGCTGGGCCGACCGCTTCAACGCCAAGCGGCGCAAGGACAAACAAGACCGGAAGAAAGAGGGCTAGCGGGCGATGTGCGGCATCATCGGAATTCTTGGCCGGGGTGAGGCCGCGCCCATCCTGTTGGAAGGGCTCAAGCGCCTTGAATACCGGGGCTACGATTCCGCCGGGATCGCGACCCTGGTCAACGGCGCCATCGAGCGCCGGCGGGCCGAAGGCAAGCTTGCCAACCTGGCCGCTCGCCTGGACGAGATGCCCATCGCCGGCACGGTCGGTATCGGCCATACCCGCTGGGCGACCCATGGCGTGCCCAACGAAGCCAACGCCCACCCGCACGCGACGGACCGCGTCGCCATCGTCCATAACGGGATCATCGAAAACTACAAGGACCTCCGGGCCGAGCTGATCGCCAAAGGCTGCGACCTGGCGTCGGACACGGACACCGAGGTCATCGTCCATCTGATCACCCAGGAAATGGTCGACGGAAAATCACCGACGGAAGCGACATCCGCGGTTCTGCGCCGCCTCGACGGCGCCTTCGCGCTCGCCATCATCTTTTCCGGCCATCACGACCTGATGATCGGCGCCCGGCGCGGCAGTCCCTTGGCCGTCGGCTTCGGCGAGGGCGAGATGTTCCTGGGCTCCGACGCCCTGGCCCTCGCACCCCTCACCGACCGCATCATGTATCTGGACGACGGCGACTGGGTGGTGCTGAGCCCCACCGGCGCCCAGGTGTTCGACGGCAACGACGCCCCGGCCGAACGCCCCGTGCGCCTGACCGAACTGTCCGGCGCCGCCATCGGCAAGGGCGGCTACCGGCATTTCATGCTCAAGGAAATCTACGAGCAGCCCCAGGTCATCGGCGACACTCTGCAAAGCTTCATCAATCCGGCGTCGCGCACCGTCACCATGCCCGGCCTGCCGTTCGATCCGGCGGCGCTGGAGCGCCTGACCCTGGTCGCCTGCGGCACGTCCTATTACGCCTGCCTGACCGCCAAGTACTGGTTCGAACAGCTGGCCCGCATTCCGGTCGAGGTCGATATCGCCTCCGAATTCCGCTACCGCGAGCCACCCATGGCGAAGAACGGCGCCGCGATCTTCATTTCTCAATCGGGCGAGACGGTGGATCCCCTGGCCGCCCTGCGCTACGCGCGGGGGGCCGGCCAGGCGATCCTGTCGATCGTCAACCAGGCGGAAAGCGCCATCGCCCGGGAATCGGACATGGTCCTGCACACCAACGCGGGGCCCGAGATCGGCGTCGCCTCGACCAAGGCGTTCACCACGCAGCTGACCGTGCTGGCCTGCCTCGCCATCGCCGTGGCGCGCGGCAGGGGCGCCATCGACGCGGCGACGGAGGCCCGCCTGACCACGGCCCTGACCGAGGTGCCCGGGCGGGCGGCGGAAATCCTCAACCACGACGAACGCCTGCGGGACATCGCCCAGAACATGGCCGAAGCCCGCGACGTGCTCTACCTGGGGCGCGGCACTAGTTATCCAATCGCCCTTGAAGGGGCATTGAAGCTGAAGGAAATTTCCTACATCCACGCCGAGGGCTATGCCGCCGGCGAAATGAAACACGGCCCCATCGCCCTGATCGACGATCAGGTGCCGGTCATCGTCATCGCCCCCACGGACGCCTTGTTCGAGAAAACGGCGTCGAACGTCCATGAAGTCATGGCCCGGGGCGGGCGGGTGATCGTGATTTCCGACGACGCCGGGGTCGCCGCCCTTGCCGACGGGGCGGAAGCCACGGTCGCCCTGCGCACCGTCGACCCCTTCGTCGCCCCCATCCTTTATGCGATTCCGGTGCAACTGCTGGCCTATCACGTCGCGGTCATCAAGGGTACAGACGTCGACCAGCCCCGCAACCTGGCGAAAAGCGTGACCGTGGAATAACGGGGGCCGACCCGGCCCCCGCATCGCGCCCGAGCAATCAGTCCGCACAAAGAAAAACGGCCGCCCCGAAGGACGGCCGTTTCCTTACTGAAAGCTCAACCGAGCGGCAGAGCGCCGAAGCGCCCCACCCTAAGCCCGATTAGAACTTAACCTGAGCACCGACCAGGAAGGTCATCAGGCTGTCGAGGGCCGTCGCCGTACCATCGACGTCCCAGAACATCACGTTGCCGTAGATGTTCGTGCCAGCAGCTTTGATCTGCTGGTTGACGCCGAAGCCGAAGGCTTCGCCATCGATGCCGTCGCCGGCGAGGTCGGACGTGCCCTGGAAGGTCACACCAACGCCCGTGGCACCCAGCGAATTCATGTTCGCCGTGTAGCCGATGGTGGCGGCATAGACCTTGTGGTCCTTGCCAGTCTCCTGATCGGACGAACCATACAGACCGGTCAGCGAGATGCCGCTATCGTGCTTCACGGAAGCACCGAGCTGCCACTGGTTTTTGGCGGTCGAATCGCCCGAGTTATTTTCGTAGAAGCCGCGAGCACGAACTTGCAGGCCGCCCATCTTGCCGTCATACAGAGCACCGACGCCCCAGATGCCATTGGCTTCCAGGCCAACCTGGCCGCGGAATCCCGACATGGACGGGGTTTCGTACTGAATGGCGTCACGACGGCCACCGTCAAGGGTGGTGAACACGCTACGGATATTCGTGCCGGACAAGGCAGCCGCCGTGTTGTCGTTGCGGAACTCCATGCCGGAAACGAGCAGGGAGGAGTCCATACCGGCGAAGGCACCGGCGGCGTAGCCGAGATCCAGGCCGTCGGACATGCCGTCGGAGATTTCCGACTGCTGGCCCAGGGTCAGCTTACCGAACTGCTTATGGGTGAAGTAGACCATGGCCAGACGTTCGGCGAAAGTGCCGCCGCCGCCGGTTTCAGACGTCTGGCTGATATCGGGCGAGTCGTTCGACTGCATTTCCATTTCCAGGCGGGCACCAACGGAGACGGATTCGTTGATCTTGCCGGAAGCCTTCAAGCCAAAACGGGTAGAGCCGTTATCACCGTCCTGATGGCGATAACCGGATTCTTCACCGTCGTTGTAGAACATCATGTTGCGGTTGACCTGGCCGTAAACGGTGAGGTCGGTCGCATTGCCGTTCTTGATGGAACCGGCTTCGGCGGTGGTGGCAACCGGGGTGGCGAACGCGAAAAGCGCAGCGCCGGCGGCACCAACCATAAGGGTCTTTTTGAGGTTCATTCGTTTGCTCCTAAGATGAGATTCACTACTTACAAATCCACTTTGTCCTGGAACACTAAAGGATCACGCGTTGGCAATCCTGTTCCGGACGAGGGCAGTTTAGCGAAACGCCTCTGTTTCAAAAGCAAAATCCGCGCCGACTGTAGATTTTTTGAAACAGTGTTGCCCTAATGCCACACATTGCTGATATTTGATGAAAATCAGGCGCTTCAGCGGGGGGCTTCCGCCATTCACATCCCATGAGTTAGCCGCCGTTGCGCAAATGTCACGGACCTGTCACACCATCCCGAATCGCCCTCGAGACCGCCGCGTACAGCGTCTCAACACCTTGCTGTGCGGTTGAACACGGCAGCGAACATGGATTAGATGGGGGAATGTCGGGCCGATACCGGACACCCATAAACCACACTCACAAACCCAAGGACGTCCCCATGCCGCAATACGACTATGACCTGATCACAATCGGCGGGGGCTCCGGCGGGGTCCGGACCTCGCGCTTTGCTGCCAGTCAGTACGGCGTGAAAACGGCCGTGATCGAAAATCTGCGCATCGGCGGAACCTGCGTCATGCGCGGCTGCGTGCCCAAGAAGCTTCTGGTTTACGGCGCCCATTTCGCCGAGGATTTCGAAGATGCGGCCGGCTACGGCTGGGATACCGGTGCGCCGGTGTTCGACTGGCCCAGGCTGATCGCCAATAAGAATAAAGAGTTGGATCGCCTGGAAGGCGTCTACCACCGCCTGCTGCGTGACGCCGGGGTGGACGAGCTGACGGGTACGGGCCGCGTCATCGACGCCCATACGGTCGAGATCGCTGGCCCGGGCGGAACCCGGACCTGCACCGCTAAATACATCCTGGTCGCCACCGGCGGCTGGCCGTCCCTGCCGGATATTCCCGGGATCGGGCACGCCATCACGTCGAACGAGGCGCTCGACCTGGACCACCTCCCGGCCAGGATCGCGATTGTCGGCGGCGGCTATATCGCGGTTGAATTCGCGGGCATCTTCAACGGCCTGGGCGCCGAGACCCATGTGATTATCCGGGCGGAGAACATCCTGCGCGGGTTCGATCCGGCGGTGCGCGATACCCTGCACGAAGAAATGATCAAAAAAGGCGTCGCCATTCACCAGGAAACCACCGTCCAATCCATCGAAAAGACGGCATCGGGCTATTCCCTGCGCCTCAACGACGACGACATCCTGGAAGTCGACGCCGTCATGTACGCCACCGGCCGCGCCCCCAACACCCAGGGCTTGGGGCTGGCCGAAGCCGGCGTCGACCTGACCGCCAAGGGCGCCGTCGTCGTCGACGACCATTTCAAGACCAGCATCGACAGCATCTATGCCCTGGGCGACGTCATCGACCGGGTGCAACTGACGCCCGTGGCCCTGGCCGAGGGCATGGCCGTGGCCCATACCCTGTTCGGCGGCAAGCCGACAACGGTCGATTACGCCGATATCCCGACGGCCGTGTTCTCGACCCCGCCCGTGGGCACCGTGGGCCTGACCGAGGACGAGGCACGCAGGAACCACGACGTCGTCATCTACCAATCCCACTTCCGGCCCATGAAATATACCCTGTCGGGCCGCGACGAGCGCACCATGATGAAGATGATCGTCGACAAGAAGACGGACCGTGTTCTCGGCTGTCACATGGTCGGCCTGGACGCCGCCGAGATGACCCAGGCGCTGGGCATCGCGCTCAAGGCCGGGGCAACCAAAGCCCATTTCGACGCCACCATCGGCATCCACCCGACAGCGGCCGAGGAATGGGTGACCATGCGCACCCCGCTACGCGAAGTCGAGGCTGCGGAATAACCGCCCTTCCCTTGCCGATAAAGAAAAACCGCCGCCGGTCATCCCGGCGGCGGTTTTCTTTTGTCTGCCCGGAAAGCCTACGTCAGATGATCTCGCGCGCCTTGAGGTCGGCGATCTCATCCGCGCCGAGCCCCAGGTCAGCCAGGATCGCGTCCGTATGCTCGCCCTTTTCCGGCGGGCGGACGACCAACTTTGAATCCGTTCTGCTCATGCGGATCGGCTGCGACATCATCTTGGTCTTACCGAAGCACACGGTCTCACAGTCCTCGGCGATGCCCAGATGTTTGACCTGTTCGTCGGCGAACATGCCGGCCATGTCGTAGATCGGCCCCGACGGCACGCCCGCCTTATTGAAAGCCTCGACCCAGTCGAGGCTGGTCCGGTCCTTGGTCTTTTCGGCGATCAGGGCGTTCAGGTCATGGCGGTTCTTGGACCGTTTCTCGGGCCCATTGAAGCGCTCGTCCTCGGTCCATTCCGGCGTGCCCAGAACGTCGCAGAGCCGTGCCCAGATGCGCTCCCCAGCGGCCGCGATGTTGATGTGCCCATCCTTGGTCGGGAACACGCCCGTGGGGATCGAGGTCGGATGGTCGTTGCCGGCCTGGCCGGGGACCTCGTCTTCCATCAGATAGCGCGCCCCCTGGAAATCGAGCATGAAGGCCATGGCCTGCAGCAGTGATGAGGTAACCCATTGGCCCTCGCCCGATTTCTCGCGCTCGATCAGGGCGATGAACACGCCCATGGCGCAGAACAGCCCGCCGGTCAGGTCAGCGATGGGAATGCCGACGCGCATGGGGCCGCGGCCCGGCTCACCGGTGATCGACATCAGGCCACCCATGCCCTGGGCGATCTGATCGAAGCCGGGGCGCTTGGCGTAAGGGCCATCCTGGCCGAAGCCGGAAATGGAGCCCAGGATGATGCGCGGGTTGACGGCCTTGAGGGCCTCATAACCGATACCGAGTTTTTCCTTCACGTCGGGGCGGAAGTTCTCGATCACCACGTCGGCCCCCTCGACCAGGCGCAGGAACAGCTTGCGGCCTTCCTCTTCCTTCAGGTTCAGGGTCACGGAACGCTTGTTGCGCTGCAGGTTCTGAAAATCGGCCGTGTGACGCTTGGCGCCCAGGGTGCCGTCGGGCTCGATGCTTTCGGGCAATTCGACCTTGATCACGTCGGCCCCCCAATCCGCCAATTGACGGACGCAGGTGGGTCCCGAACGGACGCGGGTCAAATCCAGAACCTTGATGTGGTCGAGCGCGGTCGACGCGGCGGTATGTACCATGTGTTTCCTCTCCAAAGGCGGCGTGGCCCGGTTCTTTGGCGCCCGGGCCTTGTATACAATTCAGATCTGCCGTTATCGGAATTTCCGGGGCTCAGGTCAATCGCCGCGCGGCGCGGTCGCCGCGTCAGCCACCCTTGTAGGTTTCCCCGTCGCCATCGTCGCCCGGCTCCGTATCAAGTCCGCGCGGATCGATGCTGATAACTTCCGGCGACGCACGGGGGACGGCGACAAAATCTTCCTTGTCTTCGGGCAGAACGCCCGCACGGCGCTGCATGCGGTAGAAGGCAAAGACGGCTGTCAGGAAATGAATGACCGCTGAATAAGCGAAGAAGGCATTGGGGTCCGCCAATTCAACCACCACGGACGCCAGCATCGGCCCGACAACGGCGCCGATCGCGAACACCAGGATCAGGGTTGAGGCGATTTCGACGAAGTCCTCGGGCTCGGCCTGATCGTTGGCATGGGCGATGGCGATGGCATAAAGCGCAAAGGTGAATCCCCCATACACAAACGCGAGGGCATACATGGCGATGCGTGAAATTTCGCCGAACATCATAAGTGCCACAGCGCTGAGCCCGCCACCGACACAGATCACAATGATCACCCAGCGCCGGTCAATCAGGTCGGACCACCGCCCGAGCGGCCATTGGAAAACCGCGCCGCCGATGATCAGCAGGCTCATGAACAGGGACAGTTCGGCGATCGACGGCAGGGCGCTTTGCGCGAACAATGGCACGATGGTCCACACCGCGCCGTTGACCAAGCCCACGGTCAGGCAGGCGACCACACCGACGGGCGAGATGGCGTAGACGCGGGGAATGCGGATACGCACCTGCTGCAGCGGATGGGGCGCCGTGGTCCGCGTCAGCGCGACGGGCACCAGGGCGACGGAAACCAGTACCGAAGCCACGACGAACAGCTCAAACCCGGCGGGCTCGTAGAGGTTCAGAAGCATCTGCCCGACGGTTACCGCCCCCAGATTGACGATCTGATAGAAGGACAGGATGCGCCCGCGGTGTTCCTTGCCGGCGCGTTCGTTGATCCAGCTTTCCATGACCATGTAGAGCCCGCACAGGCAGGCCCCGGTGATGAAGCGCAGCCCCCACCAGGAGATGGGATCAACCCAGACGACGTGCATCAACTGCGCCGCCGAAGCGACCGTGCCGAACACGGTGAACGACCGGATATGACCGACCCGCGCGACGACGCGGGGGGCAAAGAAGCACGACAGGATATAGCCCAGATAAAAGGACGCCCCCATGACGCCGATCGCAAAGGGAGAAAAACCCTCGATTCCCGCGCGCACGGGCAACAGCGTGCCCTGAAGCCCGTTGCCGGCCAACAGGATGCCGAAACTGAGGAACAGGGCGGCGACGGGGATCAGAATAGCGACCATGTCGTCTCTTCCATTTCCTTAGACCCTAAGCGACCCACGCCCCTAGTCAGGCGGCATCCGCATTACGGCCTTCCAGGGCGGTGGTCAGCCGTTGAAGGGGCTGCCGACCCCACCGGCCAATATGATGCCCAGGACGATCATCCCCGTGCCGACCCATTGCGTCACGGAAAGGTGTTCACCGAACAAGAACACACCGGCAAGCGGCACCAGGATGAAGCCCAGCGCAATGAACGGATAGGCCGTGGACAAGGGCATTGTGCGCAGCAGCGTTACCCAGATGAATGTCGCAACGCCATAGATCGCAAAAGCGCCGAGCAGCCACTTGTTCAGGAACGACTGGAAAATGCTGTCCAGTCCGGCGCCTGACAGGGCCGCCTTCTTGAAGCAGATCTGCCCGGCGACAATCATCAGCAGGAAACCGGCGAGCTTGAGATAGGCCATTATCATTGTTTCCTTATTCGGCGCAGACAATCCACGCCGTGCGCGGCCAAGTGGACGATGACTGTGGCGCCGCTGAGCGCGAACACGGCGATTAGGGGCTCGTTGTAGCGAACCACATTGACGGACACAAACGCGTAAAGCCCCAACATGAAATAGGGCGGCAGACAAAACACCAGGAACCGGCCCGCACAGCCGCGGCGGGCAAGAACCCAGACACAGGCCGGTAAAAGGATGAACCCGACCAGGCTGGCGTAATTACCAACCCATTGGCCACGCAGAGCGAGCGACAGCGTGACCGCCAGATGCTTGCCCAGATCACGCCACACGTATTCCCTGAGCAAGTAACCGAGCGGATTGTCCTGTGCCCCGGAGGCGGCCCGCACATCGAGGAAAAACTGGCCGCGCCCCATCATGTAGAAGGAGTCCTGATGATACCAGGACAGCCGCCGGACCTGCTCTTCGGAAAACAGCGCCGTCGCCAAGCTGTCCCCGAAATCAGGCAGCCAGTAGATCAGGCTGATCGCCCATTCCCGCCAGGTCATGAGATTGTACGGCAGGCGTTCGATAAGCACCCGCGTTCCATATCCGCCGCTGATGCCGGCAAGATCGAAGCCGACATAGTTCCTGATCCACCAGGGCGCCAGGATTGCGGCCGCACCGGCGGCGAAGCACGCAGCGGCAGCGATGGTATCAGTCCACATGCGCCCGCGCCCAACGCGCCACCACACAACGATCACCGGCACCATGAAGTAAAGAAGGTATACATAGGACGCCCGTGTGAGCGCCGCGCCGGCAAGCGCCGCGCCGGCCAAGATTGCGTCACGCCGCGCGGGGATCGGGTCGGACAGGATCCGAGCCAGCATCCAGCTAAACAGTCCGACAAAGAAGAAAGTCGGGGTTTCCGTCAGGATCAGTCCGGCGTAATGGGTGAAACACTTGGTCGCCAGCACGATCACCAGCGTCAGCCAGGCGATACGTACATCCCCGGTAAGCCGACGCGCGGCCAGGAAGATGAAAAACGCCGTGAACGCGGTGAGGGCGGCTTGAACAACGAACAGGGCCGTCAATCCGTTTAGGTCGCAGACGGCACCGTCCTGGGAAACGCATTTCAAGGCCTGCGCGAGGTCCGCGTCGAAAACCGCCAGCACACCGGCAAACATCGGATAGACCGGGCCGAAGAACGTTCCCAGAATCTCGTTCACCCGCCCCCAGTCCGACACCATGGCATCGGCCAGCGACGCGGCCATACCGGCGTACTGCATGGCGTCGGCGACCGGGCGGGTATAGGGCGGGACCAGGGTCTGGAACAGAGCGACGATCAGGCAAACGGCGCATGCAAGAACCGCCTGGGCGCGGTCCTGATGCAACAAGCGGGCATATGCCGAAACGGTTTGCACGTCGATCACCTTGATTATCTGGGCCTGTCCGGGACGGCCGATCCGGCCCGCGCGACTTGTATTCACCCGGCAAGAACGATGCAACCGGCCGGCACGCAAGCGAATGTTGTCGAACACCGTTTCTTCGCTATCATTGCCGCCGCACGTCGCACAAGGGAGGATATCCACATCAAAGCAGCACCCACCCTGTTCGAGCCCCCTGCCCGCCCGCAATATGCCCCGGGGGATCACACCCCCCTGTTCGCCTGCCGCGATTCCGATGGCCGGACCTTCGAATTCTATTCCGCCGTTACCGGCGCGCCGACGGTCCTGCTGTTCACCGGCGGCCAGAACCTTGCGGACATGACCTCGGGCGGACTCGACCCGGCGGTGCTCGGCGCCAACGGCGCCCAGGTCGCGACCCTGGTGCCCGGCGACACATCGGCGGCGGCGGCACAAAAAGAAGCCGCCGGCTGGCCGCACCGGGTGATGGCCGATCCAGGAGCCGAGATCACCAAGGGGTTCGCGGGACTGTCCGGCGTCGCCGCGCCCGCGGTCTACGTGCTTGACCCCAATCAGCGCCTGATCGGCGTGCGCGGGCTCGGCGGTGGGGCCGCGGGCCTGGACGGCTGGCTGGCCGACATGCTGACCCAGGCGCGGCACGGCCGCGACCAGGCCGTGGTGCAGCGGGCCGCGCCGGCGCTGCTTGTTCCCCGTGCGCTGGAACCCGAAGACTGCGCCTGGCTGATCGGCCTGTGGCACAACGGCCCGCGCGACGACGGCACGGTCGCCGTGGGATCGTCGGCCGGCGGCGGCGTGCAGGTGGTGCCGACGACCAAGCGGCGCGAGGACTATTACCTGCGCGACAAGGCGCTGGAGCAAAAATTGCTGGACCGGTTGATGCCGCGCCTGGTGCCCGAGGTGTCCAAGGCCTTCCATTTCGAGGGCTATACGGTCGAGACCTTCAAGATCGGCTGCTACAAGGCCGAGAAGGCGGGTTTCTTCACCGTTCACCGCGACGACACCAGCCCGGCGACCAAGCACCGCAAATTCGCGGTGACGCTCAACCTGAACACGGGCGACTACGAAGGCGGCGATTTGCGTTTTCCCGAATACGGGCCGGAACTGTACCGCCCGGAAAAAGGGGCCGCGGTGGTGTTCTCCTGCTCTCTGCTGCACGAGGTCCTGCCCGTGACCAAGGGCCACCGCTTCGTGTTGTTGACGTTCCTGAACGTGCCCGTCCAATAGTATGAAGACCCAACAAGCTTCGGTGGGGCCCGCCGGGAGCGGACCTTTTTCCAAGAACTTGTCGGTTATTTTCGGGGGAAAACGGGGAAATGGTGCGCCCGGGAAGATTCGAACTCCCAACCTCCTGATCCGTAGTCAGACGCTCTATCCAGTTGAGCTACGGGCGCTTGTGACTGGACCCCGAGGGGCCCCCGTCAGGAAGGAGCCGGACACTACTCCAGCACTTCTCCGTTTGCAAGCGCTAGGAGGCGTCCTGGATTAAAGGTCGTCAAACGCCGAATCTTCGTATTAAAATAGGAACTTGTGGTGCTCCGGGCCATTGAGTACACTCGCCCGGAAACTGAGGGGTGGGGTATGTTTTCGTACATACCCGCTGGGGATTTAAAAACAACTCCGGTTTGTTATCGGAGAAGAACCAAGGGCTCGCGGACGAGATGGGTTTTCCGAAACTGAGAGTTCTTTTGGCGGGGGCCGTGATTTTCACGGGGGCATGTTCATTCGACGAGGACCTGTGGCCCTCGTTGAGCGCATCCGAACCTTCGGCCAAAACAACGACAGAGACCGCGCAACCGGAAGCGGCGTCGCCGCAGACGGCGAGCGCGCAAGACGCCGCATCGCAGCAGACGGCCGTTTTGGCCGCCAATCAGCCTGCCCTGGGTTCGACCAAGTTCGTGCCGACCGGCGTAACGCCGGGCGACGTGACCGGAACCTTCGTCGGCAAGAAGGTCCAGGAACTGCGCGACGAGTTGCAGAAGTTGCAAAGCTCGATCCTGCAACACAACGAACAGCTTCAGTCCGTGCGCTCGCGCATCGTCGAAAGCTCGCAGCAGTACCACGGCACCATCGCCGCCGTTAAATCGCGTCTGCAGGTCGGCACGACCCGCGGCAACCCGGTTCTCGTGCAGCAGTTCAACACGGCGCAGCAGGACCTGAACCGCCTTAGCCAGGACATCGGCGAAATGAACAAGCTGTCCACCGGCGTGGCCAGCGATTCCACCCTGGCATCGTTCCTGACGGAAAGCGTGCGCGCCGCCTTCAAGGTGTCCGGCGCCGTCGACGAGGACCACCGCCAGCTTGCCATTCTCGAGGACGAGGTCGACCAGACCGTCGTCCTGATCGACCGCCTGCACCGCGAAGTGACCGAAGACGTGCGCCGTCAGTCGACCTGGATCGGGGCAGAACAGCGCAATCTGGTGCAGATTTCGGCCGGCATCCGCCAGGGCGAATCGCTCGGCTCGTCGCTGCTTGACGCCGCCGTCACCGGCCGCGGCCCAAGCGCCAATCAGGTCGCCGCCCCTGCCGATACGTCGGGCCGCCGCCCCCTGGTGGTGATCCGCTTCGACCGGCCGAACGTGCCCTATCAACAAGCCCTGTACACGGCCGTCAGCCGCGCCCTTGAAACCCATCCGGCCGCGGTGTTCGATCTGGTCGCGGTGGCGCCCTCGGCCGGTGGCGCCGCGCGCGTCGCGATCAACACGAACAAGGCCAAGCGCCACGCCGAAGACGTCAAGCGTTCGCTGGTGGAAATGGGCCTGCCGCCGACGCGGGTGGCGGTGTCCGCCAAGACCCTGGCGGCCGCCAAGACAAACGAAGTTCACTTGTACGTTCGTTAAACCACGACATTCACTGCAAATCCGGATAACCGGCGTCAGCGTGGGCGCCGGTTTTTCCGTTTCTGGGGCCCCGTTTTCCGAAACCTCCACCCTTGGGATATATGGGCGGCCCCGTTAATATTCCCGCCATGACACCTTCCTCGCCGCCGGAACGCCCCCCTGAACGCATCGTCACCTGGGCCGAAGTCCACGCGGATTCGCGCGCCCTTGCCGGCCGCCTGCTGAGCACACCGCCCCCCGGCCGCTGGGCGGCCCCCTGGAAGGGCATCGTCGCGATCACCCGGGGCGGCATGGTGCCGGCCGCCGTCCTGGCCCGCGAAATGGGCATCCGCCTGATCGATACCCTGGCCATCGCCAGCTATGACGTGAAATCCCAGGGCCGTGTCCAGATGCTCAAGGCGCCGGAAGCCGCCGCCGCCGACAAAGGGGCCGGCTGGTTGCTGGTCGACGATCTGGTCGATACGGGGGCAACGGCGCGGGCGGCGCGGGACCTGTTGCCGGACGCCCTGTTCGTCACGCTGTACGCCAAGCCCGCCGCCCGCGACCTGCCGGATATCTTCATCCACGAGGTGGCGCAGGACACTTGGGTGCATTTTCCCTGGGATACGGAAGATCGGGACGGGACATTTGCCTATGCCCCACCGCTGGCCGGCCGGGAAACGCCGTAAGGCGGCCTTAGGCCTTGGGCTTGACGCCCTCGACGTGCTCCGCCAATTGCTTTTCCAGTTCGACCAGATCGGACGGCAGATTCGCCCCCGTGGCCCGCAACTGGTTGAGAAGCTCCAGAAGCCGCAGGTGAACCTCGTGCAGGTCCTCCGGCTGTTCTTCCATTTCGGTGAGCGCCATGCTGATGGCGGTAAGCAGTTCCTGGCTGTCCATGGCCGTAGTCTAGCACTCCTAGGGCCCGCCGCCTATTGACCTGGGTCAAATGCGCCGTGTTCGGCGGACTTGCGAGGGCCAGGGACCCGGCTTAGGCTTCTCGCCAAGAGGAGACACCAAAAAATGACCGACCCCAGCCAAACCTACGAGCTGTACGCCATCAAGTACGGCACCCACGACCCCCGCCCACAATCACAGAATTTCATGCAGCCGCCCGACCCCCATGATGCGCCCTATCCCATCGATTATTTCGTCTGGGTCTGTAAGTCCGCGAACCACACCGTGGTCATCGACACGGGATTCAACGAAAAATCCGGCTGTGGACGCGGGCGCACCATGTTCCGCTGCCCGGTGGAAAGCCTGAATCTGGTCGGCGTCAACCCGGCCGAGGTCACGGATGTCGTCGTCACCCACATGCACTACGACCACGGCGGCAACTTCGACAAGTTCCCCAAGGCGACGTTCCACATTCAGGACCTGGAAATGTCCTATATCACCGGGCGCTACATGCGCTATCCGGTGCTGCGCAATTCCTTCGACCCGGACGACGTGTGTCAGCTGGTGCGTGAGCTTTACCAGGACCGGGTCGAATTCCATAATGGCGACGAGGAACTGTTTCCCGGCCTGACCCTACATCATGTCGGCGGCCATACTCAGGGCATGATGTTCGTGCGCGCCTGGACCGAACGGGGTTGGGTCGTGCTGGCGTCCGACGCCATGCATCTGTTCGCCAACTGGCGGCACAAAAACCCGTTCCCCACGGTCCTGCACATCGGCGACATGCTGGAAGGCCACCGCAAGGTCGCCCGCCTGGCCGACAGCCCGGACCACGTGGTACCGGGCCACGACCCCCTGGTGATGGAAATGTATCCGCCCCCCTCGGACGACCTTGCCGGCATCGTCGTGCGGGTCGATGTCGCGCCGTCGAAGCCGACACCGGCGTGATCGGGCCGGTCATGACCGAAGCCTACAAGCTGTACGCCATCAAGTACGGGACCCATGCGCGCACGGCGGCGCGCAACTTCATGCAGCCGCCCGACCCCCATGACGCCCCCTATCCCATCGATTATTACGTCTGGGCCTGCGTGTCGGAAAACCACACGGTCGTCGTCGATACGGGATTCACCAAGGCCGCCGCCGAAAGCCGTGGCCGCGACTGGCACCGCTGCCCGGTGGACAGTCTGAAGCTGGTCGGCATCGATGCGGCCGAGGTCACGGATGTGGTCATCACCCATATGCATTACGACCACGGCGGCAACCTGGACCGCTTTCCCAAGGCGACCTTCCACATCCAGGACCAGGAAATGGCCTTCGCCACCGGGCGCTACATGCGCTATCCGACCCTGCGCCATTCCTACGATATCGAGGACGTCTGCGGCTTGGTGCGCGAGTTGTACCAGGACCGAGTCGATTTCCACGACGGCGACACGGAATTGTTTCCCGGCCTGACCCTGCACCACGTCGGCGGCCATACCCAGGGCATGATGTTCGTGCGCGCCTGGACGGAGCGCGGCTGGGTCGTGCTGGCATCGGACGCCATGCATCTTTACGCCAACTGGCTGGACCGCAATCCCTATCCCACGGTGGTCCATATCGGCGACATGCTGGAAGGCCACAAGAAGGTGGCGCGGATGGCGGAAAGCCCGGACCACGTCATCCCCGGCCACGACCCGCGCGTCATGGACCGCTATCCGGCGCCGTCGGAAGACCTCAAGGACATCGTCGCGCGTGTGGACCTTCCGCCCCGTGGAGCCTAAGGAAAAGACCCGCCGCCGCGCGACCTTGGCATCCTGCTGTGCGGCGCACAGCCTGCAGGACGGCCTGACCGACCTGCTCTATGTCCTGCTGCCCGTGCTGGCGCAGTCGTTCGGCCTGACCTATGCCCAGGTCGGCATCATCCGCGCCGCCAACCGCGCCGCCATGACGGCCTTCGAACTGCCGTCCGGCATGCTGTCGGAACGCATCGGCGAACGCCTGCCCATCGCTTTCGGCCTGCTGGCCGCGGGGGCGGGCTATATCGCCCTGGCCTGGGCCGACGGCTTCACGGCCGTGGTCGTCGTTCTGCTGTTCGCCGGGATCGGCGGCGGATTTCAGCACACCTTGTGCTCCACCCTGGTCAGCACCGTGTTCGGCAACCAGGGCCGGCGCGCGGCGCTGGGCACCTACAATTCCTTCGGCGACGTCGGCAAACTGACCTTCGCCGGGTTGTTTACCTTGTCGATCGGCGCGGGCGTCGCCTGGCAGGACATGACGCTGGCCTTCGGCGCCACCACCATGGCGGCGGGGCTGGTGATCTTCGCCGTGCTGGGCCGTGTCGGCGCCGGCATGGCCCCGAAGCCCGCCGAGGGGACCGGGGGCCAAGGCCTGCTGGGCGGCTGGGGCATCCGCGACAGGGGGGCGTTCGCCGCACTTTGCGCGATCGTCCTGCTGGATACGGTGGTGCAGGGCGGGTTCCTGACCTTCGTCGCCTTTCTGATGATCGAGAAGGAGGTTCCGACCGCGCTCGGCGCCTTCGCCGTGGTGCTGACCCTGGCCGGCGGCGCCTTCGGCAAGTTCGGCTGCGGCTTCCTGGCGGAAAAACTGGGCGCGGTCCGCTCCCTGGTGCTGGTCGAGATCCTCACCGCCCTGGGCATCGTCGCCGTTCTGCTGCTGCCGACGCTGCCCGCCTATTTCCTGCTGCCGGTCCTGGGCATGGTGCTGCAGGGAAGTTCGTCCGTCACCTACGGCGCCGTGGGCGACATGATCGAGCCGCAACGCCAGGCGCGCGGGTTCGCGGTGATCTACTCCATCGCCACGGCCGCGATGATCCTGGGTCCCATGGTCTTCGGCTTCGTCGGCGACACCTACGGCCTGACCACGGCCATGCTGGCCATGGCCGCGACCATCCTGCTGCCGCTGCCCTTGTGCCTGGTCATGCGCCGCGCCATCGCCGCCCATTACGCCTGATCCTCTGATGATCCTCTGATCCGCCGGTGGACCTGGTGCCGGAAAAACAATAGCGTTGGCCATATGATGTCCGAACGGCGGCGGCTAATCATCGTGTTTGAACGGTAGAGGCAGGGGTCACCACCATGAAGGTCATCGTCCTGGGTGCCGGCGTCATCGGCGTCACCACAGCCTATTACCTGGCAAAGCAGGGGGCCGAAGTCCTGGTGCTCGACCGCCAGCCCGGCCCCGGGATGGAAACCAGTTTCGCCAACGCGGGCGAACTGTCCTATGGCATGACCTCGCCCTGGGCGGCGCCGGGGGTGCCGCTGAAGGCCATCAAGTGGATCCTGATGAAATACCGGCCCCTGATCCTGCATCCGCTGATCAGCCCGACCATGTGGGCCTGGTGCCTGCGTCTGCTGCAGAACTGTAACGCAGGCGACTACCGGATCAACAAAAGCCGCATGGTTCGCGTCTCCAACTACAGCCGCGACGCACTGACCGACCTGATGGCCGACCTGCCGGACCTGCAATTCGATCAGCGCGAGATGGGCACCCTGCAGCTGTTCCGCACGGACAAGCAGGTCAAGGCCTCCGCCGCCGATCAGGAGGTCCTGGCCGAATTCGACTCACCCTTCGAAATTCTCGACCGCGACGGCTGCATCGCCGCCGAACCGGGCCTGGCCCATGTCGCGGACAAATTCGTCGGCGGCCTGCGCATGACCGCCGACCGCACCGGCGATTGCCGCATGTTCACCCTGGCCCTTGCCGAGGAAGCCCGCAAACTGGGCGTGACCTTCCGCTACGGAGTGACCATCGAAGGCCTTGCCCCGGACCGCATGCGGATCGCCGGCGTCGACACCACGGATGGCCGCGAGGTTGCCGACCGCTACGTTTGCGCCCTCGGCCCCTATGCACCGATTGTCCTAAAGTCCGTCGGCATCAAGGTGCCGATCTATCCGATCAAGGGGTATTCCATCACCCTGCCGGTGACCGACCCGGACGCCGCCCCCCGATCGACCATCATGGACGAAACCCATAAGGTCGCGATCACCCGCCTGGGCGACCGCATCCGGGTCGCCGGCCAGGCGGAAATCATCGGCTACAACAAAAACCTGGGATCCCACGCCACGGATACCGTGCGCCATGTCGTCACGGACCTGTTTCCCCGGGGCGGCGATGTCTCAAAGGCCGAGGGCTGGACCGGCCTGCGCCCCATGACGCCGGACGGCACGCCGGTCATCGGGCCGACGGTCTATGACAACCTGTTCGTCAATTCGGGCCATGGTACCCTGGGCTGGACCATGGCCTGCGGGTCGGGGCGCTTGGCCGCCGACCTGGTGCTGAACCGGCCGCCGGAAATTTCCATGGACGGCCTGACCGTCGCCCGGTACGGGCAATAACCCCGTCCCGAATTTCAAGGAGGACCGGCCATGCGTATGCTGTTTACGGGGATCGCCATGATCGCCGGCATGCTGTCGTTACCGATGCCCACCGCCGCGGCTCAGGACAAGGCCGCCCAGTTCATGCGCGACATGGATGCCGACGGCGACGGGCGTATCGCCGCCGAGGAATGGCAGCGCAAGCCTAAGCGTTTCAAACGCCTGGATACCGACGGCGACGGTTTTCTGACCATGGAGGAACTGCGTGCCAGGTTCGGCGGCGGAAACGCCGCCCCGGCGGTTGGCGCGGTCGATGGGCGGATAAGCCTTGAAGAGATCGGGGCGGAAACGCTGTGCGCCATCGGCCGCTCGCGGCGTTGCGACATCAACCTTGCCGTCAAGCGCGGCCTGTTCGAAACCGGACTGACGCCGCACTTCCCCGACGGCCTGTCGTGCCGCGGCATCGACGAAGGCTGGGCCATCGACTACGGCTGGAAACGCGACCGCCAGAATTTCCACGGCGGGATCGACATGCCCGCCCCCTTCGGCACGCCCATGCTGGCGGTGGCCGACGGGGTCGTCGTCGGCGTTTTCAAGGGCGAGAAAAGTTACCGGGGGATCGAAATCAACCTGCGCCACGCGCCCGAGGATACGGGCCTGTCCGTGTGGATCTGGACCCAATACGCCCATCTGGACAAGTTGCCGGACCTGAAGCCCGGCGACCGCGTGACACGGGGGCAAAATTTGGGGCCCACGGGAAATTCCGGCATCAGCCCGGGCAAGAGCGGGCGCGGAGACGGTTACCGGCGCCCGGCGATCCATTTCGCAGCCTGGTATTCGAACGGCCCGAAATTCGCGGTCAACCGCGACAAGATCATCCCCCTGGACGGCCATTGGATGGATCCTTTGGCGTTGTGGCGCGGAAAATCACCGTTTGACAGCACGTCGGCAAAAGCCCTTCCCGATGCCGACAAGACCGTGCCTATCGCCGTGATCACCGAAGATGGCGCAACCGTGCCAGCCGAGGCCCGCATCACTTGGCCCTACAGCTGCATTCGCGGGTAGGCAGGGAAAACAACCTGTCCATTGGTCCATATTTCGACCATCGGGCAAAAACTCTATAGTAATTACATGATAGACAGCTCCCTAGACTGGCTGCCTGACGGGGCCACTTTCCCCGTTGCCCGGCAGGAAGGCGATATCGCCCTGTGCCGCTCGCCCGTGTGCCTGGAACTGGTCCGTTACTGGCAGGGCCTTGCCGCACGAAGCGGCGGACGCCCTGAATGGGGTCAGGTCCGGCTAATCGATCTGTACAAGATCGCCACCTTCCTGGCCGTCAAGGATGTGATCGACGACGGCACCGATTTCCGTAACCGTTTTTGGGGAACCGGGCTGACCGACGCGCTTGGTTTCGAAGGAACCAACAAGCGGATCAGCGCTTACGAGCCCGCCAGCATGCGCGACGCGGTTCACCAGCGGTATACGCGCATTGCGCGTACCGGCCTGCCGGAAATGCTGCGCGGCTATATCGCCAGCATGCCGGGCCACGAACATGTCCCGTTCGAACTGGTCCATCTACCGCTATGGGGCGAAGGCGAGGGTGTGCGGCAGATCATCTCCGCCTATCAATTCGGCTTTGTCGCCGAAGCGGACGAGGATTGATCCGAATCCTGCCGCAGCGCCGGGTCACACCGCCACGTTGTCGATCAGCCGCGCCTTGCCCAACCAGGCGGCGGCCAACACGCGGGCAGGCTGTGAAGCGTCGCTCACTTCGTCCAGGGTCACGGCATCCCGCACAGTGACGTAATCGACCTGCCAGAAACCGGCCCGTTCCAATTGACCCCGGGCCCATTCTTCCTGTGCCCGTGGATTCTCGCCGCGGCCGACCTGTTCGGCGACCTGGGCAAGGGTGCCATGCAGCACCGGGGCGGTGGCGCGCTCGGCCGGGGTCAAATAGGCGTTGCGCGACGACAACGCCAGGCCATCGCTCTCGCGCACGGTCGCCACCCCCGTGGCGGTGACGGGAACATCCAGATCGCGGATCAATTTCTTGATGACCTGAAGCTGCTGATAATCCTTTTCCCCGAAAAACGCCTCGTCGGGCAGGGCCTGCAGCAAAAGCTTGGTGACCACCGTGGCGACGCCGGTGAAGAAGCCGGGGCGGCATTCGCCTTCCAGCACGTCACCCAGTCCGCCGACATGGACCTTGGTCGCATGGCCGCCGGGATAGACTTCGTCCACGTCGGGCGCGAACAGAAGATCCGCCCCCTCGGCGGCGACCAGGGCCGCGTCGCGGGCTTCATCGCGGGGATAAACGGAGAAATCTTCCTTGGGCCCGAACTGGGTCGGATTGACGAACAGGGTGACCACCGTTCTGTCACAGCGGGCGACCGAATTCTTGACCAGCGACACATGGCCCGCGTGCAGCGCGCCCATGGTCGGCACCAGTCCGATGCGCTGTCCCGCCCCCCGCCAGCCCTGAACGCGGGTGCGCAGATCGGCGATGGTGCGAACAGTGTCGAGCGGGGATGCCGCGCTCATGGCCCTACTTCTTTTCAACCCCGAAGCAGTGTTCCAAACCCGGGAAGGCGCCCGAGCGCACATCCTTTGCGTATTCCCTGACCGCCTGCTCGATGGCGTCGCCCAGCTTGGCGTATTTGCGCACGAACTTGGGCGTGAAGTCGGCGAACAGACCCAGCATGTCTTCGGTCACCAGGATCTGCCCGTCGCAGACGGGCGAAGCACCGATGCCGATGGTCGGGATCGACACCTGTTCCGTCAAATCCCGGGCCACGGGCTCGACCGTGCCCTCGACGACCATGGCGAAGGCGCCGGCGGCATCGATCGCCAAGGCGTCGGCGATGACCTTCTTGGCGCCCTCGTCGTCGCGGCCCTGAATTTTGAAGGCGCCCCGATGTTCGGCCTTTTGCGGCAACAGGCCGACATGGCCCAGCACCGGCACGCCCGAGGCGACGATGGCGGCCACCGTGTCGGCCATCTCCACGCCGCCTTCCAACTTCACCGCCTGGGCCTCGGTCTCATCGATCACGCGCTTGGCCGAGGCGACGGCCTGGGCCGTGGAATCCTCATACGTGCCCTGGGGCAGGTCGACCACGACCAGGGCCTGTTTCGCCCCCCGGGTCACGGCGCGGCCGTGGGCGCACATGATTTCGATGGTTACCCCGCGCGTGGTTTCCAGGCCGTAGACGACCATGGCCAGGGAATCCCCCACCAGCAGGAAATCGCAATGCGGGTCCAGGAATTTGGCCATGGGTTGGGTATAGGCGGTCAGCGACACGATGGGCGCCGCGCCCTTGGCCACTTTACGGGACTTGATATCTTCGACGGTGATGCGCGCCATGCCAGCCTCGGCAAGGTTGTTTGGGAAGGAGCGCGGGACTTTAACAGACCGGCGCAGCCGGTCAAATAGCGGCGATGGACCGCCCGGCGCCCGTGGGTTACATGTAGAACGTCATGCACCGATTTTCCCGCTTTTCCGCACTTTCCCTGATTTTCCTGCTGGCCGGCTGCGTCGCCGCTCCGCCCCCGGTGGCACCCGACCCCATCCGGCCTTGGATCGGCCAGGCCTACCGCAGCCATGCCGTTTCGGTCAGCCATCCGCTGGCGGCCCGGGCGGCGCTCGACATGCTCAACGACGGCGGCGGGGCCGTGGATGCGGCCATCGCCGCGCAGATGGTGATGACCCTGGTCGAACCGCAGTCGTCGGGCATCGGCGGCGGCGGCTTTTTGGTCCGCTTCGACGGTAAGACGAATAGCATCGAAACCTACGACGGGCGGGAAACCGCCCCGGCCTCGGCCCGGGAAGACATGTTCCTCGACGCCCGGGGCGCCCCCATCCCCTACCGCGACGCCATCCTGGGCGGTCGCGCCGTCGGCGTGCCCGGCGTCGTCCGCATGCTGGAGATGGCGCACCGGGACCACGGCCGCCTGCCCTGGGCGCGCCTGTTTCAGCCGGCCATCCGCTTGGCGCGGGACGGCTTCCCCATATCGGAACGTCTGGCCCGCCAGATCGCGGGCGACCGGCATCTGCGCAAGGTACCAGAGACGAAAGCCTATTTCTTCGACGGCGCCGCGCCCAAGGCCGCCGGCACGATCCTGAAGAATCCGGACCTGGCCGATACCCTGGAACGGATCGCGGAAAAGGGCGCCGATGCCTTCTATTCCGGGGACCTCGCCCGCGCCATCGCCGACGCGGTGACCAACGCGCCCATTCATCCCGCCGTGATGACCCTGGCCGACATATCGGCCTACCAAGCCAAGAAACGCCCCGCCGTCTGCGCCCGATATCGCGATTACAACGTCTGCGGCATGGGGCCGCCATCGTCGGGCGGGCTGGCGGTGGCCCAAACCCTGGGTATGCTTAACCTTTTCCCCCTCGCCGCCACCGGGCCGGACAGTGCCCGGGCGCTACACCTGATCGCCGAGGCCGAACGCCTGGCCTTCGCCGACCGCGCCGGCTATGTCGGCGACAGCGACGTCGTGCCGGTGCCGGTCAAGGGCATGGTCGATGCGGGCTATCTCGCCGAACGGGCGCGGCTGATCGATCCCGCGCAGGCCAAGGACGGTCTGGTCGACCCGGGTCATCCGCCGGGGGCCGAGGCCGCCTACCGCGGCCCGGACGATCCGCTCAAGGGCCTGTCGACGGCGCATATGAGCATCGCCGACCGCTTCGGAAATGCGGTTTCCTTCACCACCACCGTGGAAAGCGCCTTCGGCGCCCGCCTGATGGTGAAGGGCTTTTTGTTGAACAACCAACTGACGGATTTTTCCTTCCGCCCGGAATGGCGGGGCCGCCCCGCGCCCAACCGGGTCGCCCCCGGCAAGCGGCCGCGATCCTCGATGTCACCAACCATCGTGCTGGACAGGGACGGCCGCTTCCTCATGGCCATGGGCTCGCCCGGCGGATCGCGCATCATCGGCTATACGGCGCGGGCGGTGTTGGGCGTGCTGGCCTGGAACCTGGACATGCAGGGGGCGGTCGACCTGCCCCATGTCATGAACCGGGGGGGCGCCACGGAGGTCGAGGAAGAACTGATCCCGGCCATCGCCGACCTGAAAGCCATGGGCCATCAGGTCAAGGTCGGGCGCATGATCAGCGGCCTGCAGGGGATTCTGAAAACGCCCGCAGGCCTGGCCGGCGGCGCCGACCGGCGGCGCGAGGGCGTGGTCCTGGGCGACGACGGCCCATGACCGACCCTGCTGTGCGCTATTTCACCGCGACGATGAACAGCCGGCGGAAGTGGAACAGGGTCTTACCGTCGGCGCGCTTGGGATAGGCCGCCTGCATCGCCTTCGAATAGGTCGCGAAGAATTCGGCGTTTTCATCCGGGTCGGTCAGCGCGTCCAGCAGCGGCTTGAGGGCCGAGCCCTTGGTCCATTCGGCAACGGGATTATCGCCTTCCATGACCTGGGAATAGACCGTTTCCCAGATATCCAGGCTGCTGGCATGGGGCGCGATGTAATCGTAATAGGCGTCCGGGTCGTGGACCGGAAATTCCCGCAACACCGGCTCCAGCTTGGCCCGCCAAGGGCCGTCCTCGACCACCTGGCGCATGCCCATGTGCGAGGGGGCGGCATGGTTATGGGGCATTTGCACGGCCAGCACCCCGCCCGGCGCGAGATGCCCCATCAGGCGCGGGAACAGGACCGCGTGGTTGTCGATCCATTGCAGGGCGGCGTTGGAATAGATCAGGTCCGCCGGGGCGTCGGGCGCCCAGGTCGCGGCATCGGCCTGCTGCCAATCGCCGTCGGGATGTTCGGCCCGCGCCTTGGCCAGCATTTCTTCCGATGAATCGATCCCGACATGGCGGGCGTTCGGCCAGCGGCCCATGAGGAACGGCGTCACGTTGCCGGGCCCGCAGCCCAGGTCATAGACCACCGAGGGGTCATCAAGGGCGATGCGGTTGATGAGGTCGAGGGCCGGGCGCATGCGGTGGCCCGCGAATTTCAGGTACTGACCGGGATTCCAGGTGGGCTGCTTGTTGGGTGCGGACATGACGGCAAATCCTTTAAACGAATAACCAGATTGCGATGCCAGCCCCGGTCGGGACTTTAGACAGGCGCCGCGCCCGGCGCAACGACGATCACGCCGGTTTCAGGCGCAGGCGGAATGCCGTGCCCTCGGGCCCCGTGGCCGCCAGGGCGATCTCGCCGCCGTGGGCATGAATGACTTCCCGCGCGATGACCAGCCCCAGGCCCGTGCCGCCTTCCCGCGCCGATCCGGCGAAGGGTTGGAACAGATGTTCGGTCGCCTGCGCGGGCATGCCGGGGCCGTCGTCGATGATCTCGACGATCAAGGAGTCCGCGTCCTCGACGGCGGTGACGCGCACGCTCGACGCCCCCGCCTCGCGGGCGTTGCGGCCCAGGTTTTCGAACACCCGCAGCATCTGCGCCGCATCGGCCATCAGGCAGATCTCGTCCGGCACTTCGTTACGCCAATCGAAGGGGCCGCCCCCGCTGTCGGGCCGTTCCTGGGTCAGGGTCTCACCCGCCATGTGGACGATCTCGGCCAGGCGGTTCCGCTTGGCGTTCAGGGTCGGCATGGTCGCAGACGCATAATCCAATGTCTGGCCGCACAGGTTCACGGCCCGGTCCATGGCGCGGAACATGCGCGGCACCAAGCGCTGCACGTCCGGATCGTCGCTGGCCGCCAGGCGGTCACCGATCAGCATCGCCGTGGCCAGGGAATTGCGCAGGTCATGGTTCACCTTGGTCACCGCCGCGCCCAGCATGGCCAGGCGATCCTTCTGCCGCAGGGCCAGGCGCAATTCGTGCTGCATGACCGCCAGTTCGCGCTGGGCGATGCCGATTTCGTCGGGCCGGTCGGACGGTTTGAAGATGCGGGTTTCGTCCTCGGGTGCCCTGCGGAACCTTTCCATGCCCGCCGTGATGCGGCGCATGGGGCGCACGAACATCAGCATCAGACTGATGTAGAGCAGACCGGCCGTGAACAGCGAGATCGCCAGCGACAATTGAAAGATGCGGTGTGAAAAGGCCAGCATCTCGTCCCGCATGGGGGCTTCGTCGATATAGATTTCGACCTGCACGCCGGGCCGTTTGGGCGTTTCACCGATGATGCGCAGGATGCGGTTTTCCGTCTGCGCCAGCGTCACGAAGGCGTCTTCGATCCAACCGGGAAATCCGCTCATCCGCAGGTCGTAGACCGCATCGACCCGGGGCGGCATCTCGCCGCCGGCGATCAGGATGCGCTGGTCATGCTGGCGCAGCGCGATGGCATAGGTATCCGTGGTCTTCAAAAGCGTGCGGCCCAAATTATCGTCGGCGGCCTGCTCCGGCATGTTCTCGATGGCAAGCGTCGCCAGGTGCGCGCGCACGATGCGTTCCTCAAGATAATTCTTGCGGAACCGCGCGACCGACGGCGTGTAGATGAACAGCTCGGCCAGCATGACGAACACCACCGTCAGCACGAGAAGACGCGCGGACAGGCTTTGGTGGGCCTTGGGCGGGAGCGGGTTGAGATCGGACATGTGTGAGGTTAAGCGGCCAGTCACCAAAGCTTCAAGAGGAAGCGGACAATGGCCCGGGTGCGGTCCGTGAACAGCTTGGGCGTGAAATAGCTGCCGGCGGCGCGTTTCGAGACCTCGCCCAGGGTCGGATAAGGCAGGATGATGGTCGCCAGGTCGCCCACCTTCATGCCCTTGGCGAGGGCCAGCACCCAAAGCTGAATGTGTTCCCCCGCTTGGTGTCCGGCGATGCCACAGCCGAGAATCTTGCCCTTGGGCGTGACGATGGCCTTGACCAGGCCTTCGGTCGCGCGCTCCGCCTGGGCGCGGTCGTTGTCGTGAAAGGGCCAGCGCAGGACGTTGAATTCGATGCCCGCGTCGCGGGCCTTCTTTTCCGTCAGCCCGACCTGGGCCAGTTCCGGCGCGGTATAGGTCACCCAGGGAACGACGGAATGGTCGGCCTTGGCGGGGATGCGGAACAGGGCGTTCTTGATCACCACGCCCGCGTGATAGCCGGCGACATGGGTGAACTGCAGCCCGCCCGCGACATCGCCGATGGCGAAGACCTTCTTGTTGGTGCTGCGCAGGCGGGCATCGACCGTAATGCCCTTGGGCGTGTGGTCGATCCCGGCCTTTTCCAGATCCAGGCCCGCGACGTTGGCCCGTCGTCCCGCCGCGACCAGCAGGTGGCTGCCCTCAATACGCTGGCTTTCGCCGCCGTCCTCGATGGTCACGGCGACGCCCGTATCCGTCTTTTCGACGCCTGCGATCTTGATGCCTTCGCGGATGTCGATGCCGCCCGCGACCAGGGCACGGCGCACAACATCGACCAGGTCCCCGTCGTCGTTGGCCATGATGGAGAACATTTCCAACAGCGTGACCTTGCAGCCCAATTGAGCATGGGCCTGGGCCATCTCGACGCCGATCGGCCCGCCGCCGATGACGATCAGGTGCTCGGGCAGGCTGTCGCGGTCGAACACGCTTTCGTTGGTCAGGAAGTCGACCCCGTCCAGGCCCGGAATGGGCGGCACGGCGGCCGAGGACCCGGTGGCGACGACGAAACGTTTGGCGCGGATTTCCGTGTCGCCCGCCTGCACCCGGTCCGGGCCGGTGAAGCGTCCGTGTTCGCGGATCACGGTCACGCCCAGGCCTTCGAACCGTTCCTGGGAATCCATCGGCCGGATGGCGTCGATCACGCTCTCGACATGGCCGTAGACGGCCTTGCCGTCTAACCCGTCAAGGGTCGCCCGGACGCCGAACCGTCCGGCATCCCGCACGGCCTGGGCGGCATGGCCGGCGGCCAACAGGGCCTTGGACGGCACGCAGCCGTAATTCAGGCAGTCACCGCCCATTTCGCCCTTTTCGATCAGCACGACGCGGGCCCCCATCTGTGACGCCCCGGCGGCGACAGACAAGCCGCCCGACCCGGCGCCGATCACGCAGATGTCCGTGTCGATGCGGGTTGGCGGTGGGTTGTTCACGACACACCTCCGCGACGTTCTTTGATGCGGCGCAGGAACACCGGGATCAGGGCCAGCACGGCCAGGCCCAGCAGCGGGCCCATGATGTGCGGTTCGAACACGATGGTCAGGTCCGGCGTGCCACCCTGGTCAAGCACGGCGCCGAGGCCGCTGCCGACGCTGGCGAACACGAAGGTCGCCGGCGCGATGCCGAGGATCGTCGCGACCACGAAGGCCACGGCACCCACGTTGAGGAAAGCCGGCACCAGATTGACCAGCCAGAACGGAAACACCGGCACCAGACGCAGGAACATCAGGTAGGAAAAGGCGTTCTTGCGGAAGCCTTCCTCCATGCGCCGCACGAAGGGACCGGCCTTCTTGTATAAAAGGTCGCCGATGGCATAGCGCGCGGCCAGGAACACGATCAACGAGCCCAAGGTCGCGGCGACCACGACGATCGCCGCCCCCAGGGCCGTGCCGAACACGAAACCGGCCAGCAAGGTCATCCAGATCGCCCCCGGGATCGACAGCGCGACCACCACCGTATAGGCAGCGCCGAACAACAGCGCCGTCAACGCCTGATGGGCGGCGTAATAGTCAAGCACCGCCGTGCGATGGGTCTTGAGGGCGTCGAGCGACACATAAGTGTGCAGGTCGAAGACGAAGAACAGAAGCGTGGCCAGGACCAGAACCAGGACGGGGATCAACCGTTTCACGGAAAACCGCCCGGATTTCGGGCCGTCGGCCGTGTCGGCGGCGGGCTGTCCGTCGTGATCGAGGGCCTTGCGCATGTCTGTAACCTTGTTCATGAATGGGGGCCGCGAACGGCGGCGGCTCCCGGTTTCTATCCTCCGGGTACCAAAAGGCACAAGCGAATGCGCCTCACGCCAGGGTCAATTGACCGTGAACGCCAAGTGATGCCCCCGGAAATCCGGGCTTTTTACGCGATTACGGACAAACCACCCAGGCCCGTTGACTTCATCGAACCAAGGCCTTAAAAAGCGCACTCATTTTTCTAAGGAGACGTCGCGTGAAACGCACCTATCAGCCGAGCAGGCTTATTCGCAAGCGCCGCCACGGTTTCCGTAGCCGTATGGCGACCCCGGGCGGCCGGCGTGTGCTGGCGGCGCGGCGTGCCAAAGGCCGCAAGCGCCTGTCCGCTTAACAGCGCCTGTTCCCGCAAGCCGGTCGGAAGCGAGCCGCCATGTCACCCACGGTGCCGAGGCTGAAACGCCGTGCCGACTTTCTCAAGGTGGCGCGGAAAGGACATAAGTGGGCAGCACCGGGGCTGGTGTTGCAGGCCTTTGATCGCACCGCTTTCGGCAACGGAGACACGGACACCGCCGGACCGGATTTCCGGGCCGGATTCACGGTGACACGCAAGGTCGGCAATGCCGTCGTGCGCAACCGCGCGCGCCGGCGCCTGAAGGCCGCCGCCGAACAGGTCTTGCCCGATTGCGCCAAAGCGGGGCATGACTACGTCCTGATCGGGCGCCAAGGCACCCTGGACCGGGCCTTTCCGGCGCTGATCGGCGACCTGCGCACGGCCCTGGAACGGGTCGGCACGCGCAAGAACGGGGGCGGAAACGGCCGCAGCGGCCGGGACCGCCGGGGGAAAGCGGAGATTTGAGATGATGGCGCCGACGATTGCCGCCCTTCCGGCCCGCCTCGCCCGCGCCCTGATCCGGGGCTATCAGCTTTTCCTGTCGCCCCTGGCGCCGGCTTCCTGCCGCTTTTATCCGACCTGTTCCGAATACGCGCGGGACGCCTTCGCGGCCCACGGCTTCGTTCGCGGGCTGGGCCTTTCCGTCCCGCGCGTCTTGCGTTGTAATCCCTGGAACCGGGGCGGCGTCGATCCGGTGCCGTCCGTTGGCTGTCCGGGCCACGGCGATGGGCATCATGCCCACGCCGATCACCCCAATTCTCTTCCCCAACCGCACGGGTCCTAAAACGAATGATCGAAAACAAAAACCTGATCCTGGCCGTGGTCCTTTCGGTGGCCGTCCTGTTGGGCTTCGAGCTGTATTTCAAGAACACCACCCCGCCGCCGCAGGTCGCCGAGACCGCCACGACCGCGCAGCCGGGCCAAACACCCGCGCCGGCCGCGGGCCAGGCCCCCGGCACGCCGGGCGACGCCGCGGCGGTGTTGCCGCAGGCCCCGGGCACCGGCAAGGCGCCCGAGATGTCGCCCCAGGCAAGCCGCGCCCAGATTCTGGCCGCCACGCCCCGCGTCGCCATCGAGACCCCGCGCCTGAAGGGCTCGATCACGCTCAAGGGCGGGCGCATCGACGACCTGATCCTGGCCGACTTTTTCGAGACCCTGGACAAGAACAGCAAGCCGATCACGCTGTTGAACCCGCGCGGCGTCAGCAACGCCTATTTCGCGGAGTTCGGCTGGATCGCCGCCGCCGCCAAGGACGGCGCGAAGGCCGCCCAGGTGCCCGATGCGGATACGGTATGGACGGCATCCTCCCGCACCCTGACCCCGGACACCCCGGTCACTCTGACCTGGGATAACGGCCAGGGCCTGGTGTTCTCGCGCACCTACGAGATCGATAAGAACTTCATGTTCAAGATCACCCAGGCCGTCGCCAACAAGGGCGCGGGCGCGGTGCAACTGTTCCCCTACGGCTTGGTGTCACGCCAGGGCACGCCGGAAACCTCGGGCTTCTACATCCTGCACGAAGGTCTGCTGGGCGTGAACAACGGTGAGTTGACGGAAGTCGATTACGACGACCTTCAGGAAAAGAAACTGGAAAGCAGCACCGGCACGGGCGGCTGGATCGGCATCACCGACAAATACTGGCTGACGGCCCTGCTCCCCAACAAGGACGCCGAGGTCACCAAGCGCTACGTTTACCGCAAGGCCGGCGTGGTCGACACTTATCAGGTCGACTTCCTGGGCGCCGGCGTGACGATCGCGCCCGGCGCTACCAACAGCGCGGAAAACCGGCTGTTCGCCGGCGCCAAGCAGGTCAGGATTCTCGACGGTTACGAGGAAAGCCTGGGCATCGAGCGTTTCGATCTGGCAATCGACTGGGGCTGGTTCTACTTCCTGACGCGGCCGATCTTCTACGGCCTGCTGTGGCTGGAAGTGCATGTTGGCAACCTGGGCCTCGCCATTCTGTTGCTGACCGTGGGCATCAAGCTCGCCTTCTTCCCGCTTGCCAACAAGTCCTACGAGAGCATGAGCAAGATGAAGAAGCTGCAGCCGGAGATGGTCAAGCTGCGCGAGCGTTACGGCGACGACAAGGTCAAGCTGAACGAGGAAATGATGGGGCTGTACAAGCGCGAGGGCACCAACCCCGCGTCAGGCTGCCTGCCGATCCTGTTGCAGATCCCCGTGTTCTTCGCGCTCTACAAGGTGCTGTTCGTGACCATCGAAATGCGCCACGCGCCGTTCTACGGCTGGATTCAGGATCTGTCGGCGCCCGATCCCACGAACCTCTTCACCCTGTTCGGCGCCATCGCCTGGAACCCGCCCGACATTCTGCACCTTGGCGTGTGGCCGCTGCTGATGGGCATTTCCATGTTCCTGCAGCAGAAATTGAACCCGCAGCCGACGGACCCGACCCAGGCCAAGATCATGATGTTCCTGCCCGTGGTGTTCACCTTCCTGTTGGCCAGTTTCCCGGCCGGCCTGGTGATCTACTGGACCTGGAACAACCTGCTGTCCATCGCCCAACAATGGGTCATCATGCGCAAGATGGGCGTCAAGGCCTGATCCCCGCGTTAAGGAGCACCGATCCATGACACAGCCGGGAGACATTACGCCCGGCGTGGATTCCGGGGCCGAGGCCGACGCGATCCTGTTGGAAAACGGGCGGCTTCTGTTCGCCAAGGAAGCGACGTTTTTGTTGGGCGCGGCCAGCCTGGCCCAGGTGCCGGACAGCCCGCTGCCGGAAATCGCCTTCGCCGGGCGGTCCAACGTCGGCAAATCGTCGCTGATCAACGCCCTGACCGGACGCAAGGACCTGGCCCGCACGTCGAACACCCCGGGCCGCACGCAGCAGATCAACTTCTTCGATCTCGGCAAGCGCCTGATGCTGGCCGATCTGCCGGGCTACGGCTATGCCAAGGCGCCCAAGGGCGAGGTCAAGAACTGGACCAAGCTGGTCAATTCCTATCTCAAGGGCCGCCAGGAACTGCGCCGGACCTGTGTGCTGATCGACGCGCGCCACGGGCTGAAGGCAACGGACCACGAGGTCATGGCCATGCTCGACGCCGCCGCCCAGGTCTATCAGATCGTCCTGACCAAGTGCGACAAGGTGAAGGCCGACGACCTGGACAAGCTGGTCGCTCTGACGGAAAAGGAATTGGCCAAGCATACGGCGGCCCATCCGGTGATCATGCGGACAAGCTCTTTCAAAAGCCGCGGCATCGAGGAACTGCGCGCCGAACTGGCGGCGCTGGCCTTGCCCGCCGAAGCGGTCTAAACCGTTACGGATGCTTCAAATACTTCGGATAATGCATTAGGTTCCCGCCCCATGACCGACGACAAGAAACGCTCCATCGCCGATAAATGGCTGAACCAGGCCAACGTACTGTCCGAGGCGCTGCCCTACATGCGCCGCTACTCGGGACAAACCGTGGTCATCAAGTACGGCGGCCATGCCATGGGCGACGAGGAAATGGCCAACGTGTTCGCGCGCGACGTGGTGTTGCTGCGCCAATGCGGCAGCAACCCGGTCGTGGTGCACGGCGGTGGGCCGCAGATCGGCGCCATGCTGGAAAGGCTGGCCATCGAAAGCAAGTTCGTGGACGGCCTGCGCGTGACCGACGAGGACACGGTGAAGGTCGTTGAAATGGTCCTGGCCGGGTCCATCAACAAGGAAATCGTCACCCGCATCAACGCCGCCGGCGGCATGGCCGTGGGCCTGTGCGGCAAGGACGGCAACCTGATCATGGCCGACAAGCTGCGGCGCACCAAGAAAGACCCGGAATCGAATATCGAGCGGATCCTGGATCTCGGCCTGGTCGGCGAGCCCCGGGAAATCAACCCGCACGTGCTGGAAGCCTTCGAGGAATCGGATATCACCCCGGTCATCGCGCCGATCGGCGTCGGCCCCAAGGGCGAGACCCTGAACATCAACGCCGACACGGCGGCAGGCGCCATTGCCGGCGCCACCCATGCCAAGCGCCTGATCATGCTGACCGACGTGTCCGGCGTGCTCGACGGCAACGGCGCCCTGATCCCCGAACTGAAGGTGTCCGACGCGCGCAAGGCGATCGCCGACGGCACCATTTCCGGCGGCATGATCCCCAAGGTCGAAACCTGCATCGACGCGGTCCTGGCCGGGGTCGGCGGCGCCGTCATCTCCGACGGCCGGGTCGCCCATGCCGTGCTGGTCGAACTGTTCACCGAACACGGCGCCGGCACGATCATTCTGCCGGATTAGGGCGTCCCGTCGGGCTAGTCGCTGACCACCGGTGCCACATTCTCCAGAATCCAGCGCGCCAATCCCGTGATCTTGGCGTCGTCGCCGGGCCGCCCCATGAGCTGCATCCCGACGGGCATGCCGTCAACGGCCATCATCGGGATGGTCACGACGGGGGCGAACAGCATGGACGACGGGTAATTGAAGATCGCATCCCCCGTGGGGCGGCGGACATCATCCGCATCAGCGGCGGATGCGTCCCACAGCGGCGCCGGCCCCGGACAGGACAGCGTGATCGCGCAATCGGCCAGTGTCGCGGCATTCCGATGCGCCGCCTGGGCCGCCGCCCGGCGGTCAAGCAGGGCTTCGTAGTCCGCCGGCGTCATGGCCTCGGCCTTTTCCAGCCCCTTGCGCAGGCGATGGCTGATCTTGTCGCCATGTTCATCCACCATGTTGCGCCAGCCCCAGCGGTTTTCCCACAAGGTGACGTCCGTGGCGATTTCCTCGGCATCCAGGATGACCTTTTCGAAGGCCTCGACACCGGCATCGCCGCGCCGGTCGACCCATTCGACACCCGACGCCTTGAGCCGGCCGAGGAGTTCCGCGAAGGCCGCCTTGGTGGCCGCGTCGACCCGCTCCCAACCCGCTGTTTCCAGCACCATCAGGCGCGCCGGCCTGGCCGCCGCGGGGGTCGTGTCCGGCCCCTTCAGCGCGCGGCAATCGCGGTCACCGCCCGCCCGTTTGGCGATTTCAATGGCGACCTGCCACATGTCCTCGATACAGCCGGCATGGGGGCCGTGGGTCGACATGCTGGTCGACATGCGCTCCCCCCGGTTGAGGGCCCCCTGGCTGGGCTTCAGGGCCACGTTGCCGCAGTAGGCCGCCGGGCGGATGATCGAGCCGCCGACCTGCGTGCCGATGGCTGCCGGCACCATGCGGGCCGCGACCGCCGCCGCCGAGCCCGAGGACGAACCGCCCGGCGTGCGCGCCGGATCGAAGGGATTGGTCGTCGGCCCCGGATGAGTGCCGCCCAGTTCCGCCGTCACCGTTTTGGCAAGAACCACGGCACCGGCCTTGCGCAGGGCCCAGACGGCCGCGTTGTCGCGTTTGGGAAAAGCGCCCGTGAACGCCGCCGACCCCATCTGCGTCGGCATATCCCTGGTTTCCAGAAGGTCCTTGATGGCGATGGGCAGGCCGTCGATGGGCGACAAGGGCGTCCCCGCCCGCCAGCGCGCCGTGGCGGCATCGGCCGCGGCGCGGGCACCGTCCTTGTTGATGGCGGGGAAGGCTTTCACCACGGGCTCCCGCGCATCGACGGTTTCCAGACAGCGTTCCAGATACGCCCGGGGGCTGTCCGACCCATCGGCGAAGGCCTGTGTATGGTCGTGCCACGTCAGGGCGCGAAAGGTGCGCGGGTCGTAGGGGGTTTTCAGATGTCCGTCCATGGGGTCCTCCCGGTCGTTGTTGTGATTGTCCAGGCCCCCTGAAAATCATTTATTATGTCACGCCATGTCGCGCAGAAATTCAAGCTGCCAGGACATTTCCGCTTCAGACAGGCCGTAGGCGGCCTTTGACGACGGGCGGATGATTTCGACCGGGGCGACGCTGCCCAGGCCCTGCTGCAGGTCGACCGCCAACTTGGGCGAACATCCGGCCTCCCACACCAAAGACACGATGCCCTTGGCCGAATTGGTGGCGAAGGCCTTGACCACCGCCGCCATCTTAGTGTCGGACAGAACGGCCAGCGCCGCCATGGCCATGTTGCGATCCTTGCGCCCGATGGCGTCGTAGATCACCCCTTCGGTCAGCTGGCCCTTCTTGTTCATCTCACGCGCCAGCTCCAGGGCCTCGTCGCGGGTCAGGCGTTCCGGTTCAGGCTCCAGCGCGCCGTTGCCGGTTCCGCCGTTCACGCCGCCGTTGGCACCGCCCGCATCCGCGCCCGGCGGCGGCCCGTCCCCGGCGGCCAGCCGCGCCATGACCACGGCGCGCACCTGTTCGGCCAGTTCCGGCGAGATGTCCTTGCGCGCCAGCAAGGTGTCCAGCAGGCTGTCGGCGACATATTCGGCCAAGCGCTTGGCCGCCTTGTCGGACAGGCCCGGCCGGGCGACCAGGGGTTCATGCAGTTCAGGATGATCTTCCGCGCGGTCGGCGATCTTGTCCATCGTACCTTCGGAAATATGCGCGCCCGGGTTCTTCAACAGTTCCGCCGTCGCCTCCACGTCGCCGGTCTCGACAATGGCGTCGGACACGGCCTCGGAGACCTCCCGGCGACGGGCCACGGCCTTGAGCCGCGCCGTGTTGGCGCCCTCGGCGATGATGGTCGCCAGGTCCTTGTCGGTCAGCACGGGCGAGAATTCGATCACCGGATTGGCGACCATGGCGTCGGTGTCGCGGGCCAGCTGGCGGATCACCGCCGGCGGGGCCGAGGTCATTTCCTTCAGCGTGTCGGCCAGAAGGTGGCGCACGCGCAGCGCCTGATCGCGCGACATGTCCTCCAGCGTATCCGTCGCCCAACGCCGGACCTTGGTCTTCTGCTTGTCCGTCAGCTCCGGCATCATCTGGGAAATCTTCTGGCCCAGGGTGGCGCGCACCTCGGGGTCGTCGTCCTTGGCCAGCAGGCTGTCGGCCTGCATGGGCGTGGCCGTGTTGCCCGCCAGCGCCTTGCGCACGTCCGGGTCGCCGTCCTTGGCCATGTAATAGAGAATTTCCGGCTTGGTGGTCATGGAGGCGGCCAGGCGCCGGCGCTCTTCCGCCTTGCCGTTCTTGGCTAGGTCCGCTTCCTTGCCGTATTGGGTGGTCACTTAGACTGTCTCCTCCTCCGGCCTTCTTCCGACCGTCGGGGGGAATATTACCCGACCGGCGCCGATAGCCAAGCGGCCTGCGTCACACCCCGCCCGTGAAAAGACCATTGCGCGCCGGGGCCGCCGATATCCTATAAAGGGCCATGATCAAAGACCAAACCCCGACCGTCCCGCCGGCGGCGTCAAAACCGCCCCTCGACAGCATGGCCGCCGCCGACTGCTGGGTGTTCGACCTGGACAACACGCTCTATCCCGCGTCCTGCCGCCTGTTCGATCAGGTCGACTGGAACATCACGCGCTATGTGGCCGGGCTGTTCGACCTGCCGCTGGAACAGGCGCGGGCGCTGCAGAAAACCTATTTCCGGGAACACGGCACGACCATGCGGGGCCTGATGACCCTGCACGGCGTCGATCCCGTGGCCTTCATGAACGCCGTGCACGATATCGACCTGGACCCGGTCGACCCGTCACCGCGCCTGGACGCCGCGCTGGAAAAGCTTCCGGGCCGCAAGATCATCTTCACCAACGGCGACGTGCCCCATGCGGAGCGGGTCATGGACAAATTGGGCGTGCGCCATCATTTCGAGGCCGTGTTCGACATCGTCGCCTCCGACTACGAGCCCAAGCCCGCCCCCCATGTCTACGTCAAGATGGCGGAAGCCCACGGCATCGACCCGACCCGCGCGGTGATGGTCGAGGACATGGCCCGCAACCTGGCCCCCGCCTTCGCCCTGGGCATGACCACCGTCTGGGTCCGCCCGGAAGGCACCACCGGCGTGACCTGGGCCAACGACGGCGCCGACGGCGGCCATATCCACCATGTGGTGGATGATCTGGTCGTCTGGCTGGAAAGCGTCGCCGCCGGGACATAGACGGCCCGCCCGCCTTGACTTGTTTCGGGCCCTGTTTCATCTTCCGGGGCCATTTTTGACCAATTCACCCAAAGAAACCGGGATTTCGCCATGACCACAGATCTGCAAGCCGCCATCGACGCCGCCTGGGACGGCCGCGACGCCATCACGCCCGCGACCACGGGAGAAACCCGCGACGCCATCGAGGCGGCGCTGGACCTGCTGGACAAGGGCAAGGCCCGCGTCGCGGAAAAGACCGGTGGCGACTGGGTCGTGCATCAGTGGCTGAAGAAGGCCGTGCTGCTGTCCTTCCGGCTCAACGACATGGCGCCGATTTCCGGCGGCCCCGGCGGCTCGACCTGGTGGGACAAGGTGCCGTCCAAGTTCGAAGGCATGTCCGCCGACGATTTCAAGGCTGCCGGCTTCCGCGCCGTGCCGAACTGCATCGTGCGGCGGTCGGCCTATATCGCGCCCGGCGTGGTGCTGATGCCCAGCTTCGTCAACCTGGGCGCTTATGTGGATGAAGGCACCATGGTCGATACCTGGGCCACGGTCGGGTCCTGCGCCCAGATCGGCAAGCATTGCCACATTTCCGGCGGTGCGGGGATCGGCGGCGTGCTGGAGCCCCTGCAGGCCGGCCCGGTGATTATCGAGGACAACTGCTTCGTCGGCGCGCGCTCCGAGGTCGTCGAGGGCGTCGTGGTCGGCGAGGGTTCGGTCATTTCCATGGGCGTGTTCATCGGCCAGTCGACCAAGATCGTCGAACGGGAAACCGGCAAGGTCCACTACGGCCGCGTGCCGCCCTATTCGGTGGTCGTGCCGGGCTCATTGCCGGGCAAGGAAGGTCAGCCGTCGCTGTACTGCGCGGTGATCCTCAAGACCGTGGACGAAAAGACCCGGTCCAAGACCTCCATCAACGAACTGCTGCGCGACTAAACGCACCGTGACCGCCATGACCGACGTCATCGAGCTTTCCGAAGCCCTGATCCGCTGCCCCTCCGTCACGCCGACGGAGGGCGGGGCCCTCGACCTGTTGCAGGCGCGGCTGGAAGCCCTGGGCTTTACCTGCCATCGCCTGCCCTTTTCCCAGGACGGCACGCCGGACGTGGACAACCTTTATGCGCGGCTCGGCACCGAGGGCCCCAATTTCTGTTTCGCGGGCCATACGGACGTGGTCCCGCCGGGCGACGCGGCGGGCTGGGCGTCGGACCCGTTCAAACCGGAAATCCGCGATGGGCGGCTGTACGGCCGGGGGGCGGCGGACATGAAGTGCGCGATCGCCGCCATGGTCGCGGGCACGGATGCGTTCCTGAAATCGAACGGATACCCCAAGGGATCGATTTCGTTCCTCATCACCGGGGATGAGGAAGGCCCCGCGATCAACGGCACGCCGAAGATGCTGGGCTGGCTGGTGGACCAGGGCGAGAAAATCGACGCCTGTCTGGTCGGCGAGCCGACCAACGTGACCACCCTGGGCGATATGGTGAAGATCGGCCGGCGCGGGTCCCTCAACTGCACGATCACGGTGACCGGAACGCAAGGCCATGTCGCCTATCCGCATCTGGCCGACAACCCGGTGCCCAAGCTGTTGAAGATGCTGTCGGCGCTGAACGACGACCCCCTGGATCACGGCAACGACCATTTCCCGGCCACCAACCTGGAGATCACCACCGTCGACGTCGGCAACGCGACGACCAACCTGATCCCGGCCCAGGCGTCGGCGCGCATCAACATCCGCTTCAACGACATGCATTCGGGCGCCAGCCTGACGAAACTGATCGAGGAGCGCTGCGCCGCCGTCATGGCAGAGGAAACGCAGGGGTCCTACGGCCTGGACATTTCCGTGTCCGGGGAATCGTTCCTGACCCCGCCGGGGCTGTTGAGCGACGTGGTCGCGGGGGCCGTGAAGGCCGTCACCGGCCAGGACCCGGAATTGAGCACCACCGGCGGCACGTCGGACGCGCGCTTCATCAAGGACCATTGCCCGGTCGTCGAATTCGGCCTGACCAACGAAACGGCGCATAAGATGAACGAGAACGCCCTGGTCACGGAAATCCGTGATCTGGCGCGCATCTATCAAGAGGTTCTGAAGCGGTATTTCGCCCAATAAGGCGGAAACGTCAGCCGATCCCGAAAAACGCCGCGACCGCGCCCAGGCCCAGCAGGGCCAGCAGGGTGGGCGAGGTCATCAGCCCGATCACCGACAGCACCAGCCCAGAGAAGCCCCAGGCCCCCTGCCCGGCGATCAGGGCGGCCACGGAAAAGGCCAGCCCCATGGGCACGAACACGATGCCCCAGGCGAAAATGGCGAACACCCCGCAGATCACGGCGAGATAGCCGATCACCGGCTGGTCCTTCAGCGCAGGTTCCTGGATCGCCGGATCGGCGGATTGCGCGCCCTCGGCGCCGTCTTCCGACGCCTTCAGGGACAGGGGGATTTGCTTGTCCATTTGTCGAATATACGCCGATTGGCCCCCCCGCACCATGGCCGGGGCCAAATTCCCGGCCGGCCGTCAGTATCCCACGTCGGTCAGATAAAGGCCGTCCGGCGGCGCCGTCGGACCGCCGGCCGCACGGTCGCGGGCGTCGAGCGCCGATTGCAGGTCCTTGGCCGTCCATCGGCCCTCTCCCACCCACTTCAGGCTGCCGACCATGTTGCGCACCTGATGGTGCAGGAACGAGCGGGCGTGGGCGCGGAAATGGATTTCCTCGCCGGCCCGGGTCACGTCGAGGACGTCCAGGGTCTTGACCGGCGAATTGGCCTGGCAATGGGTGGCGCGGAAGCTGGTGAAGTCGTGATGGCCGATCAGGACCCGGGCCGCCGCCGCCATGGCATCCACATCCAGCGGCACCGGCACCCACCACACCATCCCCTGGTCCAGGGCCGGCGGCGAGCGGCGGTTGAGGACACGGTAGAGATAGCTTCTGGAAACGGCGGAAAACCGAGCGTGAAAATCCGCGTCGACGGGCGCGGCCGCGACAACGCTGATCGCATGGGCCTTGAGATGAAAGTTGAGTGCGTTGCGCACCGTATCGGCGGGCCAGTCCTTTTCCAGGTCGACATGGCCAACCTGGCCCAAGGCATGGACGCCCGCGTCCGTGCGCCCGGCAGCGAAGACCTGGGCCCGTTCGCCGGTGAAGGCGTAAACAGCGTCCTCTACGGCTTCCTGTACGCCCAGGCCGTTGTCCTGGCGCTGCCAGCCGACGAAACCGCGTCCGTCGTATTCAATTTTCAGCCGATACCGCGCCATGATTCCCGCCCCGCCCCGCCGAACCGGCAGCGGCTATTGGCTCCACCGGACGAAATGATGCTATAAAAGTTGTTTAAAATAGGTATTTTAACAGACAATAGAAGTCAAAGACCGAACTGGTCGAACCTGGGCGAACATTCATGACTGACGCCGCGACAGATCAAAACGTTCCCGATCCCGCCGAGCCGACGGGCGTGCCCTCGACGCAACGTGACGAGGACCGCGACGCGCTGCACATTCTGCCGTTGTCCATCCTGCCGTTCCAGACGCCGTCGCTTCACCGTGCGCGCCTGATCAAGAACGCGCGCCTCAACAGCGTGGTCGAACTGTTCCAGGGCCAGGGTATCGGGTCCGGTCAGATGGACGTCGAGGAACTGGCCAAGGATTACGGCTGGTCGGGCAAGGGCCGCAAGCGCCATCCGGATTTAGTGATGCTGCGCAAACTCGCTCCCCTGCCCAGCTACGACGTCTATTCGTTGCGCATGCTGTTTCGTCAGGAAGGGATTGAGGTCAACGCGATCGAGGATCTGAGGCTGTCGGACAGCAAGGTCACCGAACTGACATCCTATATGACCCAGTTCACGCGCCCGCTAATTCAGGAAATCTACGGCAAGGACGACCTGAACATTCAGACCTTCGACGACATGGTCAAACTGTTCGAAAGTCCGGACGTGGAAATGGTGCGCAAGAAGCTGGACCAAATGGCACAGAAATTGCGCATCAAGGTTCGTGACGTACCAAAATTTCTGGAGGATTACGGCGACGTGTTTCTGTCGCTGTCCTATTTCCGCCAGTGCCTGGACGCGTTGGAACCAATTATCGACGAGTTTATGGCCTCCATGGACGATATCCGCGACAACTTCCAGCTTAAGACCAACGTCAACATGATGAACACCTGCGACCAGATCGAAGGTGCGATCAACGAGTTGATGGCCGCGATCTCGGGCCGTTTCGAAACGTTCGATCGCTATACCAACGGCATGTGGGATGATCTGACCGCTGACCGCTTCAAGACGGTCAAGAAGTTCGTCGAGGAATACCACACCACCATCGGCGGTTGTTTGTGCGCTTTGACGGTCAAAATGAACGCCTTCGCCGTGCGCTTTCCGTCGCCCACCGTGGGCGGCCCCATCAAGCGCGGCGAATTCATCATGTCCGAGATGAAACAAGGGATCGAGAAGGTTCGCGAAATTCAAGCCAACGCGCCCAAGGTCGAAACCGTCGAGTGGGCCAAGTAGGCGTCCGGTGAGGATCAGGCATTGAGCCAGGATAAAAAATTTACCTTCGGCGATCTCAATCTCGAACAGGATATCGACGACGAAGACCGGGATTCGCTGCATACCCTGCCCTTGATCATGATGCCGATCAAGACGGCCCCCTTGCGCCGTGCCAGGCTGATCAAGAACGCGCGCTTCGAAAGCATGGTGGAAATTTTCTCGGACAAGGACACCGGCTCGGGCCAAGTGGATATCGACGGCCTGCCAGCGGAATTCGGCTGGGCCGACGGTTTTCGCAATCCAGACATGATCCTGATGAAAAAGCTGGGCGACCTGCCCAGCTACGACGTCTATTCGCTGCGCATCTCGCTGCGCGACCTGGGTATCGAGGTCAACAACGTCGAGTACCTCAAGCTGTCGGAAAGCAAGACGGCCGAGTTGAACGAATACATGCGTGAATTCACGGGCCCCCTGATCTCGCAGATCTACGGCGGGGACGACCTCGACGTGAAAAGTTTCCAGGACGTGGTCAAGCTGTTCCGCTCGCCGGATAAGAAGAAGGCGCTCGAGAAGCTGCGGTTGATGGCGCAGAAGCTGAACATCAAGATCGAGGACCTGCCCAAGTTTCTTGAGGATTACGCCGACATCTTCATGTCGCTCAGCTACTACAAACAGATTCTGGACGATATCGAACCGACGCTTACCGAATTTCTCGATACCATGGATCTCTTGCGCGAAAACTTCGCCATGAAGAACAACGCATCGCTGATGCAGACCATGGACATGATGACGACCACCATCAACGAACTGATGGCTGCCATCAGTGGCCGGTTCGAAAACTTCGACCGCGGCACCAAGCACATGTGGGACAACATCTCGGCTGAACGATTCCGCCGGGTCGAAGCGGTGATCCGCGGCTATCACACCACCATCGGCGGGGTGCTTTGCGCGCTGTCGGTGAAGATGGATGCCTGGTCCAACCTGTTCCCCAACATGGAGGTCGGCGGCCCCGGCCGGCGCGCCGATTTCATCATGACGGAAATGAAGCAAGGCATGGACCGCATCCAGACGATCGAGGATTCGGCACCCATGCTGGCGGCGCTGGAATAGAAGGCGAAAAGCGCAACGACGAAAGGATGCGGGTATGCCTGATCTTACCGACCCTCTGATCCTCGCCCGCATTCAGTTCGCCTTTACCGTCTCCGCGCATATCGTCTTTCCGGCGTTCTCCATCGGGTTGGCCAGTTTCCTCGCCGTGCTGGAGGGATTGTGGCTGTGGACCCGCGATGACAGCTACCTCAAGGTTTTCAAGTACTGGAAGGTGATCTTCGCCGTAACCTTCGGCATGGGCGTCGTATCGGGCATCGTCATGAGCTACCAGTTCGGCACCAACTGGAGCGTCTTTTCCGATAAGACCGGCCCGGTTCTGGGGCCCCTGATGGGCTACGAAGTGATGTCGGCGTTCTTTCTCGAAGCCGGCTTCCTCGGCGTCATGCTGTTCGGCATGGAACGGGTGGGCCGCCGGCTACATTTCTTCGCGACCCTGATGGTCGCCGTCGGCACCCTGTTTTCCGCGTTCTGGATTCTGTCCGTGAACTCCTGGATGCAGACGCCCCAGGGATATGCCATCAACGACGTCGGTCAATTTATTCCCGCCGACTGGTGGGCGGTGGTGTTCAATCCGTCCTTCCCCTACCGCCTGGTCCACATGGTGCTGGCCGCCTATCTGACCACAGCCTTCGTGGTCGGCGGCGTCGGTGCCTGGCATCTGCTGCGCAACGCCCAAGACCGGGGGGCCAGGATCATGTTCTCCATGGCCATGTGGATGGCCCTGATCGTCGCCCCCCTGCAGGTCGTCGCGGGCGACTTCCACGGCCTCAACACCCTGAAGCATCAGCCGGCCAAGATCGCCGCCATGGAAGGCCATTACGAAACCCGCAAGGGCGCGCCCCTGATCCTGTTCGGCCTGCCCGACGATGATGCCGAGGTGACGCGCTTCGCGGTCGAGATTCCCAAACTCGGCTCCCTGATCCTGACCCACGACTGGGACGGCGAAATCAAGGGCCTGAAGGACTGGCCCAAGGAGGACCGCCCGCCCGCCGCGATCATTTTCTGGAGTTTCCGGATCATGGTCGCCATCGGCATGGCGATGGCCGCCATCGGGTTGTGGAGTGGATTGATGCGCCTGCGCGGCCGGATGTACGATGCCCGTCTGCTGCAATGGTGCGCCGTGGCCATGGCGCCCTCGGGCTTCGTTGCCGTCGTCGCCGGATGGATCACCACCGAAGTCGGCCGCCAGCCCTGGACCGTCTACGGCCTGTTGCGCACGGCAGATTCCGTCTCGCCCATCGGCGCCGCCGCCGTCGGGGCCTCTCTGGTCGCCTTCATCATCGTCTATTTCGCCGTATTCGGGGCCGGGGTGTTCTACATCCTGCGCCTGATGTCGAAGACGCCCGACGCCGGCATCGACGAGGACATCGGCCCGACCCGCGCCGCCGGCATCACGCCCGCCGCCGCCGTACGCGCGGCCCGCGACCTGCTGCGCAAGGCGAAGACACAGGGACAGGGGGACTAGGGCCATGGAACTCGACCTTGCCTTCATCTGGGCCGGGCTGATTGCCTTTGCGATCCTGGCCTATGTCGTGCTCGACGGCTTCGATCTTGGCGTCGGCATCCTGTTCCCCTTCCTGCGCACGGAACAAGACCGCGATACGGCGATGAATTCCGTGGCCCCGGTGTGGGACGGTAATGAAACCTGGCTTGTGTTGGGCGGGGGCGGGTTGTTCGCCGTGTTTCCGCTGGCCTATGCGACGATCCTGCCGGCTCTGTATGCGCCCCTGACCGCCATGCTGATCGGCCTGATCTTCCGCGGCGTATCCTTTGAATTCCGATGGCGCACGACGCGCGGCAAGTTCCTGTGGGATTGGGGCTTCACCGGCGGATCGCTGCTTGCCACCTTCGCCCAGGGCATCACGCTGGGCGCCCTGGTTCAGGGCATCCATGTCGTCGACCGGGCCTATGCGGGCGGCTGGTGGGACTGGTTGACGCCGTTCAGCATCGTCACGGGATTGGCCCTGGTGGCGGGTTACATGCTGCTCGGTGCGACCTGGCTGGTCATGAAGACCGAGGGCGACCTGCGCGCCCGCGCCCGCGACATCGCCGAGCGCGCCGCCATCGTGACCCTGCTGCTGATCGGCGGCGTCAGCCTGGCGACGCCCTATCTCAACCCGGTCTATCTCGAACGCTGGTTCACCGGCCCGACGGCGGCGTTCAGCCTGATCGTGCCGTCGCTTGTCGTGGTCTGCGTCTGGCGGATATTCCTGGGCCTGCGCGACGGCAACGACGCACAACCGTTCCTGGCCGCCCTCGGCCTGTTCGTGCTGTGTTATATCGGCATCGGCATCAGCTTCTATCCCTACATGGTGCCGCCCGGCATCACCATCTGGGACGCGGCGGCGCCCGACGAAAGCCTTGGCTTCCTGCTGGTGGGGGCGGCCGTGCTGCTGCCCGTGATCCTGGGTTATACGGCCTATGCCTATTGGGTGTTCCGCGGCAAGGTCGACCCGTCGGAGGGATATCACTGAAACCGACTGTCCGGCGTCTCTTGTGGTTCGCGGCTCTTTGGCTCGTCGGCGTTGCAACCGTGGGGATGATCGCCTACGTCATTAAGCTGGTTCTGCTGCCCTGACGGACCGCCCCGCCCACCGATCCTCTTAAGGCCCCTCCATGCTCAAGCTTTCCGTCCTCGACCAATCCACCGCCGCCCAGGATCAGGCCCCCGATCAGGCGATCCGCGACACCATCGCCCTTGCCAAGCACTGCGAGGACCTGGGCTATGCCCGGTTCTGGGTGTCGGAACATCACGACCATCCGTCGATCGTCGGCACGGCGCCGGAAATCGTCATGGCCGCCGTCGCCCAGTCGACGGACCGCATCCGCATCGGGTCGGCCGGGGTCATGCTGCCCCATTACGCGCCGCTCAAGGTCGCCGAACAGTTCCGCGTGCTGGAAGCCATCGCCCCCGGGCGTATCGATCTGGGCCTGGGCCGGGCCCCCGGGTCCGACGGCAAGACGGCGCTGGCGCTCAACCCCAACGCGGGCGAGGACGCCGAACATTTTCCCGCCAACGTGCGCGACCTGATGGCCTGGGTGTCGGGCACGGACCTGATCGACGGCCATCCCTTCCGCGGCGTCGAGGCCCATCCCATGTTCCCCGGATCGCCGGAAATCTGGATGCTCGGCACCTCCGACTACGGCGCTCAGGTCGCGGCGCACTTCGGCATTCCCTATTGCTTCGCGCATTTCATCACCGACGGCCATGGGGTGGAGCGCGCGTTCGACATCTACCGCGAACGCTATCAGCCGTCGGAACGCCATCCCGAACCCCAGGCCAGCGTCTGCATTTGGGCGCTCGCGGCCGAGACGGAAACCGAGGCCGAACGCCTGTTCACGTCGCGCGCCCATGCCCGGCTGATGCGCGAAACCGGCCGGCGCGGGCCCATGGAATCGCCCGAGACGCTCGCCGGATACGACTATTCCGGGCCGGAGAAGGCCTGGCTCGCCCAGTACAGGGAACGGTCCATCGTCGGCACCGGCGATCAGGTATTCGCCGAACTGTCCGGGCGGGCCCAGGCCTACGGCATCGACGAGGTCGTGGTCTTGACCTGGACCTATCATCAGGCCGACCGGCGGCGTTCCTACGCGTTGCTGGCCGAGGCGGCGCGGGGGAACACGGTAAAAAATGACTGAAAAAGTCCGAATTATATTTCCGAACATCAGTTATTTTTCATATCTTTATTTATTATTTCAGAACCACCCATCTGAAATGCCTGAATAATTTATCCGAACAAACGGGCGGAATATTTTAACTGTTTGACTTCGCGTATCCATGCCCTTATGGTTCCGACCCAGCGAGTTGCATTTTGTTTTCGTGATATGAAAGATCGGTCCGCCGGTCATCTTCGTGATCCCCTGACAATGCGAGCGTTATCCCGGCTGTTCGGCGCATGAGGCGTCGTACGGCACCCATACTCCTGTTAGAGGACATTAAAAATGACCACAGGTACCGTTAAGTTTTTCAACGCTGACAAAGGCTATGGCTTCATCGAACCGGAAGACGGTTCCAAGGACGCCTTCGTGCACATTTCCGCCGTCGAGCGCGCCGGCCTGAGCACCCTCAAGGAAGGCCAGAAGGTCACCTACGACCTGACCGCCGGCCAGAACGGCAAGACTGCCGCTGAGAATCTGTCGATCGCCGACTAATCAGAACGACGCCGGGTTACGGGAAGGGGTCCGCTTCGGCCGACCCTTTCCCGGCCCTGGTTTCGTCGGCGGCCCGCAAGGGCATTCTGATCCGTTCCCATCCGGAGAGGTAAAGATGGCCCGCAAGCCAAATTACGATTTCGAACGCAAAGAACGTGAACGCCAAAAGGCCGCCAAGAAGGCCGAACGCGCCGCCGCGAAAGAAGCCGCAAAGGGCGGCACGTCTACTGACGCCGACCAGCCGGCCGCCGATTCCGCGCCGCTCGGGACTGCATCTTCCGAATAATTTCGCCCCGGTGCGGCTGCCCCACGGCGCCGCCCAACGGGACCACCCTCCACACGAACACCAATCATTGCCGGTTCGCGCCGGGGCCTTTGCCCTGCGCAGCGCGCCCGGCCAATCCCCCACTAAGGAATTTTCATGACCACCGAACAAAACTTTCTCATCACCTATGGCCTGCACAACTTCGTCAGCCATGCCCCGGACCCGGCCTCGATGTCGGGCCGCAACGCCTTCGTCATCCGCCGCCGCGAAGGGGCCGACATGGTGCGCCATGCCACCTCCCTGATCGAAGGCAGCTACGGCGACCGCGCCGACATCCGGCTGATTTAATCTGACCCCGCGATCCCGGTCATTCCGGGATCGCGCCGTCCAGCAGGGCGCGGCGGAACTTGCGGTCGCGCTTCAAATGCCATTCCCGGGACATCGCCTCGCCCCGCGTGCGGTAACGCTCCACGTATAGGATTTGCCAGACGCGGCCCCGCGTGGATTTTGCGCCTTTGCCTGAATTATGCGCCGCCAACCGCGCGCCAACGTCCGTCGACCAGCCGACATAAGTGCGGGCGGTGGCACCCTCGCCGGCGCCCAGGACGTAGACATAACAGCCCTTTGATCCGTTCATGGTTTGAAATCCGGCATGGGGGCCCTAGATTGAGGTCACATCCGCAGGACAAGGAATACCCCCGATGGCCGATCCGATCACCCTGGAAGTGTTCTCCGATTACGTCTGCCCCTGGTGTTACCTGGGCGACAACCGGGTGAAGCAGCTGAAGGAAAATTACGACGTCACCATCAAACTGGTGCATTTCCCGCTGCATCCGGAAACCCCCGCCGAAGGCCGCACCCTGGCCGACATGTTCGGCACCGGGCCGGAAGAAATCGCCCAGAAAAACGCCCGCATGCAGGGCCTGATGCAGGCCGAGGGCCTGCCCTTCAAGGACCGCAGCCACACCTACAATTCACGCCTGGCCCAGGAAGTCGGCACATGGGCCGAAACCCAGCCCGGCGGCGCGGCCATCCACGACAAATTCTTCGAGGCCTATTTCGTCGACCGCCGCAACATCGGCGACGTCGAGGTGATCCTGGACGTGGTCAAGGCCGCCGGCTTGGACGTGGACGAAGCACGCAAGGTGATCGAGGAGCGGACCTTCAAGGACGCCGTCGACGCCGACTGGGCCAAGTCCCATCAATACGGCGTCACCGGTGTGCCGACCTTCGTCGCCGCCGGCCCCGATGGCCAATTGCACGGCCTGGTCGGCGCCCAACCTTACGAAGGATTGGAACAGCTTGCGAAGGCCGTTGGCGCACAAAAAAAGAGCGGCTAAGCCCGGCGGGCCGTCTCCATCAATTCACGAATTCTGGCCGAACGCGGCGCAACATCAGCCCCCGCCCAGAAACGCAAGGCGTCCCGCGCCGATAACACCTTCAATGGCCGTACGGATCACGCTTAAGACCGCATTGATGATTTTCTCAACGGCGACGACGATCAAGGCGGCCACCATACGGGCAAATTCACGGACCATCGTCTTGAGAGACTTTGTCCATCCCGGCAAATCTTCTTCGTCGATCCACCCGCCTGGCGCCGCACCCTTAGCGATCAGCGCCGAATACTCGGCAATGTCCTGCGCATAGTCCTTGGCGAAGTCGGTAATGCTATCGACACCGACACTGGCCGTCCCGGCGGCCGCCGCCAGCACATCGTCCAGAAGCTTTCCTGCATCCAATCTTGCCATGATTTTCCCTTTCCCTCAGACGCTAGCCTGCGCGGTTAGCGCTCCAGCGCCATTTCGTAGACGATCGCGTTCTTCAAGGCCCGGCGGATCGGTTTTCCGAACGCAGCCATGGCTTCGGCAGGTAAATCGACCTTCGAATCCGCGGTCCGCATTCGCTCGACCTCGTCGATGTACCACTTGAGTTGATCGTCCGTCGGCACGTCGAGGGACTTGATGTCCTGCCACAACGACGCACCGCTGCTGTTGTCCTTGGTGATGTTGTCAGCCGTACTCGACCCGAACCAGCGGGTCAACGCAGGCTTCGGTTCCGGCCGCACATCGACCAGAACCATCAGGCCCTGGGCCTTGCCGATCAGCTTGTCGTAGACATCCTTCCGTTTGGACGCGTAATCCACGGTCTTCGTTCCCTCCCTTACGGAAACGAAAAGTGTCTCCGTCTCCGAAGACAATGCCTGCAGCCCGTCAACGATTGCCTGTTCGTGCTCCGGCGCCAGACGAACCGTACAGGCGGCCAATACCATCAAAGTCAGCGTGAGCACCGAAATGCGCTTCAGCAGTCGGCAAGTCATTTCCTGTCTTCCCATCCAGTGAATTCGCGGTATCCGTATATTAGATTATCTTTAATAAAATTTCGACACCGTTTCCCGCCACAGTTTAAGGTCTTTCTGCAGTCACACGATTTTAGGAATAGCCGCGATACCCCGCCTCTTGCCCGACGAGGCCGAACCACTGCCGGAAAGGCCCTGCGCTGTCCGGAAGCGTTTTGGCGTGGCTAGACCCGCCCTCCTTGGGGCAGGTCGAAGCCGCGCAGGAAATCTCCTGCATCCATGGCCTCCTTACCGGGACGCTGCATGCGCGTCGGGCGGAAAGCCCCTTCACCACATTGGATGGTCGCTTGATCATCCAACACCGTTCCCGGTTCCGCAGCACCCGCACCGTCGATGACCTCGGCGGCCAGGACCTTGATGCGCTTCTTGCCCGCCTCGAACCAGGTCCCCGGCCAGGGGGTGAAGGCGCGCACCGTGCGGGCCAACTCGGCCGCCGGCTTGGTCCAGTCGAGCCGCCCTTCCGCCTTGTCCAGCTTGGCCGCATAGGTCACGCCCACATCGGGTTGCGGCGTCGCCGGAAGCGTTCCGGCGACAAGACCGTCGAGCGCCCTCACGATCAGTTTCGACCCCAGCGCCGAGAGATCGTCGTGCAACGCCCCCGCGGTGGTCGTGTCGGTGATCGGCAGCCTACCGGTCAGCAGCATGGGCCCGGTGTCGAGGCCCGCATCCATTTGCATGATGGTGACACCCGTCTCAGCGTCACCCGCCTGGATCGCGCGCTGGATGGGCGCCGCCCCGCGCCAGCGCGGCAGCAGGGAGGCATGAATGTTGAGACAACCCAGGCGGGGGGCGTCGAGCACAGCCTGGGGCAGGATCAAACCATAGGCGACGACCACCGCCGCATCGGCGTTCAATGCCGCGAAGGCCGCCTGTTCCGCCGGATCCTTCAGGCTTTTCGGCGTGCGCACTTGAAGGCCCTGCTCCAGCGCGAAGGCATGGACCGGGCATGGCGTTTCTTTTTGCCCCCGATTGGCCGGGCGCGGCGGCTGGGCGTAGACGCATTTTATACGGTGGCCCGCGTCCAGCAGCGCGCGCAGCGCCGGGATCGAGAAATCGGGCGAACCCATGAAGATGAGATCGAGGGCCGCGTGACCCGGCGCGGAAGAAGCCATCAGGCGCGCCGCCGCACGTCGCGGTCGATTTCCGCGCCATGCTGATCGCGGGCGATCTCGATCTCGTAAAGGCTTTGCAGGTTCATCCAGAATTGCGGCGTGGTGTCGAAGAATTTGGCTAGCCGCAGGGCGGTATCGCCGGTGATCCCGCGCTGTTCGTTGACGATGGCGCCGATCCGGGTCACCGGCACGCGAATGGCCGTGGCCAGCTTGTTGGCGCTGATGTCGAGCGGAACAAGGAATTCCTCGCGCAGGATTTCACCGGGGTGGACGGACATGGTCATCTCCTAGTGGTAATCGGTTATCTCGACGTTATGGACATGGCCACCGCGCCAGATAAAGCAGACACGGTATTGATCGTTGATCCGAATGCTGTACTGGCCGGCCCGGTCGCCCTTGAGCTTTTCCAGATGATTGCCAGGCGGCCCGGCAGGGACTCAGGCCGTGGCCTCTTCCGCCTGCTGCTTTTTCAGCTTCTGCAGCTTCTTGATGATCATGTTGCGCTTCAGGGACGAGATATGGTCGACGAACAGCACCCCGTCCAGGTGATCGATCTCGTGCTGGATGCAGGTCGCCAGGATGTCGTCGGCGTCGATGGTGCGGATTTCGTTCTCGCGGTCGAGATAACGGACCTTGACCGCCTCGGGCCGCACCACTTCGGCGAAATGCTCGGGCAGGGACAGGCAGCCTTCCTCGTAATGACGCTCTTCCTCGCTTTCCCAGATCACTTCCGGATTGGCCATCTGCAGGGGTTCGCGCACCCCGTCGTCGCGCGACACGTCGACCACGATGATGCGCTTGAGGATGCCGACCTGTGGGCCGGCCAAACCGATGCCGTTGGCGGCGTACATGGTGTCCAGCATGTCGTCCATGATCTTGCGCACCGCATCGTCGACTTTTTCGACGGATTCGGCCCGGCGCTTCAGGCGCGGGTCGGGGGCAACGATGATTTCAAGTACGGACATGACGACAGTTTAACTCAAGCTTCTGGAACGGGGAATTCCCCCCAGATATGGCCTTGGGCGGTAATGGTCAAGACTTAGCGCCATTCACCTTTGCCCTGGCCGGCGATGCGGCTACTCTCGACCCCGCAATGATTTGGCAGAGCATCATCGGTCTGGCCGGCTTCGTCGCCTTGGCCTGGGGACTTGGGGGATTGTGGCACGGGGGGTTCAAACGGGCCTTTCCGCTGCGCATCGTCCTGGCCGGGCTGGCCCTGCAGGCGGCGATCGCCCTGGTGCTGCTTAATTTTCCGCCCGCCAAGGCCCTGTTCCTGGCCGCCAACCGGGCCGTTCTGGCGCTGCATGACGCGACCCTCGACGGCACCAAGGTGGTGTTCGGCTATGTCGGCGGCGGTGCCCTGCCGTTCACGGAAAGCTTCCCGGGCGCCAGCTTCATCCTGGCGTTCCAGGCCCTGCCCCTGGTGCTGGTCATCAGCGCGCTGTCGGCCCTGCTGTTCTATTGGCGGGTGCTGCCCGCCGTGGTGCGGGGCTTCGCCTGGGCGCTCAACCGCACCCTGGGGCTGAGCGGTGCCGCCGGGGTGGCGACGGCAGCCAACGTGTTCGTCGGCATGGTCGAGGCCCCCCTCTTGATCCGCCCCTATCTCAAGCGGCTGGCCCCGGCCGATCTGTTCCTGGTCATGACGGCCGGCATGGCGACCATCGCCGGCACGGTGCTGGTGCTTTACGCCACCATCCTGAAGGACGTGCTGCCCGACCCGGCAGGCCACCTGCTGACCGCATCGCTGATGAACGCCTGCGCCGCCGTAATCGTCGCCCGGCTGATGATGCCGGCCCCCGAGGGTGCCGCCGATACCGCCGCCCCCCTCGACCCCTCGCCCGACCACGGCGTGATGGAGGCGATCACCCGGGGCACCGGCGAGGGCGTGCAGTTGCTGATCAACATCACCGCCATGATCATCGTGCTGGTGGCCCTGGTCAGTTTGGTCAATCTGGCGCTCGGCCTGATTCCGGACGTCGGTGCCGCGCCGCTGACCCTGCAACGCCTGCTCGGCTGGGTCATGGCGCCGGTGGTCTGGCTGATGGGCGTGCCCTGGGCCGAGGCCCCCCAGGCGGGCGGCCTGATGGGCATCAAGACCGTGCTGAACGAATTCCTGGCCTATCTGGAGATGGCCAAGATGGGGCCGGAGGTGCTGTCCGACCGCACGCGCATGATCATGGCCTACGCCATGTCCGGCTTCGCCAATTTCGGGTCCCTCGGCATCATGATCGGCGGGCTGGTCGCCATGGCGCCGGAGCGCCGGGCCGAGATCGTCGCCCTCGCCCCCATGACCATGGTGTCCGGCACCCTCGCGACCTGCCTGACCGGGGCGATGGCCGGGATTCTCGGTTAGCGCAAATCCCGAGCGGGCCGATCCCAGGCCCGCGACGACGCATTTGCGCAAACAAAATTCAGCGCAGCACCCGCACCTTATACGTCAGAACCAGTTCCCCCTTGCCCGGCACCTCGACCAGCCAGCGCGCCCGGTCGCCGGACCGTTCATGGACCAGGGAGTTTTCGGTGATGGCCCAATCGCCGGGCAGGACCTCGGCGATCCGCACCCGCGCGGGCTTGGCGCGGCCGTTGGCGACCGTGATCTTGAAGGCGGCCTCGACATTACGGCCCTGGGCGTCCAGGCGCTTGAAGGCCGTCTGTTCGCGCTTGACCGTGACATCGAAGGCGCGGCCCAGGGTGACGATCACCCGGCCGCCGTCGGGCGTGTCGGAAATGCGGTCGGACCCGGCGAACAGGGGCTGGCCGTCGGACGCGGTGCGGTAGGCGCGGACCACCCCGCCCGGCAGGGGCAGGCCGCCCGCGACCAGGGATTTGTTATCGAAGCTAAGCCGCACCTGGGGGTGGTCCGGGGCCTGATCGCCCGGGGCCGGGCCGAACACCTGAGGATGGCCCAGGCTCAGCAGCGTTTCCGACACCGGCACCTCGACCGGGCCGAGCAAGGCGACCTGCTTGCGCTCCCCGGCGGCCAGGGTCTGCGCACCCGGCAGGGTATAGACATGAACCGCCCCCTGGGCTTCCCGCACGGGCAGGGCCGCGTCGGCCGCCGCGCCGCGCGCTTCGGCCATCATCATCGTGCGGGGGGCCTTGGCCATGGGTTGGGTCCCCATCGCACGGTTGACCTCGCCCGCGACCAGGCGCAGACGGGCCGCGTCCATGGCCACGCCGGTATCGTTCTGCACCGACGCCCAACCGGTCAGGCTGACCCGCCCGCCGTCCGGCGCCACGACCGCCGTGTAATCCGTGGACCAGGACAGGCCCTCGGTAAGGTAGGTCAGGGTCAGGCCGCGCGCCGCCGCGCCGGCAGTGATGCGGGCCGTCAGGACCGGCCGCGCCGACAGCCCGCCGATGTCGTCGGGGAACACCAGCCGGCCCGGCATGCCCGTCTCGATCCGCCCGCCCATGCGCAGCACGACGCCGTTCTGGACGGACAGCACGGTCGCCTTTTCGATCTTCTCCTCGCCCGTGGTCGGATGGACCTTGACCACACCGACCTCCTTACCGAGGAAGCGTTCGAGCAGCGCGCGCGGGGTCAAAAGGTTGCGCGACAGGGACAGCGACTGCACCGTAACCTCGCCGCCGTCACCGGCGAGGCGCAGGCTTTCCGCCAGGGTGCGATGGCTGATGCCGTCGAGCACGAGATCGCGCGGCCCGGCCTGGGGCGTCAGGGCCCGGCGCTCCCAGACCTGGCCGAAGCCGCCCGTGAACACGGTGACCACGCGGTCGGAGGCGGGGGCAGGGATCGGGGCCTGAGCGTGGCCGCGAATCGGCAGAACCAGGACCGGCAGGGCCAGGGCGGCGGCGGCCAGGATACGGGGGCGTCGGGACAGGCGGGACATGGCGGTCTCCTTGGGATCGGGCGTTGAGACGGGTTCCCTATTTGTTTTCCCGTCGCGATTGCGTCAAGCTTGGCCCCTAATTTCGCCGGAAACAAGGCAGCGACACGTCATGGATGTGACCTTTTTGGACAACACGGGCGCAGTCCTCGGCATCGGGATTGCCCTGCTGGCGGCGCTGGTCATCGGGATCTATGCGGTGACCCAGCGCGCACGGCGGGAAAACCTGGATCAGATGGCGCGCATCACGGAAATGGCCGACGCCCTGTCGCGCCAGCAGGCGGAACTGTCCGGCGCCCTGCAACAATCGCAGATGACCGTGAACGAGCGCCTGGACGGCCTCGGCAAGCGGCTCGGCGACAGCCTGCATCAACAGTCGGAACGCACGGGCCAGTCGCTGAAAACCCTCTATGAGCGCCTCGCCGTCATCGACCACGCGCAGAAGAACCTGACCGACCTGTCGCAGCAGATGGTCGGCTTGCAGGATATTCTGTCCAACAAGCAGGCGCGGGGGGCGTTCGGGGAAATCCAGTTGAACGATCTGGTGACCGCGACCCTGCCGCCCTCGGCCTATGAATTCCAGGTCACCCTGAACAACGGTAAACGGGCGGACTGCCTGCTCAAGCTGCCCAACCCGCCCGGCTCCATCGTGATCGACGCCAAGTTTCCGCTGGAAAGCTATCAGGCGCTGCGCGACGCCGGCACGGACGAGGCGGCGCGCATCGCCGCCGGGCGCCGCTTCGCCCAGGACGTGAAGGCCCATGTGGTCGCCATTTCGGAAAAATACATCGTGCCCGGAGAGACGGCGGAATCGGCGCTCATGTTCCTGCCGTCGGAAGCGGTCTATGCGGAACTGCACGCCAACTTCGTCAACGTGGTCGAGGAAAGCTATCGCCGGCGGGTGTGGATCGTCTCGCCGACCACGCTGATGGCGACGCTCAACACCGTGCGGGCGATCCTGAAGGATTCCCGCATGCGCGAGCAGGCCCACGTGATTCAGGCCGAGGTCCAGAAGATGATGGAGGACGTGGGACGCCTCGACGACCGGGTCGGCAAGCTGCAAACCCATTTCGATCAGGCGACCAAGGACATCCGCGACATCCGCGTCTCGAGCGACAAGATCACCAAGCGGGGCGAGAAGATCGAAGACCTGCAACTGGCCGACGAAACCCCGGCGGAAGACCTGCCGCCGGCAACCGCCCCCAACCTGCGGGTGCTGGGCCGGGACGACTGATTTTCAGCAGTCGGGTTTCTAGGCCAGCGGCCGCCGCGCCTTCATGGCGGCGGTGAGGGTGCCGTCGTCGAGGTAATCCAGCTCGCCGCCCACGGGCACGCCGTGCGCCAATCCCGACACCATCACGTCCTTGCCCAATCCCGCGACGCGGTCGGCGATGTAATGGGCCGTGGTCTGGCCGTCGACGGTGGCGTTGGTCGCCAGGATGACCTCTTTCACGCCGCCCGCCTGGATGCGCGAACACAGGCCCGGAATGCGCAGGTCCTCGGGCGTGATGCCGTCGAGGGCCGAGAGCGTGCCGCCCAGCACATGGTAATGGCCCTTGAACCCGGCCGTGCGCTCCAGCGCCCAGAGGTCGGCGACGTCCTCGACCACGCAGATCTGGGCCGCGTCGCGGCGGTCGTCCGTGCAGATTTCGCAGGGGTCGCGGGTGTCCAGGTTGCCGCAGATGGTACAGGTCTTGATGTTGGCCGCCGCCGCGTCGAGGGCCCGGGCCATAGGCTCCATCAGACTGTCCGACCGCTTCATCAGGTACAGCACGGCGCGGCGGGCCGAGCGCGGGCCCAGGCCCGGCAGCTTGGCCAGCAGCGTGATCAGACGATCAATGTCGGAGGTGACCATGGCGGACGGTCAGGCGATCAGAACGGCAGCTTGAAGCCGGGCGGCAGGCCGAGGCCGCCGGTCAGGTCCTGCATGCGGGCCTGCATTTCGCGCTCGGCCTTGGCCTTGGCGTCGTTGATGGCGGCGGTGATGAGGTCTTCCAGGACCTCGACGTCCGTGTCCGCGCCGGACAAAAGGGACGGGTCGATCTTCACGCCCCGGGCCTCGCCCTTGCCGTTCAAGGTGACCTCGACCATGCCGGCGCCGGACGCGCCCGTGACCTCAAGTTCGGCCAGTTCTTCCTGCATATTGGCCATCTTGGCCTGGATTTCCTGGGCCTGCTGCATCATCTTGCCGAGGTTCTTCATGGGTCGCGTCCGCTTCTCAATGGGTGCCGGGGAGGGGTTGGCCAGTGTATAACAGTCGTCATGCAGCATAGAAACCTCTTCGTCTTCGACATCGAAACCGTCCCCGACACGGATGCCGTGCCGGCGCTGACCGGCTTCGACGATCCGGACATCCAGGCCCGGCGCGACGAATTGTCGCGCTATCACCTGGAAATCACCGACGGGCGCAACGATTTCCACCGCCAGCCGTTCCACCGCGTGGTCGCCATCAGCTTCCTGGAGGCCGAGATCGAACACACGCCGAGCGGCGGCGAGATCTATCATCTGAAGGAACTGCGTTCCGGCGGCGAGGCCAGTTTCGGCGAGAAGAAACTGCTGCAGGGTTTCTTCGGCTATTTCGAGCGCATCCGCCCGCGCCTGGTCAGCTTCAACGGCCGGGGCTTCGACCTGCCGGTGCTGAAATACCGCGCCATGGCCCATGGCGTGCAGGCGGCGCTGCTGCACGACACGTCCAACAAATGGGAAAACTACACGGCGCGCTATGCCCTCAATTGGCACTGCGATCTGATCGAGGCCTTGTCGGATTTCGGCGCCTCGGCGCGGATCAAGCTGAACGAGGTCTGTTCGATCTTAGGATTGCCCGGCAAGTTCGGGGTCGACGGCAGCCAGGTCGCGCCGATGTTCGACGACGGCCGGGTCGCGGAAATCCGCGATTACTGCGAGACCGACGTGCTGAACACCTATTTGGTTTACCTGCGCTGGCAGCATCATCGCGGCGTGCTGTCGACGGAGGCGCTCAACAAGGCGCTCGCCGACGTGATCTCCCTGGTCGATGCCGAGGGCGAGGCCCGCCCGCACCTGCGGAAATTCATCGAGGCCTGGGGCGAGGCGTCGGGTAATAAGTTTTTGATGGATTAAGCCTTCGTTCCTGACTTCTCACGGACTCACTGCCTCAGTGGTTTTTCTTTTGAACCACAGAGACACAGAGGCGGTGAGCAGGAAGGAGGAGGAATTAGGTGTCGCCGTCCGGATGGCGGACCTTGGAAATCGCCGCCCCCGGGAAGGTGTCCATCACCGCCTTGACCAGGGGGTGCTGAGAAAGCTCATCCTTTTCCGCCGCCTGGGCCTTGGCCTGCTGTTCGGCCAGGGTCGGCTGGCCCGCTTCGTTGGACACGGTGACCATCCAGCGCTCGCCGGTGACGGATTTCAGGAACTTGCCCAAATCGCCCGCCAGGTTGTCGGGCGCACCCGGGCCCGGACGGAATTCCATGCGGCCCGGCTCGAACGTCACCAGATGAACCTGGGCCATCATGTGGGATTGCAGGATGCCTTCCTTCAACTGCCCGGCGAGCGCGACCAGATCGGCGAAGGTGTCGATCCGCGCCTGCAGGGGGGCGGTGTCCGCCTGGGCCGTGGGGGCCGGGTCGTAATCCGGTTCCGCATCGTAATCGGGGACGTCGTCGTAATCGGGTTCGGGCTGCGCCAGGGCGCGGGCCGTGCCGCCGCCGGAGGACCCGCCGCCGGCAGAGGGTGCCGAAGACGGTGACGGCGCCTGCGGTGCCGAGGCCTGCGGTGCCGGTGCTTGCGGGGCGGAAGCCTGCGGTGCGGACGCGGCGGGCGCCGGCGCGGCGGCCCCCTCATCGGTCAGCCGGCGGATCGCTTCCTCGGGTGTCGGCATGTTGGCCGCATGGGCCAGCCGCACGATGATCATTTCCGTCGCCTGGATGGCGTTGGGCGCGTGCTGCACCTCGCTCACGCCCTTCAACAGCATCTGCCAGGCGCGGGCCAGCGCCCCCATCCCGAGACGTTCGGAAAGGTCCTTGCCGCGCACCCGTTCGATCTCCGGCACGGCGGGGTCGGACAGGGTTTCCGGCACCAGCTTGGCGCGGGTCAGCATATGAACGATTTCCAGAAGGTCGTTGAGCACCGCCGCCGGATCGGCGCCGTCCTGATACATTTGGCTGAGCAATTGCAATGCGACAGGCACTCGACCACCAAGCATCGCATCTAAAAGCATGAAACTCTGTGAGCGGTCGGCCAGGCCCAGCATGTCGCGCACCAGGTCCTCGCCGATCGCGCCCTCGGTCATGGCGATGGCCTGATCCAAAATCGACAGGCCGTCACGCACGGAGCCGTCGGCGGCGCGGGCGATCAGGTGCAGGGCAGCCTCGGAAATGTCCGCCCCTTCCTTTTCGCAGATGCCCTTGAAGTGATCGGCCAGGCGCTGCACTTCGATGCGGCGCAGATCGAACCGCTGACAGCGCGACAGCACGGTCACCGGCACCTTGCGGATTTCCGTGGTCGCGAAGATGAACTTCACATGCTCGGGCGGTTCCTCCAGCGTCTTCAACAGGGCGTTGAAGGCGTTCTTCGACAACATGTGGACTTCATCGATGATGTAGATCTTGAACCGGGCCGAGGTCGGCCGGTAGCGCACGCCGTCGATGATTTCGCGGATGTCGTCGACGCCGGTGCGGGACGCCGCATCCATTTCCATGACGTCGACGTGGCGGTCCTGGGCGATGGCCTTGCAATTGGCGCAGACGCCACAGGGCTCGACCGTGGGCCCGCCCGTGCCGTCGGGGCCGATGCAGTTCAGCGCGCGGGCGATGATGCGCGCCGTCGTGGTCTTGCCGACGCCGCGTACGCCCGTCAGCACGAAGGCATGGGCGAGGCGGCCCGCGGCGATGGCGTTGGTCAGGGTGCGGACCATCGCCTCCTGGCCGATCAGGCTGGTGAAGTCGGTCGGCCGGTATTTGCGCGCGAGAACCTGATAGGCCGCCTGCTCGGG
>CAXAVJ010000009.1:0-61598 GCA_963972065.1 uncultured Rhodospirillaceae bacterium
TGCAGGGTCATTTCGGCCTCGGCCACGGCGGTCACCACCTGGGTGATGTCGGCGCGGTCGTTGATCGCGTCGATGGACAATTTTTCCGACGTCTCCCCGATCTTGCGGGCTTCCATGATGGCGCTGCGCACAAGGTCGCCGAACTCCTCGTTTGCCTTGGCCATCGGCGCCGCATCATCCCGCGTGCCGGAAATCTGTTGGCGGGCCGCCCGCTGATAGGCGTTCAAGGCCTGATGAATATTGAAATCGGCGTTCACGCTCATTGTTATGCTCCCGTTCTAGGCCCGTTGGGCCCGGTCCGCGTTGGGACCTGAATTTCCGTGCCGGCTAGTTGCTGCGCAGCACGTCAATGACGCTGTTCAACATCGTTTTCGACGACTTGATCAGGTTCAGATTGGCTTCGTAGGACCGCTGCGCCTCGCGCATGTCCATCATTTCGATCATCGTGTTGACGTTGGGTGTCTTCACATAGCCGTCCTTGTCGGCGGCGGGGTGAGACGGATCATATTTGTTGCCGAAGTCGGACATGTCCTTGTGCAGGCGGTTGACGTGCACCGTGTCAACGCCGACGGACTTATCCAATTCGTTCTTGAAGGTCACCAGCTTGCGCCGATAAGGATCGTCGCCGGGGCGTTGCGGCAAGCTGTCCGCGTTGGCGATGTTTTGTGAGATCACGCGAAGGCGCGTTCCCTGCACGCGCATCCCGGCGCTGGAAATGCGGATGGTCTTGATAATGTCGTCCATCGGGGCTTTCGCCTCCTTGATCTTTATCCGGGCAAGGGTTCTTCCTATGTCCGGCGGCTTTGGTTTGGACGACGTTCTGTCGAAGTTCCCGTTCCAGGTTCGCCTGTGGCCTTTGCGGCCCGAATTTAATGTCCGCCCGCCTCCGGGCGTAACGACCGCCTAGCGTCCGCGGCTGGCGGCTTTCAGCATCTCCATGTGCTTTTTGTAGAGTTCCGTGGTCAGACGGTGGGTGGTTTGTGTCTCCGCCACCTTGCCCATCTGTTCCTCGAGGACCACCGAGTTGCCGTTGGGCGCCGTCTCATAGGGATGGCGCGGCTCTTCGACAAAGAAATCGCGGATGCGTTTGCGCCGGCCGCCGAGCTGTCCGGGCTCCGTCACGACCATGTTCAACTGCGCCGATTCCTTGCGCAGCAGATCGCGGAAGGCATATGGCTTGAGATCCTTCGCCTTGTAGTCGGGCGTATCCGCATTGGAAATGTTCTGGGCGAGGATTTCCTGGCGTTGGCCAAGCCAGTTAAGGCGTTTCTTAACAGCTGCGAAGAGGGTCAGATCCATCTGCGCGCGGTCCCTTGTCTAGCGGAATTAATCCGTTGTCCCCTGGCTCCGGTGAGCATCACAAGCCCCGGAAACCGTCCTGCTAGGCATTATCTGCCGGGTTCCTTAACAACCTATTAAGCACGTCCGGTTCCGCCGCAATCGCCCGATTGCCAACCATTAAACGTCTGATTCCGAAACGGAAAACCGGCCCTGCTGTAATCATTTGTTAAACCGGGGGCCGTTAGGATCAGGCGAATCCGGCAATTCTTGCCGACCCATCAGGCCTTGCCACGCGAACGGGACCAGCGGCACGTGAACGCAGATACCCCCAAAGACCCGACCGATAACGACGGTCCGCAAGCGAACTTCCAGCGCATTCCGGCAACCAAGGATGCGCTCGCCGTGGCCCTGGCCGAAGGGGCCCTGCCGGGCATGGCGCCCACCGTGGTGGCGGGCGGGCGCGGCCGTCTGGCCGAACAGATTTTGCAAATCGCCTTCGCCAACGGCATCAAGGTGCGCGAGGACGCCGACCTTGCTCAGCTTCTTGCCACGATCGACATGGAAGAAGAAATCCCCGTGGAGGCCTTCGCCGCCGTGGCCGAGATTTTGATTTATCTTTACCGGGCCAACGGCGCCGACGAACTCGCCGGGAAAAGCCGCGAAGACATCGTGCGCGAATGGATGGGAGATACCCAGCCATGAGCGATCACGACAACACAGACGGCGGCAATGCCCCCCCCGCGTCCTTGGAATCGGCCATGACTGAGGTCGAAGCCATGATCCTGAACGCTCGCCGGGCCCTTGCGGGCGGCGAGTTGCTGGACATGACACCCTTGGGGGACCGGGTCGCCTGGATCTGCCAAAACGTGCGCACCATGGCGCTCGCGTCGTCGGATCCGGACAGCATCCGCCTGCGCCTGGAAAAGATGGTCTCGGATCTCAACCGTCTCGAAGATCAAATCCGCGCCGGCGCCGGTCTCAGCCCGGCCGACGGTGAAACGGGCAAGGAATAGAGCCATGGACATGGACATGAGCGGTTATTTCCGCTTCATCCTCGCGCTGATTTTCGTGATCGGCCTGATCGCGCTGCTTGCCGCCATGGCGCGGCGCGCCGGTTGGGGCTTTCCGGCCGCCGCCATCAAGCGCGCCAGCAATCGGCGCCTGGGCATCGTGGAAGTAACCCCTCTTGACGGCCGCCGTCGCCTGATCCTGGTCCGCCGCGACGACACGGAACATCTGCTGCTGGTCGGCCCCACCTCAGAGTTGCTCATCGAAACCGGCATCGCCGGTCCCGGGACGGACTTCAGGCAGGCGCTGGCCACCGCCGGCGAAGGCGCAGAGGCCCAGTCATGACGAACGACGGGCAGATGCGGCGCATCTTCACGCGGCGGCGGCGCAATCCTCTCGCCCATCCCCTGGTGATGATCCTGGCGGTGATCGGCGCGGCCTGCGCGATCTACCTGGGGCTGTCCCTTCTCAGCCCGCCGGCACTCGCGCAATCGATCTCCCTCGACCTGGGCGACCAGGGCGGCGACACCACGGGCCGCATCATCCAGATGCTGCTGCTGATCACGGTGCTTAGCGTCGCACCCTCGATCCTCATCATGGTCACATCCTTCGTGCGCATCATCGTCGTGCTGTCGTTCCTGCGCACGGCCATGGGCACGCAACAAACGCCGCCGAACCAGGTGCTGGTCGGGCTGGCTCTGTTCCTGACCCTGTTCATCATGCAGCCGACCTTCGAGAAAGCCTGGGAAACCGGCATCAGTCCGGTAATTCAGGGCAATCTGGACGAACTTCAAGGCTTCAACCGGGCCATCCTGCCGTTCCGTGACTTCATGATGACCCACGTCCGTGAACGCGATCTGTTGCTGTTCACCCAGATTGCGCGCGTTCCCGACGAAGAAGCCCGCACGAACATGCCCATGCGGGTGCTGGTCCCGGCCTACATGATTTCCGAACTGAAACGCGCGTTTGAGATCGGCTTTCTTCTGTTCGTGCCGTTCCTGATCATCGACATGGTCGTCGCATCGATTCTCATGTCCATGGGCATGATGATGCTGCCGCCGGTCATCATCGCCCTGCCGTTCAAGATCATCTTCTTCGTGCTGGTCGACGGCTGGTACATGACCGTCGGTTCCCTGGTCAAAAGCTTCGGCGCCGGCTAGTCAGCGGCTCATCCCCCCTTCCTTCCCAAAGCCCGGTTCCCGAAACCGTGTGGCGCGCGGCTGAAATCACGCGCCCCATCGAGTGATCGCAATCACATAAAACCATGTGCGCCTCCTGTAGGACATCCCTGAACGCGCCTTGGGATGCGTGACCCCCGGCCGAAACCGGCCACAAAACATTGGATGATCACCGTTATGTGTTTCAGGTTTTCCCGATCGGCCGTCTTTGCGGTCGCATTGTTTCTTGTTTGTCTGCCGGCCATGGCCCAGGAGGCCGCGGGCGTCATCGAACGCCAGAAAGGCGAGGCCACGCGCAGCCTTTCGGGATCAACCGCGCCGCTTTCCCAGGGTGCCAAGGTGTTCGCCGGCGATGTCCTGAAAACCGGCCCGGAGGCCCGCCTCTTGGTGCGCTTCGCCGACGGCTCGTCGCTGACGCTCGGCGAAAAGGCTGAGGTTTCCGTGGATGAAATGGTCTTCGACCCGGCCGGCGCCGGCACGAGCCGCCAAACGCTGATCATGGTGGTCGGCGTGTTCCGCTATACCTCCGGCAAAATCGGCAAGACCAGCCCTTCGCAGGTCGCCTTCGGCACGCCCACCGCCACCATCGGCATTCGCGGCACGGATTTCCTGGGCGGTGAGTTGACCGTCGGCATGCCGGCTGGACAGCCACATTACGGCTTCCAAATCCAGGAAGGCGCCATCGAGGTAATCACGCCGCAGGGCAGCGTCACCCTGGACGACCCCGGCGAAGGCACCTTCTTGCCGTTGGCCGGCGGCCGTGCGCCGACGCCCGTGCGCCAATGGACGACGGAAGAAGCCGCCGAAGCCCAGGCCGCCATCGCATTCTAGAGCCTATCACGATGATAGGCTTTAGACCGGCGCCCGTGCTCCGGCCCTATCCGGCGCGGCGCAGGTCCGTCGGATTAACGCCGAACTGCCGATGAAAGGCCCGGGACAGGGCTTCCGAACTGGCATAGCCGTAGCGCCGGGCGACAGCCTGGACACGGGCGCCCTGGTCCATGTCCTGGCGCGCCAGCGTCATCCGCCAACGGCGCAGGTAACTTTGCGGGGCTTCGCCGACAACCGTGCGAAACGCATCGGCGAAACGCGATAACGACATCCCCGCGACCGCCGCCAGATCGGCATTTGACCATGCTCGGCCCGGGTCCTCGTGCAGGGCCGATATAGCCCGCGACAGGCGTGTATCTGCAAGTCCTGCCAATACGCCCGGCTCGGCCGCCCCCTGTTCGATCTGCTGACGCATCAGGCGGATCACCAGAACTTCGGCCAGCCGTTCCAGAACCTTGCCCGAGCCGCAACGTCGCCCCCCAGCCTCGGCCAGAAACACATCCAGAAGGGCCCGCGTCTCCACGTCACGGATCGGCAGGGAAACGGTCGCCGGCAAGGCCGCCATCAAAGGATTGGCCGCCCCGCCCCAATCGATGGAACAGGCGGCGACAGGCATCTCATTGGGTCCGGCGGCGGGAACGCCGCCCCGGGTGCGGATTTCGACACGTCCCGGCACCCCCGTTTTCGGATCGCCGAACACGGCCATATTGCCCTCGCCCAAAGGCACCCGCTGAACCCGCAGGTCAAAGCGGGAGATCAAAGCGGACAGTCGATCGTAATGGTCAGCCATGTTGATTCGTCATTGAGATTCAGGTGTTTTAATCAATTAATTTGGATTTTTTCGATTATAACGCCTGCTATGGTCGCCGTCATCGAAAACCGGCCGCCGCATGTGGCGGCACGGAGACTCAATTCCAAAGGAGAAACCCGCCCCATGCTCATGCCACGTCAGAAGACCCCTGACCTTTCCGTCGAATTGGTGACCGGCGGCACGTTCGACCTTGCCGCGGAAACGTCCGAACGGGGGACGGTCATCTGTTTCTACCGGGGCCTGCATTGCCCAATCTGTGCCAATTACATGACGGAACTGGAAAAGCTCGCGTCGGAATTCGCCAAGCGCGGCGTCGGCACCATCGCGATCTCCAGCGATGATGCGGAACGCGGCAAGGCCATGGCTGAAAAGATCCCCGCCAAGGAATTGCGCGTCGGCTACGGGCTGTCCCTGGCCAAGGCGCGGGAATGGGGGCTGTTCATCTCGACCTCGCGGGGGAAGACCTCCATCGGCATCGAAGAGCCGGCCCTGTTTTCCGAACCCGGCCTGTTCATGGTTTCGCCGGATCAGACGCTCTATTACGCCTCGGTCCAGACCATGCCGTTCGTTCGTCCGCACTTCTCCGAACTGCTGAAGGCGCTCGACTTCGCCATCGAGAAAAACTACCCGGCACGCGGCGAATACACCGGCGCGGTATGAGGCGTCGGCGATCAAGCCCTTTTCATACGCCCAAGTTCATCGGGGGATGAACGCAGGAGCGGCCCGGATACCATCAAGGTATCCGGGCCGTTTTCTCGTGCGGGGAGATCAGTTGATGGCGCTGAGCGGGTCTTTTTCCAGGCGCTCACGGTAAGCCGTGAGGAAGGACTTGAAATTTTGCGCCACGGCGACCCGCTCCTTGACGCTTTCCGGCGCGATCAGCCCAAGGGCCGGGCGCGCCGCAATCAGATCGAAAGCCTTCGCCACTTCGGTCTTGGCCATAGCGGCGCCGAAATTGTCGCGGATACGGGCTAGGCCACGCTCGTTGCCGCTGAGCGTCATCGCCGTAGCCAGATTGAGCATGTAGCGCGCCTGTTTACGGCTGAGTTTTTCACCACGGCGCGCGCCGCTTGCCGTCACGACGCGCTGCAGGACCTGGGCCGCGTCGTTCCAATTGCCCATGGTCCAGTAGATTTCCGAACGCAGCAGATCCCCCTCCATGGATTCGTCAGGTTCCAGCAGGGCAAGTCCGTCGGCATAACGTTTCTGACCCATCAAGGCCTGAACGAGAAGATGATTGCGTTGTTGCGAAAGGTCGGCGTTCAGGCTGGCCGCGGCGGTTGCCCGGATCACCCGTTCGGCATCCGCGTACCTGCGCGCCAGAAGATGGATCAGGCCAAGACGCGCGCCGACGCGCGCCCGGTCCGCACCTTGCAGACGAAACTTGATCTGACCTTCCAGAAGCACCGCCGCCTGATCCAGCAGATCGACCCCGACAAGCCGGTCAGCGAGCTTCTGAATCATGGTATCCCCGCGCGAGCCGGCCGGAGTCAGTTCCTTGAATTCTTCGTAGATGGCGATCGCCGTGACCGGCTTCAGGCTGTCAGCCTTGTCCTCCAGATAGAGAGCATTGAAAGTGTCCGACATTTCCTTGGTCACGGTTTTGGCATCCGGGTGATCGCGGAAATGGGTCGCCGCCTGGCGCAGGGTCTGCAACGCCTCGCGGTATTTGTCCTGTTCCAGGTACAGCGCGCCCAGGCGACGCAGAAGATCGAATTCCCGATTGTCGCCTCGCCAGGCGAAGCGTTGTTTTTCAAGCTCCTCGGTCGCCTCCCGCTTGGTCACGCGGTCAAGACGCAGCAGAAGTTCGACACGCGACCGTGCTGCGCGGAAACGGGCCAGCCGGTCGGGGCTGTCCATGACCTCTTCCCATAGCGAAACGGCACCATCGAAGTCGCCTTCCAGTTCCGCCAAACGCCCTTGAGCGAACTTGATCTGGGCTTCCTGGCTTGGGCTGGGACCATCGGCCAGCAGCGTGGAAATCAGCGTTTCCGCCGTGCGCACGTCGCCGATCTCGACCACCGCCTCGGCGACGATGGTCGACAGCCGGAACCGCAACGCGCGCGGATATGGCCGAGCGATGGAGCCGGACCGGCGCAGTTCGATGGAGGCCCCGTTCAAGTCGCCGCGCGCGGCCTGGATGATCGCGCGCCAAAATTCACCTTCGTCGCTGCCGTTAAGCGCCGCGTTATACAAATCCTTCTCCGCCTCGGGCAGACGCCCCAGGAGAAATTGGGCGCCGCCGTGCAGCAACAGCCATTCGCGGTCCTGAGCCAACGAGGGCTGCACCTGCAGGGCATGGGCCAGAACGCCCAGGGCTTCCGCCCCATAGGCATTGGCGAAATAGAACCGGGCCAGATTCATGCGCGCCTCGCGCTGCCCGGCCTTGGGGGCCACGGCAAGGGCCTGTTCCAGGATCGCACGGGTCTGCAAAATCGCGGCGTCGTTGGGCGTGTCCCATTTTTCAAGGTCCAGGACACGCACCAGGGGCCGCATGGCCGACATGCGGGCACTTGCCGCCATTTCCTGGGACACCGGCGAGAACTTGAGCGGGAACGTGGGCGCCGCGCTGGCGATTTCCACCCCCTGACGCAACGAACGCACGCGCACGTCGTCGATACGCGGGGTCACCACCACGCCCTGGATGGAGGGCAGAATTTCGAACTGAGGATAGGAATAGGTCCCGGCCACGCCATGGCCAAGCGGAATGCCCGGCACGACCAACATGTTATCGGCGACGATGGGGTCGGTCAGCGGGATCACCTTACCCGGTTCCGGCAGCGGCATGAAGATGCGGGCCCCGATGGGAGAATCCGGCTGGGCCTGGACTTCCAGCGGGATCTTGGGCGTCGCTTCCTGGGCCCGGAAATCGATCAGCCAAGCCAGCCCGGCCCGGCGCATGGACGGGTTGACGTCCTTCGGCGTGGTCATGCGCAGAACGGTGGCTTGGGGAATGTAGACCTGTTGCAGAGTCGAGATGACGGCGCCCCCGGCCTCCTGCAAGGCGGGAACGTTGACGTTGGTACGCTTGTCGAACACCAGCCACAGGAACCCGTTACGCCGGAACGCCGCGGCGGCGACGGGTTCAGCCCAATCGAAGCGCAGAGTCACCGTGCCCTCATCCCCCTTGGCCACGGATAATTGCGCGCTTGGCGCCGGCCCAGGAGCCGGGGCCTGCGCTGCGGCACTGCCGGCGGCCTGCCCCGAAGCCTGAGCGGTCGCCGTGCGCGGCGGTTGCGCGGGCGCCGCGGCGGCCGTGGCCGCAGTCTGGGCCGGCGGCGTCAAAAGCAGCGGCTGGCCGGCGGGCGCGGATTTCTGCGCGCTGCCCCGGGGAAGCTGCTGGGCGGTTCGGGTCGCCGTGCCCGTCGCGGCGGGGGCGGTCTTGGTGACCGCAGCGGGGGCTGTTTTGGCAGCGTCACCGGGGGCCGATGGTTTCTGGACAGGCGGCTGGGGCAGGGCCTGGGCGGCGATGGCCGGTGCGGTGGCGACCGGCGGCAGGGGTTCCTTGGCCGAGGCGGCGGGTTTTGCGTCGGCGGCCTGGGGCGCGGCCGGGACCTTGCCGCTGCCGGGCACGCTGACCTGCGCGGGAACGGCGACCGGATCCTGCCACGGCGCGGGTTCGCGGACGTCCAGGGCGATCTTGTTCCCGGCATAAAAGTCACGCACGGTGGAGCGCGGCGGCACGGCGATCACCGAAACCGTGCGCCCACCCTCCGTGGCGGAGCGAATGCCGCCAACAAATAGCGGCGGGTTACGGTTGAGGTCGGCGTCGTCGATCTGCGCCGCCGCCTCGAAGATCACGGTGACAAGGCCCCCGTCCTTCGTGAGCTTATAGGGCACCTTGGTGGGCCAATCGAACACGACGCGGGTAAAGGTGGCATGCGCACCGGCGCGCACATTGACCTGCACCGGCGCCTGGGCATCGGCACTCATCAAAGGCATCAGACACAGGCTCCAGGCCAAGGCCAGGACCATGAAGACGGTGTAAAGGCTTCGGCGAACGATCATCGCAGCCCCCCAGAGGTCGGGAATACGACGATATCGACACGCCGTCCCATAAGCTGGCGCTGGGCCGGCGGCATGGGCGGCAGCTGGTCATAGCGGCTGTCCGAGTATCCGAAGGCGACGATAGGATCGGCGTAGCCGGCGGCACGTAACTGATTGGCCACGGCGGCGGCCCGCGCGGTCGATAATTCCCAGTTGGAGGCATAGTCCCCGCCGGTAACGGGTGACGGGTCCGAATGGCCGTTGACGCCAAGCTGATTGGCGACAGTGCTGAGCGCCCCGCCCAAGCGGAACAAGGCCGCGCGCGCGCGATCCGTCATGACCGCACGTCCCGCCTCAAACAACAAATCACCAGGCAAGGCCAGGACCAATCTGTCCTCCAACCGCATGAACTGCGTTTGCTTAAGCAGTTCATCGCTATCAATCTTTTCCCGCAGCACGGATGTTAGATAATCCAGGTTAATGGCGCGTTTACGGAATACCGTTGCGATGTTGTGCGTGGCCGTCGACGAAATGGGCGTTTTCACCTGTTCCGGGGCCAGGCTTTGCGACAGTGAATCGATCACGTTGTCCCAGCGGTCCAGCTTGACGTTGGACATGGAGAACAGCATGACGAAGAAGGTCAGCATCAGCGATACCAAGTCGGTGAACGTCAGCAGCCACATCTGCGACGCTTTGTGGTCACGTTCCAGGTCCCGCTCGGAGCGTCTTGGCAACAGCATGGCCGCCCCCTACTCCTCGCCGCCGTCGCCGTCGAGGCGCAACTGGGTTTCAGCTTCACGGCGAATGTAGAACCACATAGTGACATCATTGGGGTCGCCCGGTTCGATCCCGATGGCGATCGCATCCGGCGGCAGGCCGCGCTGCGCCATTTCCCGCGCGAAAGCCCCCGCCCGCGCCAGTTCCAGGGTCTGCGACTGCGGCAGGCCGCCGTCGGCGCGGACACGCGATCCGATAATGAATTCCAAATCAAAGCGCAGGCCCGGCGGACGCCCGCTGGCGGCGGCAACGATACGGTCGAGAAGTTCATACTGCGACGGCAGAATGCGCGCCGCGTCCTCGGCAAACAGTGTGCTGGCGGGAATCTGGACCTGCATCAGGCGACCGGGATGGACGACCTTGACCTGGGCCACCTGCAAGGCGGCGGCGAAGATGTCGGTAACGGTTTCCTGGTATTGTTGTCCGGCGATCAGATCGCCTTCCTTGGACTTGAAACGTGTCGGGTCCGTGGACGGCGGCACGATCGAGGTGAAGGTCGAGGTCAGGCTGTCCATCACCGACTTGGTCTTGACCTCTTCCAGGGTGGAAATGGTTACCAGCAGGATGAAAAACGCCAAAACCAGAAGAAACAGCGACAGGAACAGCGCAGGCGTATTGGGCCCGCGCGCGGTATCCGGTATCGGCGGTAGGAAATCACGTTCAGCCATGCCGGGATTCTAGCAGAAATCTGGTAAAGACGGCCTTACCAAAACCCCCGCAAATGCCGGCAAGATGGATCAGTCGAAACTGTTCAGAAGGGCGTCGATATCGGCCTGCGACATCGCCGCCTCTTTCTTCTGCGGGCCATGGAGAAGATCTTCATCGGCCGGGATGGGTTCCTCGACCGGGGCCTCTTCCGTCTTCGGATTCGCCGCCTTGTACTTGGCGATCTCATCGCCAAAGGCGTTGAGCAACGCATCGACCTTTTCCTCAATGTGCTGCAGGGCGCCGACCACTTTGGTGATGCGCTGGCCGGTGATATCCTGAAACCCGCAGGCTTCGTAGATCTTGGTGGTCGCGTCCATCAGCCGCTCGGAATTCTTGCCCTTGAGCTTGGACATCACCTCCTCGATTTCGCCGACGGCATCCATGATCGAGTTGGTCGCTTCCGCCGTCGCTTCGACGATGGCGTCAAGTTCGTCGGCGGCCTTGGGGAGAAATTCGTCCTTCACCTCGTCCGGACGCAGGGCCGCAATATCGGATTTAGCTTCGGAGATGAAGCGCGATAGGCTTTCCAGTTCCTCGTAGAGCCTGACATCGACGGCGGACAGGTCTCCTTGCATGGTGGTGAGGATCGCCTCCACCACTTCCGCAATCTCTTCGACCTTGACCGAGCCGCCAGGTTCCCTTCCAAGTTCCTGAAGACGTGTGGCCAACTCGGGATCGACCGAGTCTGTTGCCATAACGGTCTCCTTAGAACTCGCCAAGGACGCTGATCAGCTTGCCTTTAAGCGTTTCGGCGTTGAACGGCTTGACGATGTAGTTGGAAACACCGGCTTCCTTAGCCGCGATCACGTTTTCAGACTTACTTTCCGCCGTGATCATGACGAAGGGGATGTGCTTCAGTTTTTCGTCCGCACGGACTTCGCGAAGCAATTGAATCCCGGTCATGGGCTCCATGTTCCAGTCGGAGATAACCAACCCGAAGGCCTTCGCCCGGAGCTTTTTGAGCGCTTCCGATCCGTCAGACGCCTCATCAATGTTCTTGAAATTCAATTGGCGCAATAGGTTGCGCAGAATCCTGAGCATGGTCTGGTAATCATCCACGATCAGGACGTTCATATTCAGGTCGACAGCCATCTTTTACTCCGTGCTTTGCGCATGGGAATTTATGATTATAGCCCCAGTAACCGGCAGTTTATTCATGGCTGGGGGTAGAGCAAGCCTTTTTAAGGCACTAACCCCATTGTCAGTGGGCGGAAACGCCTTACTGCCCCTGGTCCAGCCCCTCGCGCGGCAGCGACCGGAGGTCGCGCAACTGCACCGTCACCTCACGGGCCTTCTCGGGATTCATCTTGGCCATCACGGGGGCCAGCTTGCGTTCCTTCATGCGCTGGGCGACTTCAAGCAGGGTGTCCATCTCAAGATCCTCGAAAATCCGCGCCGCCTCCTTGGGCTTCATGTTCTCGTAGATTTTGACGAGGCTTTCCATTTTCTTTTCCTGCTGCTCGTCGAACACCTTGATGCGGCCATCGATTTCCGATTGCAGATTCTTCAATTCGGCGATCTTGCGGTCGATGCGGGCTTCGGCAGCGGCAAGCATGCCCTGGCGCACTTGAAGTTCCTGTTCTCGAGCCTCGATCTCGCGCCGGCGGTCGGCCAGGCTCTGCAGCAGGTCGATTTCCTGCGGCGTCAGCAGCGTCGGGTCGTCGGTAATCAGCTTGGAGGCGGCCGGATCACCCGGCGGCGGGGCCGCGGCGGCGTTCGGATCGCCCGCCCCCGGCACGGCGGCCTGCTCGGCGGCGGCTGGCGCCTCACCGGGCTGCGCCGGCGCCGGGTCCGCGGCCGGCGGCTGGCCGGCGGCTGGCGGCGTTTCCGTCTGGGCTTCCGCCGCGCCAGCGACCTGGATGGCATCCTTCTTCAGGCCGTCCACGCTGTTCCAGATGTCACCGATTTTCACGGTCAACAGCATCGATGCCACGAAGATCGTCACTGGTAAAAAGCGGAATTTGTTAAAGGGGTTCATTCAAACGTCCGTCGGGTCCATGTCCGCCCCACGCAAACCGGGGCCTTTCAGGATGGCAATTCGGCGCCCGGCCTTAGTTGGCCGAGCGGATGGCTTTCAATAAGGCGCGTTCCGCTTCCGAGCGGGGTGTGGTTTTCTTGCCCCCGACCGACGGCGCGGGGTCTCCGGCATCGGCATTCCGCGCACCGCGCGCCGCCGCGACCTTGGGTGCGGGGCGCTGTTGGCGAACGGGCTCGACGGCCTCAAGAGGATCAGCTGTTTCGGCATCGCCGCCGGCCACGTATTCGTCCCGGGCAATGCGCACATTTTCTTCCAAACGATCGGCGGCGATGGTCCCGCGATCGACCAGGAACACCAAGTCGTCACGCAGGCTTTCCGCCTTGGCCAATTGATCTTGCAGCGCGTCAGAGGCGATGCGCAGGTCGCCGATGCTGGAAGTCGCGCGAGTCGTCGCGTCGTTGAAGGTGGCGGCCAGTTTTTCCATCTGCTCGCGGTTGCCGCGGAAACGGGTCAGCCGCCGGTTCAGGATCACCGAATACCAGATCATGACCACCAGCAGGAGGGCCAGAATGATTTCAAGCGTCAAGGAAAAGGAAAAGGTCACGGTCTTGTCTCTCCATCCCCTGGGTAACGGTCCGTTCCAAACGGGGGAACCGGGGTTGTTCGCTGCGGCCAGTCTATGCCCAAGGTTCTGAACGAAATGCTAACCGCGGGCGTTAAAATTCGCGGTCAGGACGTCTTGGGCGCGCGGTCGATACGGTCTTCGATGCGCACCGCGATGCGCCCGCCCTTGCGGCCCATGCGGCCGATATAAAGAGGCACGTTGCCGCAGGACAGCATAACCGGGCTGTCCGGCGTCGCGTTGAGCATCATCTGCGAGCCTTCCTGAAGGTCGAACACCTTCTGCAGGCTGACGACCTGCTGGTCGATGACCGCTTCCAGGTCGACCTCAGTCATCCACAATTCTTCCGCCAGGTGGGTTTCCCAGATCGAATCCCGGCCGAATTTTTCGCCCATGAACATCTGCAGCAGCAGTTCGCGGACCGGCTCCAGGGTCGCGTAGGGCAGCAGCAGTTCCAGGCGTCCGCCGCGGTCTTCCATGTCAATACGCAGGCGCGTCACGATGGCCGCGTTGGACGGCCGGGAAATCGTCGCGAAGCGCGGATTGGTTTCCAGGCGGTCGAAACGGAAGGTCACGGGGCTCAGGGGTTCGAACGCCGCCGACAGGTCGGTCAGCATGACGTGGATCATGCGCTCGACCAGGGAGCGTTCGATGGTGGTGTAGGGACGGCCTTCGATACGCATCGCGGCGGTGCCGCGGCGGCCGCCCAAAAGCACGTCGACGATGGAATAGATCAGCGAGGAATCGACCGTGATCAGACCAAAGTTGTCCCATTCCTCGGCCTTGAACACACTGAGCATGGCCGGCAGGGGGATCGAGTTCAGGTAATCGCCGAACCGAATGGAGGCGATGTTGTCGAGCGAAACTTCGACGTTGTCCGAGGTGAAGTTACGAAGACTGGTCGACATCAGACGCACGAGACGGTCGAACACGACCTCAAGCATCGGCAGACGTTCGTAGGACACCAGGGCCGACGACAGGATCGCCTGGATGCCCGATTTCTCGGCGCCTTCCTCGTGACTGTCGTCAAAGCCCAGAAGGCTGTCGATTTCGTCCTGGTTGAGAACCCGGGTGGCTTCGGGCGCGGCCATGCCGACGTCGGTCGACGCACCGTCGCCGTCACCGCCCATCATGGCTTCCCATTCGGCGGCCAGCTCGTCCTGCTCGTCGCCGCCACCGCCGCCTTCGCCGCCGTCGCCGCCCATTGCGGCTTCCCATTCGGCCGCCATTGCGTCTTGATCGTCAGCCGGGCTCGTCATCCGTCACATCCCCTGCGTACCATAAGTCTACTGAACCAGCATTTCCTTGAACAGGACGTCCTTGACCTGAGCCGGCGCCGTCGCCGCCCGGACCCGGCGCAGAAGTTCCTCGCGCAGGCGGTACATGCCGGCGGAACCCTGCAGGTCCTCGATCCTGAGTTCCCGCAGATAGACCTGGAAATTGTCCATCACGCGATCCTTCACAGCATCGATGATCAGTTTGTCCTGTTCGCTCGCCACTTCGAGCGACACCTTCATTTTCAAAAACTGGGATTTGCGGCCGGCCGTGTTCAGGTTGACCAGCACCTCCGGTAGATCGTGAAACAGGCCGATGCCCTCCGGCGCCTCACCCGAGGCGACCGCGGAGGAACTGTCCTTGCCCGTGATCATTGAAATCAGGGGCTCAAGCAAGCCCGTGAAGAACGCCGCCGCGGCCCCCCCCACGACAAGCAGCAGCACCGCAACGATGATGATGAGCTTCTTCTTGCTCTTGGAGGCACCGTCGGAAGCGCCCTCTTCGCCGTCGGCGTCTTCGTCAGCGCCGCCGACCTCTTCATTTTCTAGATCGTCGTCGTCAGCCATATCCGGGGCAACCGTTTCCTAGCGTCCTGATCCCAAGTCTTGGCACTTTAAAATCAGGTCGTTAACAAGTCGTTGAAGCGGGAATAAGGCATTGCGCCCGACGCGCCCAGCCCGAGCACCCGCCCGGCCCCCCGCCAGCCCCTCGCATGCGGTCCCCGATCCTGATGGTATCAAAGTCCCACCACCGCCAGCAACGGCCGGCTCTAGGCAAGAAATACCCGGCAAAGGCTACCAATGGCATCCGGATTTTCCCAGTCTTCAGACCGGGAAAATAACCTTATCCATTTGAAATATATTGGTTTTTTAACTTGGCACGGTGGCTGCAACAGGTTTGGCGGAAATACGTGAACTGCCTTCCGGATGAAGGTCCCGCCAAAGGGGCCACACCGGAAGAGAATAAATAGAACGGGAAAAATCAGATGGAAACCACAGCGGTCATTGCCGCTTCGCGTCAAGGCGCGCTCAAACGGCAGCTCGAGGTTGTCGCCAACAATTTGGCGAACATGAGCACCAACGGCTACAAATCCAGCCAGATGATGTTCGTTGAACATGTCGTCAAAAGCAAAGGCGGCGAACGGCTCATCAGCCCCAAACTCACTTATACACGCGATCTGGCGACCCGGCTCGACACCACGGATGGCGCCATTGAAACCACGGGCAATCAGCTCGATATGGCGATCCGCAACGAAGGCTTCTTCGTGGTCCGCGACCCGCAAGGCAACGAACTGTACACGCGCAACGGCCAGTTTCGCCTGGATACGGGCGGTCAGATCGTCAACCAACAGGGCTATCCGCTGCTGTCGTCCGGCGGACAGCCGATGACCCTCGGCCCCAACGATGCCGAAATCAATATCGGCCGCGACGGCACTATCTCGACGGAGAACGGCCAGCTTGGCAAGGTCAGGATCGTGCGCTTCGAAAACCCGCAGGATCTGGCGCAGACATCGGGAGCCTTGTTCTCCTCGACCACGCCGGCCATCGATGTCGACAGTCCGGACGTGATCCAGGGCGCCCTGGAAGGTTCCAACGTGGAGCCGATCCTGGAGATGGCCAAGATGATCGAACTGCACCGCAGTTATGAAAGCGCCAAGTCCTTCATCGAACGCGAGGACGAACGCCAGAAGGAAATGATCAGAAGCCTGGCGCGCGACGCTTAAACCGGCGCCGCCAGGGAACCGATTGATCGGGCCGAAGGCCCGGAAAACCACCACCGGCCGAACGCCGGAACAGAAAACATGCGGCTGAAGCGCCGTGTTGACGACACGACAGAACGCACAACGCAACACGCCGGAACCACAACCGGCAAGCGAAAGGACGGGAAAAATGAGATCGCTTGATATCGGCTCGACGGGCATGATTGCCCAACAGCGAAACGTCGAGGTCATCTCCAACAACCTCGCCAACATGAACACCACGGCCTTCAAACGCCGGCGCACGGAGTTCCAGGACCTGATTTACCAGGATCTGCGCCGCGTCGGGTCGACCTCGGCCGACAACGGCGCCATCGTGCCCACGGGCGTGCAGCTCGGTCTCGGCGTGAAACTGGCCGCCGTCTACCGTATCCACGAACAGGGCAACCTGTCGTCCACCGACAACACCTTCGACATGGCCATTCAGGGCAAGGGCTTCTTCCAGGTCCAACTGCCCACGGGCGAAACCGCCTATACCCGTGACGGCACGTTCCAGCTTAACGAGAACGGCCAGATCGTGACCCATGACGGTTATCTCCTGAACCCGCCGATCACGGTGCAGGACGACGCCATCGACGTGACCATCAACGCGTCGGGCGAAGTTCTGGTGAAGATCGAAGGCCAGGTGCAATTCTCCAACGCCGGCCAGATTCAGACCGTGAATTTCCAGAACGAACCCGGTTTGGAAGCCATCGGTAACAACCTCTACAAGGAAACCCCTGCTTCCGGCAGCGCGACCACCGGCAACCCCGGGACGGAAGGCTACGGCACCATTCTTCAGGGCTTCCTGGAAACCTCGAACGTAAACGCGGTGGAAGAGATCTCCAACCTGATCTCCGCTCAGCGCGCCTATGAAATGAACTCCAAGGTCATTCAGACCTCGGACGAAATGCTGGGAACGCTGACGTCGCTCCGCTAATCGGCACGACACGTAAACAGTAAAGCCAGAACGGCTTCGTAAGTCCGCAAGACTTTGAAAAGACCGAAAGGTCTGAGAAAGGTAAAGTGACATGACCGCCCGCAATCTGTTCATCGCCGCCGCTTTGGCCGCAGCCCTGGTGCCCGTCGCCGCGCTGCCCGCGGCCGGTGCTGCCAAGAAAACGTCGCCCGCCGACGCGGTGGAGCAGAGCGAAAAGGTGACCGCGCCGTTGCTCCGCGACTCCGTCATCGTCGATGACAAGGTGATCTACCTGGGCGACTTGTTCATCAACGTCGGCGAGAAAGCCGATGCCGCGGTGGCCTATGCTCCGGCGCCCGGCGATCGGGCCATCTTCGATGCCCGCTGGTTGTACCGGGTGGCACGGGCCTACCGCCTGAACTGGCGGCCGCTGTCGGCACGCCAACAGGTCGTCGTCGAACGCGTCAGCCAGGTCATCGAACGGGCCGAAATCGTCGACACCATCATGGCGGCGCTGTTTGAAAAGGGGGCGGACCCGGCCTCTGAACTGGACCTGTCGACGCAGCTGACCCGGGTTCATATCGCCGGCAACGCCACCCCCACCATCGGCGTCGACGACATCACTTACGACCCGCGCAGCCAGCGCTTCGCGGCGGTCGTCTCGATCCCCAAGGGCGACCCGGCCGGCGAACGGCTGCGCCTGACCGGCCGCCTGTATCCAGTCGTCAAGATCCCGGTCGTATCGAAGGTGATGGCGCGCAACGACATCCTTACGGAACGTGACGTGAAGTGGATCCGCATCCGCGCCGACCGCATCATGCCGGACACGGTGACCAAGCTGGAAGACCTGGTCGGCATGTCTGTCAAGCGCGGCCTGCGGCCCGACGACGTGATCCGCCTGTCCGACGTCGAACGCCCAATCCTGGTCGAGCGCGGCTCGCTGGTGACCGTCACCCTAAGCCACGGCCCGCTGTCCCTGACGGCGCAAGGTAAGGCGCTTGAGCGGGGGGCTCTCGGCGACGTGGTGCAGATCGTCAACCGGCGCTCCAAGACCGTGTTCGAGGGTGAAATCACGGGGCCCAGCCGGGCCAAGGTGATGATGACCAGCATTCGCGAATTGGCGCAGAACGGCCAGTAACGGCACGAAAGGAATTCGCCCCTTCCCTTAAGGGGCAGTTAGGAGAAAACCCATGAACGGCTCGATCATCTCCCTCTCGCGTCACCTGCTTCGGACCACGGCTTTGGTCACGTTGCTGGCCGGCACGGTCACCGGATGCAACACCCTCACCCGCCTGTCCCAGGTTGGCGATGCACCGACGATCACGCCGATCCAGAACCCGACAGGGCGGCCCGACTACAAGCCGGTCTCCATGCCCATGCCGGCGCCGAAGATTGCCGAACGCAACCCCAATTCGTTGTGGCGGGCGGGGGCGCGGGCCTTCTTCAAGGATCTGCGCGCCAAACAGGTCGGCGACATCATGACCGTGCAGATGACCCTGAGCGACAGCGCGACCTTGGAAAACAAGACGGAGCGCGACCGCATCGACAATGAATCGGCGAACGTCACCAACCTGTTGGGCTTCGAGGGCGAACTGACCCGCTACCTGCCCGACGGCGTGAACCCGGCCGCCATCGCCAACTTCGGCAACACCCACGGCACGGAAGGCGACGGGTCCATCGAACGGTCGGAAGAAATCAGCCTGACCTTCGCCGCGGTCGTCACCCAGGTTCTGCCCAACGGCAACCTGGTCATCATGGGCCGCCAGGAACTCCGGGTGAACTCGGAACTGCGCGAACTCATGGTCACCGGCGTGGTGCGGCCTTCCGACATCGATTCCGACAACAAGATTTCCCATGAAAAGATCGCAGAAATGCGGGTCGCCTACGGCGGGCGCGGAACGCTGAGCGAACTTCAGCAGCCCCGCTGGGGAATGCAACTTTGGGACATCCTCTTCCCGTTCTAGAAGGAGCGGCATCTCCACCGAACGGACAAAAGTTTCCCGTTCTAGGTTCGTATGAAGAACCTGGATCAACTTCAAAGGCCGGCGCCCAGCGCCGGCCTCTTTTTTTCAGGAACTTGCTGGCGCAAGTTCACGCCCTCGCGGGCAGCTTGGGGTTGGCCGGGTCGGCCAAGCTGCCCCCGCTCCGTTGTTTGGGATGGCAGGGTTGGCCAGGACGCGTGGTCGAGGCGAAGCCCCTGCTCCAAGCTTGGCGGCCGAAACATGGCCCCTATCCATCTTGACTTCTCCGCGCCGTTTTCCTATGGCCTTTACCATGAACACGGCCCTGCACTTCTGCGTCATTCTTCGCCGGCAGCATCCCCTCGCGGGAGGCTAGCCCCCGGCTTGGCGACGTCGCGTCCCCAGCCGTGGGGACCTGACAATGTGCCCCGCCAGACGGGGCAGACATAACCCAGACGCGACACCCGGCATTTTCAGAAATCACACGCAACGCACTCGGCGCGCCCATCCGCGCGCCGGCTTCCTTTTCAGAGGACCCTGCAATGACCTTCGAAAACGCGACACAGTCCAAGCCCCCGATTACCATCGCCCGCAGCGACCATGACCGATTGTGGGGGCTTGCCGAGGGGGTGAGCGACAGAAACCCCGACGTTTCCAGCCAGCTTCTTGCCGAACTCGACCGGGCGGACGTCGTTCCCGACGAACAAATTCAGGCGAATGTCGTCAGAATGGGCTCGACCCTGCGCTTCACCACCGACACGGGCGAAGACCGAACCATCACCCTGGTGTTCCCCAGAGACGCGGATATTTCGGCCGGTAAGGTGTCGATCCTGACACCCATCGGCGCGGCGCTGATCGGCCTGTCGGCCGGACAGTCAATCGACTGGACCGGGCGTAACGGGTATCCCCACAGGCTGGTGGTCGAAAGCGTGAACGGGATCGACAATCCCGCCTGATGCCGGCGCCGGAGAAGCCGGGGAATACGGAACAGCTGATCAATTCAGGACATAGAAAAGCCGCGCGAACCCGGCCATATCGGCCTTTCGCGCGGCTCTTTAACCCTTGCCGAGACCTTAGTCGTCCCGGTGCGTGCGCTCCATGCGCTCGTGGCGTTCCTGGGCTTCGATGCTCAGGGTCGCGATCGGCCGGGCTTCCAGACGCTGGACGCTGATCGGCTCTTCCGTTTCCTCGCAATAGCCGTAGCTGCCGTCTTCGATGCGCTTCAGCGCCTCGTCGATCTTGGAGATCAGCTTACGCGCGCGGTCGCGGGTGCGCAGTTCCAGCGCCCGTTCCGTTTCAATGGACGCACGGTCGGCGATATCGGGCTCGATGATGCCGCCTTCCTGCAGAGACTGGAGGGTTTCGTTGGATTCCTCGAGCAATTCGGCCCGCCATTTCAGGAGCTTCCGGCGGAAGTACTCCAGCATGACAGGATTCATGAAATCCTTGTCTTTCTTGGGATTATAATCTGGCGGAACAGTAATCGTCATTTCTTAGTCGTCTCCCCCGGTTAACTGCCAGGTTGCCGTTTGTCGACGGGCGCGGAATATACGGACCGGAGCGCCTAAGGGCAAGCCATCATTTATCCCGGCCTGGGGACAGGAAACCCATTGATTTCAGGGAAATAGAAGACCGCGCCCGGACGGGGCGGTTTATCGGGTCAGCTTGGCCAGTTCAACTTCGGCGCGGAGCTCGATCTCATCAATCAGGGCATTCAGCCCCGCATCGTCGGTATCCGGGCGTTTTTCGCGCAAGGCCTGCGCCAATTCGATGACCTTTTCCTTGGGCAGATTGCCCGTCAAAAGCGCCATCTGAAGATCTTCGAGACGATCAAGCAGCCGGTCGCCGCGGGCCATCAACAAGCCTTTGGAGCGGCCCTGGGTCGCGTCATCGGCCGCCTGCATGGCCAACACGGCGTCAACGCCGGCGACGGCCGAGCCCGATATGGTGCCCGCCGCCTGCTCCGCCGTGTCGGCGGTCGCCGCGCGCAAATCATCGGCGAAGGCATCCGACGACGACGCGCCCGATTTGCGCTTCGATTTGTCGACACCCTTGGCGGGACCGATATTGGAAACCTTCATTGCCTGACCTTTCCCCGCGACACCGACCGCGGCCCCGCAGTATGGCGCGCCCTTTATTGCCGGGCGGTTAATTTTTCGGAATTTCCGGATACCGCACCAGCCATCCGCCTGCGCGTCACGCAGTCTGGCCCATGAAACAGCAAAATGCCAGCCCATAGCCCGCGCCGGCGGCCCGCCACGGCGGCCTTCACAGCCCTGTTTGGACATTTTCACATCCAGCCGATACGAGAACGAGAATGACTTGCAAACTCATAATCAGACCGTTATAACTGGCGCACGCATTGATAATCATTCGCAATCTCATTTTTTGCCAAGATTTGGCCGGGGATTGCGGACAGCTGTTCGACACTTTCGGACCTCTGGGATTTCACAACCGAACCAACGAAGGACTCTGACCCGTGGAAACCAAAATGCCACATATGAAACGCCTGTTTGCGGCCGGTCTTGTCGCCGCCTCGACGGTCTTCGGCGCCACCACCTGGGCCCAGGCCGCCGACCAGGAAGTGAACCTCTATTCCTATCGCCAACCGTTCCTGATCAAACCGCTCCTCGATGCCTTTACCAAGGAAACGGGGATCAAGGTGAACGTCGTGTTCGCCAAGAAAGGCATGCTGGAAAAGATCAAGGCCGCCGGCGACAATAGCCCCGCCGACGCGGTGCTGACCGTCGACATCGGCCGCCTGTACGCCCTGAAGGAAGGCGGCGTGCTGCAGGCCGTGAAGTCGGATACCCTTGAAAAGAACATCCCCGCCCACTTCCGCGACCCGGAAGGCATGTGGTTCGGCCTGACGTCCCGTGCCCGCGTGGCGCTGGTGTCCAAGGAACGGGTCAAACCGGGCGAACTGACGTCCTATGAGGATCTGGTCGATCCCAAATTCAAGGGCCGCATCTGCGTGCGCTCCGGCAAGAACGCCTACAACGTGGCGCTGATCGCCTCGATGATCGCCCATCATGGTGAAGAAGGTGCCGAAAAGTGGCTTCAGGGCGTGAAGGCCAATCTGGCCCGCAAACCCCAGGGTAATGACCGCGCCCAGGCCAAGGCCGTGTACGAAGGCGTGTGCGACATCGCCATCACGAATAACTATTACATGGGCAAGATGATGACCAACGACGAGAAGCCCGAGCAGAAGAAGTGGGCCGCCGCCGTTCGTCTGACCTATCTGAACCAGGGTGACCGCGGCAACCACATGAACGTTTCGGGCGCCGCCGTAACCAAAAGCGCCAAGCACAAGGACGCGGCGGTCAAGTTGATCGAGTTCCTGTCCGGCGACGCAGCGCAGAAGATCTACGCCGAAGATAATCAGGAATATCCGGTGAAACCCGGCGTTCCCTATTCGAAGCTCGTCCAGTCCTGGGGCGAGTTCAAGGGCGATACGCTCTCGCTCGAGAAAATCGCCAAGCTGCGGCCCGCCGCCTCCCGACTGGTGGACAAGGTTGGATTCGACGACGGACCCGGCAGCTGATTCGTTCCTGAACGAACCAGTTGGCAGAAGCGCTGCGGGGTTTCCCCCCGCGGCGTTTTCTGCTTTTGTGCCCTCCGCAACCTGGGAGTCCACGCACCTTGCCGCACCCTGCCGCCGTCGCTGACCGGCCAGCCGCCCGATATCTGCCTGCCCGCCTGATTCCCGACCGATGGGGTGTGCTGACCCTGGCCGTCGCCCTGTTCGTGGCCACCCCCTTGATCGCCGTCGCGACCATCGCCCTGACCCCGGCGCCGGATATCTGGCGTCATCTCTACAACACGGTACTGTTCGGCTATATCGAACGCACGGTGACGCTGATTGGCGGGATCGGCCTGGGCACCTTCGTCATCGGCACGGGCACGGCCTGGCTGGTAACCATGTGCCGGTTTCCCGGACGCGGCCTGTTCAATTGGGCCTTGGTCCTGCCGCTGGCGGTGCCGACCTATATCCTGGCCTTCGTGTTCACGGACCAGTTGGAGTACGCCGGCGCGGTGCAAGGCACGCTGCGCGAGATCTTCGGTTGGCGCGACCGGCAGGATTACTGGTTTCCGGAAATCCGCTCCATGGGCGGCGCCATCACCGTCATGACCCTGGTGCTCTATCCCTATGTCTATCTGCTGGCCCGCGCGGCCTTCCTGGAACAGTCGGTCTGCGTGCTCGAAGTCAGCCGCACGCTCGGCAAGACCGCCTGGCAGAGCTTCTGGAACGTCGCCCTGCCGTTGGCCCGCCCGGCCATCGTGGTCGGCATGACCCTGGCCATGATGGAGGCCTTGAACGACTTCGGGACCGTCGATTTCTTTGGCGTCAAGACCTTCACGGCGGGCATCTACGACGTCTGGCTGAACATGGACAACATCTCGGGCGCGGCGCAATTGGCGTCGGTTCTGATGATCTTCGTCGTCGTCCTGGTCGTGATGGAGCGGATGGCCCGGCGGGGGCAACGCTACCATCATACATCAAGCAAGATTCAGGCTTTGCCCAGCTACCGCCTGAGCGGCGTCAAGGCCGCCCTGGCCGCCGTTTTCTGTGCCTTTCCAATCCTGCTCGGCTTCGTTCTGCCGGCCTCGGTCCTGCTGTCCTACGCCGTGGTGTTCTTTGACGTCACGCTGAAGGCCAATTACCTGACCATTACCCTGAACAGCATTTCGCTGTCCCTGGGGGCGGCCGTCATCGCCGTCGCCATCGGCCTTATTCTCGCCTACGGGCTGCGTATGGGCTCGGGCCCCCTGCCCCGCGCCGCCGTGCGCTTCGCGTCGATCGGATACGCCGTGCCGGGTGCGGTGCTGGCGATCGGCGTGATCGTGCCCATGGCGGGCCTGGACAATGCGATCGACGCTTTCTCGGAACGGGTATTCGGTGTATCCACGGGACTGCTGTTCAGCGGCACCGTGATCGCCATCCTCTATGGCTATCTGGCGCGGTTTCTGGCGCTGTCCTTCGGCACGGTCGAGGCCGGCCTGGGCAAGGTTTCGCGTAACATGGACGGTGCCGCGCGGACGCTTGGGGCAAGCCCGTTCCAGACCATGTCCCGCGTCCATTTCCCGCTGCTCCGCACCAGCCTGTTGACGGCGGGCCTGCTGGTTTTCGTCGATTGCATGAAGGAGCTTCCCATTACCATCATCCTGCGCCCCTTCGGCTATGACACGCTCGCGACCTTCGTGTTCCAGTACGCTTCGGACGAATTGTTCGAGGAATCGGCCCTGGGTGCGCTGACCATCGTCGCCGCCGGCCTGATTCCCGTGATCATCCTCGCCCTGACGACCTTGCGCAGCCGCCCCGGTCACGCCGGCGGAGGCCATCCATGACCTCCCCCATGGCTCCGCCCGCCGCCGCGCCGACGACCATGTCCAAGGCCGATGGCCTGCACATGCTGAACGTCTCGCATGCATTCGGCGATCACACCGTGGTGTCGGGGGTCTCCGTCTTCGTCAATCCGGGCGAATTGGTCTGCCTGCTGGGACCTTCGGGATGCGGCAAGACGACCCTGCTGCGCCTTGCAGCGGGGCTTGAGGACCTACAGGTCGGGCGCATCACCATTGGCGAGGATACGGTCGCCGATGGCCACGGCGGCCCCCAAATGCCGCCGGAAAAACGCAATGTCGGCCTGATGTTTCAGGACTTTGCCCTGTTCCCCCATCTGACCGTGTACGAAAACATCGTGTTCGGCCTGGCGGAAAAGGACCGGCCTCGCCGGCAATGGGCCCGCGATACCCTCGCAACCATGGGCCTCGGCGATTATGCCGACGCCTTTCCCCATACCCTGTCCGGCGGCCAGCAGCAGCGCGTCGCCCTGCTGCGCGCCTTGGCCCCGGCCCCCCGGGTGCTGTTGCTGGACGAACCGTTTTCCGGCCTCGACGTCAACCGCCGTGCCCAGATCCGCCAGGATACGTTCCAAATCCTGTCGCGATCGGGCATCGCCACCCTGATGGTTACCCACGATCCGGAAGAAGCCATGTTCATGGCCGACCGCATCATGGTCATGCAGGACGGACGCATCGTCCAGTCCGGCACGCCGGTCGAGATCTATTTCCACCCGAAGACAGTGTTCGTCGCCGAATTGTTCGGCCCCGTCAACCGCCTCGACTGCCGGGTGGAGAACGGCGCCCTGGTCTCCGTCCTGGGGCCGTTTCCCGCGAACGGCCTTGTCGAAGGCGCCGAAGCCCAGGTGCTGGTCCGCCCCGAAGCCCTGAACCTGTCCCAACCGGGCGCAACAGACGCCGGCACCCTACTGACTGTCGTCTCAGCGCGCTCGCTCGGGCGTTCCAGCCATCTGACTCTGTCCTTGGAGGACGGCGGCGACGGAGCCCTTTTCAACGCCCGGATGCCCGGGGTGTTTCTGCCGGAAATCGGATCGCGCGTCAGCGCCCGGGTGGCACCGGAACATCTTCTGATTTTCCCCAAACCGGCCCCCTGAACGCCGCGGCGGCGGTGGCGCCCGGAACGCTCGCCCACGCCCAAGGCGGCAAGAATTTCCCCCCTGCATGGTCCAAAGGCCCCCATAGGGCAGACTTTGCCCAGGCCTCTTTATAAATATCATTTGTTTTCAAATGGATACTCCCCCTCCCTCTTGGCATCGACCTTGCAATAATTAACGCGGGAAAAACCGAAGAGGGTCCCTGGACGCGGGGACATCGAGACATGAGTTTGGGCATTTTTCAGCAAGCGACCTCGGCCATGATGGGTCAGTCCCACAAGCTGAACACCATTTCGCAAAACGTCGCCAACCTGAACACCGACGGTTACAAGCGCACGGATACTGAATTCCGGACGCTGATGAACAAAGGGTTCACATCGATCGGCGCGACCACGGCGGAAGGTGCCTCCGGGACCACCCATTCCGACCTCGGCGGGACCGCGCCCGTTGATTTCCAACGCATCTCGAATCAGGGCCAAGTCCGCACCACCGACCGCAACCTGGACGTGGCGATCATCGGTAGCGGCTTTTTCATGGTCTCGCCCGACATCAATGTGAACGGCAACATCCAGTACACGCGGCGCGGCGCCTTCGATATCAACGTCACCGACCTGACGGATTCCGTAACGCTTTCCGACGGAACGGCGGCGACCGTGAACCAGGGCTATCTCGCGGACCAGTTCGGAAACTTCCTGTTGGGCTATTCCGTCAATCCGGACGGCAGTTTCAGCCTGGGCACGCCGGCACCCATGCGCGTCGACCAGTTCGCCTTTGAAGATACCGGGGAACTGACAACGGCCGCGTCCGTTGACGTCAACCTACCGGCCGACGCCGCCTCGGGCACGACGTTCAACGGCAGCATCAAGGTTGTTGACTCGAGCTTTGACGCCCAAAGCATCCGCGTCGATTTCACCAAGGCTTTCGACGCTACGAACTTGTGGGATTTCCGCCTGATCGGCGACAATATCGCCAGCGTGACCGCATCACCCGGCGGCGTTCACACGCCGGTCTCGACCACGCTGGACGACCATGCCGTGCGGTTCTCGACCGTCGTCGGCGGCGGTGGCGTCATTACGGCATTCACCAACAACAATCCGGGCGGGGGTGCGCAACTGGGCAGCCAGCTGGCCGGTACGTTCGCCGGGTTGAAGCCGGGTGACACGATCACCGTGGCGGGAAGCGGCGGCAACGACCAGACCTATACGATCGCCAGCATTTCGGAAAATCAGGCGGAGATCACCCTGGATGGGGCCGTGCCTCTCAACGCCGATGAAGTGACGACGAACGCCATCACGTTCTCCTCGACGGCATCGATCCCGCAGCGCCTTGAATTCGGCAACACCGGCGCGTTGACATCGGATTCCGAGTATACTTTCGACGTCACCTTCGATGATGGCGAAACCGCAACTTTCACGTTTGATGCCAGCACCTTCACCCAATTTGCCGGCGACTTTTCCTTCGCCAACTACGAACACAACGGCGCCGAGTCCGCGGCCGTCTCGAGCCTGAGCTTCGGGCCCGGCGGCGAGATCTATGGCGAGTTCACGGACAATACGCGCCGCGTTCTCTACAAGGTTCCGTTGGCGATCTTCCCCAACCCGAACGGTCTGGAAATCTCCACCGGCCAAAATTTCCAGGAAACGGAAGCCTCCGGCGAGCCGAACCAGGTTTTCGCCGACGAGTCCGGCTTCGCGACCATTCTCGGCAACGCACTGGAAGGATCCAACGTGGATCTCGGCACGGAAATGAGCCGCCTGATCGCTGCCCAGGCCGCCTATAACGTCGCCGCGACCAGTTTCAAGACCGCCGATGAAATGCTGCAGGAAGCAGCCAACCTCAAACGCTAGCGGCGTGCCTTTACCGGATTTATCCGGTCGTACGGATGCTTGTCAGGGCGGCCTTCGGGCCGCCCTTTCCGGTTTCAGGGTCTCGGCAATTGTTGCCCATGACGGGGCGTCTCTTGCCGGGAAAAACCGATCCAAGACAGCGGACCTTGAAAATTTATCGTTATATTTCAATTGATTGAAACCTCCCCTTGGATGGCACGCTTTTCGCTTAATAACAGGTGGGAATAACCATGGCCCGCAAAGGGCCGGCATCAGTCGATCGAGACAATGAAATGATGACGAGAACGGGAAAAATGAACAACGACAAGACCTCGGGCCGCGGCCGCCTCGCCCTGGCGTTGCGCCTCGCCGCCGCCACCGCAGCGTTTTTCGTGGCTTTGAGCATCGGCCTGCCCAGCAGCGCCGGCGCCGCTTCGCGCATCAAGGACATCGTGGATTTCGAAGGCATCCGTGAAAACCAGTTGGTCGGCTACGGCCTGGTGGTCGGCCTCAACGGCACCGGGGATTCCCTGTCCGACGGTCATTTCACCAAGGAAAGCCTGCAATCCATGCTTAACCGCCTGGGCGTGCAGACGACTGATTCCGGCCTGGATTCCAAAAACGTCGCCGCCGTCATGGTGACCGCCAACATGCCGCCGTTTTCCCGCCAGGGCTCACGCATCGACGTCACCGTCAGCTCTCTCGGCGATGCCGACAACCTGTTGGGCGGCACGCTTCTGGTCACGCCGATGCTCGGCGCCGACGGCGAGGTCTACGCCGTGGCGCAGGGCCAGCTCGCGGTCGGCGGCTTCACCGCCCAGGGCAACGCCGAAACCGTGACCAAGGGTGTTCCGACATCGGGCCGCATCGCCAACGGCGCCATCGTCGAACGCGAGGTCGCGTTCGAAATCGGCGACATGGAAGTGGTCAAGTTGAGCCTCAAGAACCCGGATTTCACCACCGCGCGCCGCATCTCCCAGGCCGTCAATGCCTTCCTGGGCACCACCGCGGCGCGGCCGTCGGACCCCAAGACCGTGCAGTTGCACGTTCCCGACAACTATCGCAACAACGTGGTCAACCTGCTGACCGACGTCGAACAGCTGCGCATCGAGCCGGATCAGATGGCCCGCGTGCTGATCGACGAACAGTCGGGCACCATCGTGATGGGCGAAAACGTGCGCATCTCCACCGTCGCCATCGCCCAGGGCAGCCTGACCATCCGCATCACGGAAACCCCGCAGGTATCCCAGCCCGGCCCGTTCGCCGAGGTCGGCACGACGACCACCGTCGACCGCACTGACATTCAGGTCGACGAAGGCCAGGACAAGCGCCTGACCGTGTTCAACGAAGGCGTCACGCTGCAGGATCTGGTCAACGGTCTGAACGCGCTGGGCATCGGCCCGCGTGACCTGATCACCATCCTGCAGGCCATCAAGGCGGCCGGCGCCCTCCAGGCCGAAATTCAGGTGATGTGATGAACAGCGCCATCGATACCACGCTCGTCGGACTGCAGACCGCGCCTTCGGCCAAGACCGGCGCCCTGGCCGGCAAGATGCACAACGCCATGTCCATGCAGCGCATGCGTGCCGTCGCCGAGGATTTCGAATCAGTCTTCATTTCCGAAATGATCCGCCCGATGTTCGAAAACATCGAAGCCGAAAAGCCCTTTGGGGGCGGCCCGGCCGAGGACATCTGGCGCAATCTGCAGATCGACGAATACGGCAAGGCCATTTCCAAGGCCGGCGGCGTCGGCATCGCCGACACCGTTCTGGACCAACTTATCCGCATGCAGGAGGCGCGCTAACAAGCGCCCGACAGGAGGACCTACACTCATGGAATCGATGGAACGCCTTGAAAGAATGGTCGAACTGACCGACCAGATGAGCGACCTGATCGAAGCGGAGAATCTGGCGCTCATCGAACGCCGGTTCCTCGACGTGGAAGCCATGCTGGAAGACAAGGCGACGCTCGCGCGCCTGTACGAAAACAGCATGAAGGACCTGGACGAAGCCAACCTGGATTGGAAGGCAATTCCACCCGACCTGCACGAAAACCTGACCGTCTCGGGCACCCGCCTGGCCAACGCCGTCGGCGAGAACGCCATGCGCCTCGAGGTCGGCATGACCGCCAACAAGCAGGTGATTGATCTGTTCGCCGAAGCCGTGCAGCAGGCCGTTCCTCATTCCGGCACCTATTCGAAAAACGGCCGCACCGGCAAGGAAGGCACCCGCGCGGCGGCCAATTCCGTCGCCGTCTCTCTTGACCAAAACCTTTAACCGCCATTCGACCGAATACACGGGAACCGAACGACCATGGGCGATATCACACAAGCACTGAGATCAGCGCAAAGCGGCCTGCTGGCGAATCAGACGGCGCTCAACATCGTTTCTCAGAACGTCGCCAACGTGAATACCCCCGGGTATTCACGCAAAATCATCCAACAGCAATCCGTGGTGCTGGCCGGCCAGGGTGCCGGGGTCTCGATCGCCAGCTATAGCCGTGTCGTCGATGGCGGCCTGATCAAAACCATCCGCACGGAACTGGGCGAGCTCAACCACGTAACGGTCAAGGAAAGCTACTACCAGCGCCTGCAGGAAACGTTCGGCACGCCGGGGGACAACACCTCCATCTCGCATATTCTGGAAGAGTTCAAGGAGGCCGCGGAACTGCTTTCGGTTTCGCCGGACCGTATCCTTGAACAGAGCGAACTGGTCCGCCAAGCCCAGGCCGCGGTCGAAAAATTCGCCGCCATGAGCCGTACGATTCAGGACCTTCGGCTTCAGGCCGATCAACAGATCGCCGCCGTCGTCTCCGAGATGAATCAACTAACGGCCGACATCGATCAGCTCAACGACGACATTATCCGCTTCGGTTCGACCGGCAACGACACAACGGATCTTGAAGATCAGCGTGACAACAAGATCGACCGCCTGTCCGAATTGGTCGATATCCGCTTCTTCTCGCGTAACGACGGCGACGTCGTCGTGTTCACGTCCTCGGGCCTGACGCTGGTCGATACCATTCCGCCGACCATCACCCACGAGTCCGCGGCCGCCATGAGCTCGACCTCGACGGTCGCCAGCGGCCAGATCGATGGAATCTACGTGGGCGAGCGGCTTGCCATCAACGACCTGACGACCCAGGCCCGCGGCGGCCAACTGGCCGGCCTGATCGACATGCGCGACGATGTCCTGCCGAACCTGCAGGCACAGCTTGACGAATTGGCGGCCCAATTGCGCGACCAAATCAATCTGGTCCACAACCGCGGCACCGCATTCCCCGGTCATCAGGAACTGACCGGCCAACGCATTTTCACCCTGCCTCAGGAACAGACGATTTCACTCGGCGGTACGGACGATGTCGCCATCGTCATGATGGACGCCGACGGCGCCCAGACGATCTCCGTCCGTTTGTCCGAAATCCTGAGCGGCACGGGCAACGGCCAGACTTTCGGCGACGGTACCGACGACAGCGGCGGGATTACCATCACGGAACTGGCGGCGCGGCTCGAGGATTTCTTTCAGTTGAACGGCGCCCCCTCGGCATCGGTAACGCTGAACGACCAGAATCAACTGTCGATCAACCTCAACAATACGGAGCTCGGCTTCGGCTTGCGTGACGAAACCGGCACGGCGGATGGCAGCGACTTCGAAGATGCCTCCATCCAGTTCGACAAGGACGGCGACGGAACCGTCGATGAAACCGTATCCGGGTTTTCCAGTTTCTTCGGCCTGAACAACCTGTTCGTCGATGGCCTCGCGGAAAACATCTACGATTCAAACGTGCTCAGCTCCAGCTTCGTAAGCACCTCCGCAGTACTCAGCTTCCGCGATGCCAACACACCGGATACGGGCTCCGGCCCTGAATATCTGGGTCATGTCGTCATCCCGGCGGGGGCGACGCTGCAGCAAATCGCCGATCTGATCAACAACGGCGGCACGGACACATCCGGGATGTTCTATCCCGTCGGCGCCCCCGTCGCCGGGACCAGTTTCTCGCCGGTCGAGAACATTACCGCCTCCGTGGTGCCCGACGGCTCGGGCTTCCGGCTGCGGATTGCCCATGACGACGGCCGGTCCTTCACCGTCACGCACTCCGCCTCGCCCGGCGCCGCCCCGGCGACCGCCGGCACGACGCTGATGAGCGAACTGGGCTTGAAGGAAGCCGATGTCCGCGCGTCGACCGCGATTTCCGTGCGATCGGACATTGTCGCGGCCCCCAGTCTCGTTTCGTCCGGACGTTTGGAATTCGACACATCGAAAGGCCAGGCTGGTGAATACCTGACGTCACCCGGCAGCAATGGCGTCGCCCAGGAACTGTCCGCAATGCTGTCCAATTCCAACTCATTCGCGGTTTCCGGTGGCCTGCCGTCGTTGAACGTCAGCTTCTCCGAATACGCATCGTCGATGATCGCACGCAGTTCGTCGCTTGCCGACACCAACGACCGGCAAATCGACAGCCAACGCACCTTGACCGAAAGTCTTCAGTTCAAGTCCGACAGCATCCGGGGTGTCAATCTGGATGAGGAATTGGCGGATCTGATCGTGTTTGAGCAGGCGTTCTCCGCCGCCGCGCGGGTCATTTCCGTCATCCAGGAAATGATTGATCGCCTGGAACAGGCCGTGGCCTAGGGAATTAGACGATGACCAGAATCAGCAGTTCCGCCTCCAACACCATTCTGATTAGTCGTTTCCTGCAAACGCAGAGAACGTTGCTGGATCTGGAAACGCAGGTCGGGACAGAGAAGCGAACTCAGACCTACAGCGGTCTCGCCCTGTCGTCCCAGCGTCTGCTTAACATCGAGAACGCCAAAGCCAGCCTGGAGCGTTTCAATTCAAACAACGACCAAGCCCAGCTTCGTCTCGACATTCAGACGACGGCCATCACTGGAATCCGCAGTGCAATTTCCGACTTCCGCGAACTTCTGCTGGGCTTTTCCAACGGCGACCAGACAGACCCGGAGCGGATCGAACAGATCCAGGCCGATGCCTTTCGCGCACTAAAGGATATACAGAACTACCTGAATACCGAGGCAGACGGCCGCTATATCTTCGGCGGCGGCACGGTCCGCACGGAACCGATCAGTTTCGGGTTGTCCACGGTATCCGCGTTCCAATCGATCTACGACGGTGCGCGCGTCACCTACCCGACGACGCGCGAAGCACATCTGGAAAGCTTTTCCATTTCCCGCAGCAGCGTCGACCTGAACCCGGCCCATCTGACATTCGAGCAAACCGACGCAGGTACCGGCAAAAGCCGGATCAATACCACCGCATCCAGCGGCCAGTTCCAGAACATCGCCGCCGGCACGACGATCACCATAGCCGGCACGGTTGGCGGCGTGAACGACGGTGTCTATACGGTCGACAGCGTCGATCCCAACGGGCTGTGGATCGACGTGCGCACGGAACAACTGACGGACGAAGGCACCGCCCTCGTGCCGATCTTCGCGGAATTCTCCTATCCCGACCCCGAAGATCTCCGGGTGATGACAAGCTTCACCACCGACGTCACCTTCGACCGCCGCACCAATACCATCACGGCCATAAACACCGACGCCCTGGATGCCATCCCCGAAGGATCGATGATCACCATTGCCGGCACGACCAACAACAACGGGTCGTTCACGGTCGCCAGCAATGACGGCACGGACCTGGTGATCGAAAGCCAGCGCCTCGTCTCCGACGGCGGCGCCAACAGCACGCTCGAAGTCTTGGGTGGCGCCAACCCGCTGACGTTCTCCGTCGGCACGGGCCCCAACGGTGAAGACCAGATCATCACCAACACAGCCACTTTCGGGACCCTGGAAGCGGGCCAACGCATCAAGATCAACAACACCAACACGGAAAACGACGGCAAGATATTCACGGTCCAAAGCGTTGCCGACGACGGGGCAAACGTGACGCTCACCTTGGCATCGGATGAAAGCCTGGATGACACAGTCCCGACCGTCACGACGGGTGTGGTCGCGCTGAATGCCCTGCCGTTCTCCTTCAACGCGGCGGAACGGAACTTCTACTTCGACGCGGGCGCCGCCGGCGCCGACGAGGTTGTTTTCACGGATGGCGGTGCGGGCCAGGACACGATCGCCCTCACCGGCGCGACCTTCACCGACGCCAAAGGCAACCTGTTGCCGGCCGGCACGCGGATCACCGTCAGTGGCGGCACCGGCAACGACGGCACCTACACGATCGAATCCATTTCCACCGACGGCACGACCGCGACCCTGGTCGCCACCGACAACCTTCCCGGCGGCACCGCGACCGAAACGGCGGCCGTTCTGGCCGGAACCGGGTCCATTACCTACACCGACAACGATCCCGCCGCGGACAGCATCACCCTGGGCGGCGGTTATTTCCGTGACCCCGACGGCAACAACCTGCCGGCCGGCACCCGAATCACCTTCGCCGGCACCACCGGCGGCCTGAACGATAATACGTACACGATCGCCTCGGTCTCCGCAGACGGCCTGACGGCAACGCTGATTCCGACAGATGCGGTCGATGACACCACCCCGACGCAGACCGCCGGCACGATCAGCATTGGTGGCACCGTCGGCACCATCTCGGCCACCAGCTATTACAAGGGCGACACTTCGACCCAAATCCACCGGGTCAGTGAATCGCAATCATTCAATTTTGACATCACAGGCATCGACCCGGCATTCGAGAAAGCGATCCGCGGCATGTTCCTTGTCTTGCAGGGCGAAACCGGCTCCGAGGGCGGCCTGGACCGGAATCAGAACCGAGTCAGCGAGGGGCTGTACCTATTGGACGATGCCCTGGACCGGACAAATACCACACCACCCCCATTCGGCAGGGAATTGGACAGCAACATCGAGGAGATGGAAATCATTCTCGGTTATCGGTCTGTTCTTCTGAATGACATAAAGAAATCGAACGAAACGATCATCGCTGCGTTCGACAACAGCATCGCGTCGATCGAAAACATTGATCCCCTTGAAGCGATCACCAATTTGCTGGATACCCAGCGCACCTTGGAGGCGTCCTATCAGACGTTCGCCCGAGTCCGCCAGCTGAGCCTGTCGAACTTCCTTTAATCGACCGCGCTTGACGGCCATCACATCCAAGCATCTTATTGTTGCTTAAGGTAATATGCCGTCCGGCTAGTTGCGTGCGTCATTAACTTTATGACAACTTAATTTCTAGAAGATCGCATGGTAATGTGTGTCGATTCGTCAAATTGGGACTGCATATAACACGATGCCTCCATACGAGAATCAGGTTAAAAAATATGAACGCCGCCCCCAAGGGGGGAATCCGGCGCAAAGCGAAGCCTGGGCGTTGATTGAAGCCGCCAAGCGAATGGCCGTTTCGATCACCTATGACGCCGGCGACGCGAAGGCGACCAAAGACGCGCGCAAAGCGGCGCTGCGTCTGAATTGGCGGCTTTGGACGATTTTTCAGGCGGAATTGACGACCGAACGCTCCGATGTGCCTGAAGAATTGCGAATCAATATGCTGACGCTCTGCAAATTCATCGACAAACACACGGTGGGCGCCTTGGTCAATCCAACGCCGGAATCTATGACCGTGTTGATCGAGATCAACAGGAATATCGCGGCAGGCTTGGCGCAGATACCCCAAAGTGCCGATGCGGCCCCCGACGCTCCTGCCGCAACGTCTCATCCGGAACAGCCGACCCCAGACGCACCGCCGCCCCGGCTAGACGTGGACACGGAAGCCTGACCCTGATGGGTAGTATCGAATATCAGCCGAGGCACCGGCCCCGCGCGCGCAAGCCATTCTCTCCGACAAAGATACAGCCTGCGCGCTGACAGCAGTCAGGCATTAATCAGGAAAACACGGCCCGCAGTATGACGATGAACACCGACGCGTCCCCGGCATTTTACGAACAGGTCAGCAACACCTGCGAGCTGATCTTGAACAGAAAAACCGAGCAAGCATTCTCTAACCTGGATGCCTTGTTGCGTGAACGGCCAAACGCGCCAGAACTCTTGTACCTCGTGGGTCTTGCCGCCGTAACGATGGAAGAATACGGCCGGGCGCTCTCGTTTATCGAAGAAGCCCACAATCAAGATCCTGATTGCTTCGAGTACGCGGAAGTTCTTGCCAATCTGCATGTCCGCGTCGGCAACCTGAACGAAGGGGTCTATTTCGCAAAGCTGTCGACAACCCTCGAACCGCACCCGAAGGTCCACAATCTCATTCCGTCGGATTTCACCAATTTTTTCACGTCGCTGGAAAACACTGCGATCCCCCGGCACATGGCTTTCGGGACCGTATCCCTGAATCGTCACGAGTACGAAATTGCCGTGCGGGAGTTCGAACGGCACATCATGTTGTCGCCTAACGACGTTCAAGCGCTGACATCATACAGCGAGGCATGTCAGAAGATTGGGAAGTTCGAGAAAGCCATCAGCGCCATTCAAAAGGCGACGGAACTGGCGCCGGATGATGAAAATGCCCATTTTCAGGCGGGCCGCTTAAGCCAGGCGATCGGCGTCGAAAAACCCGCCGAATACCACTTCGGCAAGGTTGCGGAACTGTCTGAGGACGAACCTAAATTGGTCGCCGCGACGCTTGCCCTGGCAGGGAATTTGACCGGCGCAAACGCCGACACGTTGCAACCGATCGAAGACGCGCTGGCTCGGACGCTCAAAGATAAGCCCGGCCTCCCCGTTGAAGCTGTACCTAGCCGGGAACGGAAAGAGCGTATCCATGTGGGATACGTCTGCAACAGCCTATGGGACCAGGATGCGGCCGCGCTTCTTGAGCCGATCCTCGAATTACACGACCGCTCCCGTTTCGAAGTCTTCATGTATCAGCAGACGCAAGGACGTAGCGCCTATATCCAGCACCTGAACAATGTGGCGGATTTTGACCGCCGTCTGTGGGAACTGGAAGACGAGATCGCATCGATCATCGTCAGTGGTGATGAAATTGACGTTCTCGTGAACGTCAACGCGCCCGAGCCTAACAACAGAATCAGTTTATTCGCCTTGGCGCCCTCTGTCATTCAAGTCGGCTATCTCGGCATGGGTTTCGGTCTGAAAATGCCCGGCATAACCCACGTTCTGTGCGACCCGTTGACGGAGGATGCCATCAATGCCCGCTTGAGCGACGGACAGGAAGCCGAAGTGGTTCGTCCGGGCCTGTGGGCAACGAAACAACCCTATCTGCTGCCGGATGTTACCCCACTCCCGGCCGCGGAAAACGGCCATCTGACCATAGGTGTCCCGCTTGATTTGGCCGCTTTGACGCCCAGCGCCGTGTCTGCGCTTGCCAAGGTTTTGCATGCCGTCAAGGATGCCCGGATCGTATTCGGCGCATCGGGTGCGACAGATAACTATCCGACACAACGGATCGCAGAACTGTTCGGCCCGGAAGGCGTGATGGATAGAATTGCCATTTGGCAACATAAGGCCGCCGGCGACCCATGGCTGCCGGATCCGAAGTTCTGGCAGAACATAGACCTGTTCCTTGTCCCTGATGCTCTGGCGGCTCCGCTTAGGGCGTCAGACTCCTTGTGGATGGGCGTTCCCGTCCTGACCCTTGCCGGCGACCGGCCACAAACCTGCATCGCGGCCAGCATTCTCGCGTCGGCCGCCAAAATGGAATGGGTCTTCAACGATCTCGACACCATGATCAAGGCGATCACCGCGTTCACGAACGACATTGAGGGATTGGCGGAAACCCGCGCCGGATTGCGCGCGCACGTGAAACGTTCCGCCCTGTTTAATCCCGTGCTCCATGTCCGTGAGATGGAAGACATATTCACCCGGCTTGTCGAAGCCCGTGAAGCGGCTCCCGCCGCCGGCTAGCGTGCGTTCCGCCCTCGGCGCGGCGGCTGAACCGCGACCGGAAACCGTCCTTCAGGAAATGATGTTGACTGCGGAGCCAGGCGGCGGTGCGAGCGGTCTCAACCGGCTCGTCAGCGCTTGGCCCAGAGATGAGCTGATTTCGAACGATAGGGAAATCGTGCGCAGTAGGTTACCCAGGCTGGTCTCGGCCTTCTCGATTTCCGCTTGGCGGCGCGCCTGTTCTTCCGACGTGAGTTCCAAAAGCTTTGAATCCAGGTTGGCGAACTTGGATTCAATGTTTTGTTCCATGTCCAACGCCGTCGAAGCCGTGTTCTGCGTCACGTTAATTGCGACGTTCACTTCGCTTTGCAGGGCGGACAAGGCATCGCTGACGTCGGAATTGGCGGTAAGCGGCCCCGCCGTGATTTGAAGCCCGCGTATCGTCGCGACATCTTCCTTCAGGTATTGGACGACGTTGCCGTCTTTGATGTCGTCATGAGTGTAAACCCAAAGATTTTCGACCCGGTCCGCGAGCGCGTCACGCTGCGCCTCGAAAGCGGCAACCTCATCCGCGTCAACCGTCGCATCCTGGTTAAAGGTCTGGAACAACACCGTAATTTCGTCGAAGACTTTCTCCAACGCACCTTTGTTGTTCAATGCACCCTGCCGGAAATCGGCCAGCGCCGGCAGCGTTTCAACCAGTTTGCGCTGACGCTTGGAGAGATCCTCAATCCTGTGCCGGGTGCTCGCCGGCGTGGAGGAGAGCTTCTCAATCTTTTCGTTGTGGCGGGTGATCAGCGAGTTCTGCAGCTTATTGAACTGCAACTCAAACTGCACCTTCTGCGCATTGAGTGCGGAATTGGCCAACGTGAAGGCAAACGGGTCAGAAGCCATGGCGGCACACTTTACTAACAACGGATCTTTCTGATCCAGGTAGGCAGAAATTGCCTAGTTATATCTGCGACTTAGACTATCACAATTCGACAAAAAACGCGACAGCATTCTCGATTTCAGCACTTCCAGATTCCACCGATCCGGCGCGGAAAGCCTTACGGTTTACGCGATCTTAAGGACGGTGGTATTGAATATGTCGACATTTTACCGTCACCATCAAAACGCCGCAGAGGGACGCTACTGCTATGGAAATCGATATCGCCCCCACTACGTTGGGCAACGAGCAAGGCAATGGCGAAAACTTTACGGAAAAATGGTGGCTGGCGCCTCAGGACGAAGCGGAACGCGACGCCTTGCGTGAACGCAATCTGGATATGTTCCGCAGGAAATACCGCGGCGTCTATGATTCCGTCATCGCCTTCACCCCAAAATCAAAACTTGTTTTTGACGAAGACGGGCAGCCGGACATGGAGTTCGCCGGCAGCCTGTTTTACGACGGCGATATCGAAGGTTTCACCACGCGCCAATTAGCGAAATACTGGAAAAACCCCAATCGGCTTCACGTAAATCCCCCCACGCCCCAGACCATGGACACTTTGGCGGGGCAATTTCTCCACAACATGCTGCAGCGAATGACCGCCGATCTCGACATCGAGTTCTCGGTTGGCCGAACCAGTTCGAAAAGCTTCTACAGTCTTGTTATGGGGGTGGGGCTCGGCCGCCATCTTCCCGAGATCGTCGAACGCACAGGATGTCGCAATCTGTTCATCCTGGACCCCAACCTTGAGGGGTTTTATCACTCCCTTTCCCTCTTGGATTGGGAAGCCTTGTTGTTCGAAATTCAGGCCCGCAACGGCGACATCTTCATGTACATCGGCGGCACGCCGCAGAACTGGATGGACGGCCTGCGCTTTCAAACCCGCAACACCAATACCATCTCGCTGGATGGGTTTTATATTTTCTCGCACTATCAGAACAGTCTGTTCGCGGAGTTTTCAAAGAAGTTCAACAACGAGTCCCAGTTTCTCATAACCGGGCTCGGCTTCTTCTATGACGAGCAGTTGATGCTGCGAAACACCTACGCCAACATGATGGATCGCAGTTCGCACATCTATCTACGGAAAGAACCGCCGCCGGTTCGCAAGACACCCGCGATCATTGTCGGGTGCGGCCCGTCTCTCGACGACAATATCGAAGACATCAAACGCAATGCCGACAACGCCGTTATATTTTCATGCGGATCGGCGTTGGGTCCCTTGATGGACGCGGGCATACGTCCGGATTTCCAGTTGGAACTGGAAAACATCCGCGTTTTGCCGGTGTTGATGTACGCCGCCTCGAAGCATGATCTGAGCGGCATTTGCCTTGTCGCAAGTTCCACGGTCGACCGCGAGATCAAGGATTACTTCTCTGACATCGTGTATTGGTTCCGGCCCGCGCTTTGCCCGTTTCCCATTTTCTCCAACAATATGGCGAACTGTCTGAGACACCCAGATCCAACTGTGGTCAATGTCGGGCTAACCTTCGCCCAGGAAATGGGTTTCCGTGAGTATTACTTTTTCGGCACGGACATGGGCCAGAAAGGGAAAAACCAGCACCACGCCAAAGCCTCTTTTCACTATTCGGACGAGGCCAAGGACGAAAAAGTCCAGGAATTCAATATTGAAGTGCCGGCCAATTTCGGTGGCAAGGCAAACACCAGTTCCGGCCTGTTCTGGGCGCTTGACACCCTGCAACGGGCGATCGGGTATTCGGGCATGGACTGCCGGTACTACAACTGCAGCAACGGTGTGCGGATCAATCGGTCCATCCCCAAATTGTCCCGCACACTGGACCTTCCCGAACCGCAGGTTTCCCGATCTGATACCGTAAAGGACATCCTCGACAATTTCCCGGTCATGTCGAAGGAGGAAGTCAACGAACTGTGGGAACCGGAGAAAATGATCGAGGCCATCGATAGCCTGTTGGACGATCTTCTCGACATCGTTGAATCGCAAGATTTGGTCAATTCGACCGATCATCTGATCGAATTGTCACGGCGCTTCTACTCAAAGCATGAGTCCCGCTTTGACAGCTATGCCGGCCTGACCCTTCGTGGCACCATCAATCAGGTCTTCATCGCCGCCGATTTTTACCTGTGCCGTATCAACAACGAAGACAAATACGCCGCCGCGCTGGAAGTCTTCCGCGACGAATATCGCAATATTTCGGAACGGATGCGCGAAACCGTGACAAAGCAAATCAGGGCACAACGGCTTGGCTACTTCCTTCCCGACGATTATCTGAGCGGCGTCCAAGAAGACGACGAATTAACGGAGGATCAACGTGCACAACTGTTGGTCCCCCAGGACAAACCCGCGCCGGCGGATTCGTAAGCACCCCCTTGCCGCCTGCGGGCATGTCCCGCAGCGGTGGCCGGGTATGCGATCAACCTGCTTCGACGGATTGCCTGGGGGATTGCCTGGGATCGAAGCCTTCCAAAGCCTCTGCGACCTCGGCGATCGCCCCCGTCCAGTCACCCGCTTTGGATTGACGGAACAACCGCATGGTCGGGTACCAGGGCGTGTCCGCTCGCCCAAGCATCCAGCGCCAATCGGGGACATGGGTGACCATCGTCCACACCGGGCGGCCCAGCGCCCCCGCCAGATGAACAAGCGACGTATCAACGCTGATCAACAGATCCAGCGCGGAAATGGCGGCGGCGACATCCGGGAACGGATGGGTCATGCGAAACAGGCGCCCCATGGAATTGGCAAACGCCACCTGCGTGGCTTGATCCCCCGCCACGCCAATCTGCAATGAGTGGAGGGTAACCCCCGGCACTTTGAACAAAGGTTCAAGCGCCTGAAACGGCACGGACCTTTCCCCGTCCCGCTTGTGGGCGGGGTTGCCCGCCCAAACAAGACCGACATGGACTGAGTCCGGGTTCCGCCGCACCATACGAGCCCGCCATTTGGCGACCGATGTGGGGGCAGATTTCACGTAGGACGCGCGCCAAAGCGGCGCCGCGTCGGCCCCCAACACGGCGGGAAGCCCCATAATCGGGACATGAAAATCGTGGTCGGGTAACGGCTGCCCGCGGCCGATGATTCGGCTTACACCCGGGAACCCGTCAAACAATTCGGTCAGAGGTTCGGGTAATTCCCAAATGATCTGGCCGACCCGTTCCGCCGCCAAGGCCACGAAACGCGCAAACTGGATGTTGTCCCCCAGTCCTTGTTCCGCATGGACCAACAGCACTGCCGCAGGCGCGACCGCCCCATCCCACCTGGGTTTCGTCGATTGCAATCTGCCCAGGCCCACGTTGCTCGCCCGGTCGCGAAATTCAAACCCCTTCCACCCGTTCGCCAGATCACCGCGAAGCAGCCGCAACAGGCCAAGGTTGTATTCAGCCGTCGGGTCCCCGGGGCGCAGTTCCAGAACCCGGACAAACATCGCTTCCGCAGGGTCCACGTCGCCTTTGGCGGCCAGCGTCGCCGCCAGATTAAGCAATGGCCCGGGATGGTCTGGCAAGGTTTCGACAAGGCGGCGAAATTCCATTTCCGCCTCACTCAGCCGGCCCAGGTTCTGTAGGGCGGCGCCCCGCGCATTGCGTGCTTCCGCCAGGCTCGGGTCCGCGGCCAGCGCCAGGTCGAGCGCCTGCAGCGCCGCATTGTTATCCCCCAGTTGAATGCTCACGCGCCCCGCGCCGCAAAGCGCCATGGGATGGTTGGGGGCCGCGGCCAGTACCCGTTGAAGATCGGCAACCGCATCACGCGGCCGTTCCTCGCCGAGACATATCTCGACCCGGCCTAATACCGTTTTGATTTCGTCGTCCGACAGATTGGTCATGCTTGGCCCGGAATCCTCTTGCCTGATTTGGCCTACGGGTACCGTCACTCATGCAATGCCATAAAAAGAAAACCGCCGCCACCCATTGGGGTGACGGCGGAATTCATGGACCTTATTGGCCGTCCCTCGCGAAGAGGGACGTTCCGGCGTGCTATTAGTTGAACAGCGCCAGGATGCCCTGTTCGGACTGACCGGCGAAGGCCAGAGCCGAAATACCCAACTGCTGCCGGGTCTGCAGGGCCAACAGGTTGGCACCTTCACCGTTCAGGTCGGCCAGCGTCAGTTTGCCGGCACCTTCTTCGAGGGTGTTGGTGTACTGCTCCGTGAAGTCCAGACGAGTCTGAAGCAGGGCCACGTTGGAACCCAGCTTCTGCGACTCAGACCGCAGGGTGGTCAGCGCCGCGTCCAGGCCGGTGATGATATCATCGGCGTCGGTACCCTGACCTTCGGCGATGAAGTCGATACCGCTCTGCAGTGCGCCGGCCGTGTTGGCCGCCGCCTGGACAATCGTGCTCGCCGTAACCGCGAAGCTGCCCGTATTGCCGCTAACAATACCGATGAACACACCGGTGATGTTACCGTCACCACCGGCAGCGGCCGTCGAACCGCCAATGGCGGAGCCGGCGATACCGACCGCAGTCGCGGCCGTCGCAACACCGGCGTTGAAGGACGCCAGCTGCAGGGTCAGAGTCTGGCCCTGGGTAACGGTCGTGGAGTCACTCGTACCGACAGCGACGGTGATCGAGACCTGGGTGTTCAGGGCAAACACGATTTCGGCGCCGGAGTTGGTGACGGAAACACCAGTCCCGTTGTAGGTGACGACGAACTGGCCGCCGAAGTCGGAAATGGCGAGCGCTTCCGTAAAGGAAGACAGGCCCTGCGCGTTGAGGTTGACGCCGGAAGCAACCGTTGCCGTGAAGCTGATGTGCGAATCGGCGCGAACCAACAGGCTTTCAATCCCCAGACCCGTTTCCTGCAGCTGAGCCGCGTTAATGGTCAGCAAGCTGGTGGTGTTGTTGGAGAAGTTGATGGTCAGCGTTTCCGACGTGTTGTCGATCAGGTTGACGCCCTGATATTCAGCGTCGTTGGCCAGATCACCGATCTGCCCACGGATGTCGTTGAACTGGGACACCAGCTGGGTGAACTGCGTGTCCGTCGCGGACTTGAGGGAGTTCGCAATACCTTTGAGCTGGCGAACGAGGCTGTCGATGCTTTCCACACCGTCCAGCGCCGCCGTCACCGTCGAAATGCCCTGGTCAATGCCGTCCTTGCGTTCCGTGAAGTCGGAAGCCCGGTCGTCGAGGGATTTCGCGGAGAAGAAGGCCACAGGATCATCGACCGCGTTCGCAACGCGCAAACCGGAAGACAAACGGCTGTTTGTCCGGTCGATCAGGTCGGTGGTGGATTGGAGGGAGAGAAGTGAGCTGCGTACAGCAGACGAAAGGGTAACGTCAGACATTTTTAGTACTCCGTTCTAGAGCGTTTAACAGGATTTACTATCCAGCAACCGACACAGCTACGCTTCTGGCAGCCCAAAAAATCGGTCAGGCCCAAACTATCCATCCTTGCAAACGATGTCAAACGTAAAATCCCACAGCGTTTTCACCGCGGAAAAACGAAAAACGCCGCCGCCCTTTGGGGGCGGCGGCGGATCTCATTACGCTCGGCGGCCGCTCCGAAAAGCGGTTACCTGGCGCGATATTAGTTGAACAGCGACAAAATGCCTTGTTCGGACTGACCGGCGAAGGCCAGGGCCGAAATGCCCAGCTGCTGACGCGTCTGCAGAGCCAAGAGGTTGGCGCCTTCCTCGTTCAGGTCGGCGAGCACCAGCTTGCCGGCACCTTCTTCGAGGGTGTTGGTGTACTGCTCCGTGAAGTCCAGGCGGGTCTGAAGCAGGGCCACGTTGGAACCCAGCTGCTGCGATTGAGAGCGCAGGGTCGCCAATGCCGAATCCAAATCGATGATGAGGTTTTCGATATCGTCCGTTTGCCCTTCGGCGATGAAGTCCACACCGCTTTGGAACGCACCGGCCGTGTTGATCGTCAACTGCTCAATCGCACCCGTAACCGCGAAGGAGCCCGTATTGCCGCTAACAATACCCACGAACACACCGGTGACGGCACCGTCACCGCCGGCAGCGGCCGTCGAACCGCCAATGGCGGAGCCGGCGATACCGGCCGCGGTCGCGGCCGTGGCGATACCGGCGTTGAAGGACGCCAGTTGCAGGGTCAGCGTCTGACCCTGAGTAATGGACGTCTCGTCGCCCGTACCGACGGCGACGGTGATTGAGATCTGGGTGTTCAAAGCGAACACGATCTCCGCGCCCGTGCTGGTCACGAGTACGCCGGTACCGTTATAGGTGACGACGAACTGACCGCCGAAGTCGGAAATGGCGAGCGCTTCCGTAAAGGAAGAGTGACCCACCGAGTTGAGGTTGAAGCCGGATTCGATCGTGGCCGTAAAGCTGACTTTGCTGTCGGCCCGAATTTCCAGGCCATCGATGCCAAGCCCGGTCTGGCTGAGGTTCGCCGCGTTGATGGTCAGCAGGCTGGTCGTGTTGTTCGCGAAACTGACAGTCAACGTTTCCGTCGTGTTATCGACCAGGTTGACGCCTTGATATTCGGAATCGTTCGCGAGATCGCCGATCTGCCTGCGGATTTCATTGAACTGGTTGGACAAATCGGTGAACTGCGTGCCCGTGGCGGAGCGCAGGGAATTGGCCAAGCCCTTGAGCTGGCGGACCATCGTATCGATGCTCTCAACACCATCGAGCGCCGCGGTCACCGTCGAGATGCCCTGATCGATACCGTCCTTGCGCTCGGTAAAATCGGAAGCCCGGTCGTTCAGGGCTTTCGACGAGAAGAAGGATACGGGGTCATCAACCGGGTTGCTGACCCGAAGGCCCGTCGAAAGCCGGTCATTGGTGCGGTCAATAAGATCCGTGGTTCGCTGCAATGCAAGCAGCGAACTGCGTACTGCAGCTGAAAGCGTAACTTCAGACATGTTGTTTGCCTCGACTCTGCGCGGCGGTGGCTTCTCCCAAATCCGACCACGACAGGATCAACGTTGCGCTTTCTGCCAACGATTCCAATATTAGGCTATTCACTAGAAGTTAACAAATACTTGCCTGTTCAGAAAAATCGATTCGCACCGATATTTTTTTGATGCGCCCTCCCCGGCCATTCCCGCGGCGCCGGAACCACGCCACCCCTTGCCTGTTTCGCAGAAATAGCGCATATATGGTGTTCGTTTGGGGGAGTTTTATCAAGGGATGGTGGGAAATGCCGCTTAAATTGGATTTCAAGGCGGGGGAAAAATTGGTCATCAATGGCGCTGTCGTTGAAAATGTCGGCGGCAATGCCAAGCTTTTAATCCATAACGATTCGGCAATTATTCGCGAAAAAGAAATACTGTCGAAGACGGAGACGAATACCCCTGCCGCACGCGTTTATTTCACGCTGCAATGTGCCTACATGTTCCCCCGCCATGAGGAAGAATACCTGGAAACATTCCGCGGATTCCTGAAAGACTACGTCGCGGCGGCGCCAAGCGCCAAACCCATCGCCGATGAAATCATCAAAATGGTCGAAGAAGCAAAGCTGTACCGCGCGCTCAAGGCCACGCAAAAACTGATTCGCCATGAAGCGGATACCTTCAACGAACTCGCGAATAAGCTTGAGGCATCGGCAATCGCCGACCGCATGGACAGCGTCGATTAACGTCGAGAACGAGCACTCAGGCTCCTTCTGCTGCCTGTAGCTTTTCCAGGTTTTTTGCGGCCCTGGTCAGGAACATCTCATCAAACAAGTCCATGACCCGGGCAACAGCGGATGGATGGATGTGGCGCTGGTCCTCCGTCCAGATTTCCTTGGAACAGACCGTCACGACTTCGTAACTGGGGAAATAGAACACGTCCTTGTTGCGTTCGACGATTTCCTCCGCGGCAACCCGCAACACCGCCTTTGAATGTGTGTTGGCGGTGATCACATGATGTTTATCCGCACGCCCCGTCGCCATGAACGGCACCGGCGAGACGCTGATGATGAGTTTCAGGTTCGGATTGTGGTGGCGCACGATGTCGATAAACCGCTGGAGATGATCGATATTCTCCTGCACCGTCAGCTTTCGGTGAGTCAAAAGGCCGCGCATGTTCTGGTTGCGCGGGTTACGTGAAATATAGGTCTCGTCCGGCAGATACTGCCACGCCTCGTTCAGGCCCAAGGTAATGACGAAAACCTCGGCCTGTTCGAACACCGCACGCGTATTCGCCAGGTGTTTCTCCCGCTCCGCGGCATAGGCTTCAAGCGTGGGGAATGCCACCGCCTCGCGGTAAGGATCCATATAGGCGCTGCCGACATTGATCAAGAAGTTGCCGATGTTCTTCTCGCCGAAGGCGTTTTCGACGATCTGGGTAAAACTCGGTGTGTTGAACAAAATCCCCCACCGGCACGAAAACTGGACCGCCGGATTGTCCGGATCGCTTTCCGCCATCATGGTTCCCGTTTCAGGGTCATATGTCGTTTCCAGACACAGATAATTGAACCCGCGGCGGATCAGGTTTTGCGCGATCTCGACCGCGAAACAACTGCCGGCGGATCCGATCACCGTGGACTGGTCGATAAACGGATATCGTGCCCCAAGCGGCAGAACCTCGTGCAGCGGCTTGCCGCCGTGGGTCGGATCCGGCCACCAGACCGCTTCAGGGTTGGGCTTCTTATTCGGATTGAAGCGGTCGTCGATATCATCCCGGGTGTTTTTGAAGTCGGTCAGTCGCTGCGCCTGGGCGACGGGATCGGCAGCCGCCTCGGGCAATAATTGCTCGCAGAAATCCAGGAAGGCATCCTGATCCGCGAGTTGACTACCGACAGAATTTAGCCTTTCCCGCAGAACCGTCTTGAAATCGTCATCATCGAAAATGTGATCGATCAGGATATCCACGGAACGGTTTTGCGACGGCACGAAAAGCATCTGCGTATGAAGTATAAACATTGGGTTCGCCGTTTCACTTTTGTCGGCTGTGTCGTTCATTGATCAACTCCTGGTCTCGTGCCGGTCAACCCGCCCTGCCGCTGGTATCCAGTCACGTGATTATCCTTCGTACCCGGGGGGAAACATCATCGTCGCAACGGCCCAGTCACAGACCGGCACGTCATCATTCTTTGCAAGCCCGGTTCCCTCGAAGGGCTCGAAGAACGCGGCACCCGGATGTTCCGAGACAAATACGCGGCCCGGTTCCCTCGCCAAATACTCGTCCCACGGCACCGGGCTCGGCAACATCAATAACTGTAGGGTGTCGCGCTGCCCGGCCTTCGGCCTATTTCCTTGATGCAGAATGCGCGGTGCGGCGAACATGACGCCGTCACCCGCCGTCATCTCGGGGCGGTATGTCGTCATGGGACGCCCAACCTTGGCTTCCATATCCTTGATCGAATAGAAGCGTTCCTTGTCCATCGATTGGAAATGAATCCCCGCATAGGCCGCTGCCTTGGTGTCCTCGAAGTTCAGGAACGTGGTTCCGCCCCCTTCTTCGTTGCTGTCCGTCAGATAAACCATCAAATGAAATTGCTGCGGCGGCTGATAATCCCGATGCCATAGGAACGACCCGTCCGCCTTTCCCGGAAACCCACGGACAAGGGACAAGGACATGATGCGAAAATAGGACCCGAAATAAGCCTCCAGTGCCTTGCTGATATCCCCTGCGAACATCCGGCCGAGAACTTGGCGCACCACGTTGATCCGCATCATGGTCCAGGGCAGGGACGCAAACCACATGGGGTTTCCGTCCGCGTCGAGATTGGGCCCGTCCACCCGCTCGTCAAGCAATTGCTGCAACGCGGCAACATCCTCGGGTGAAATCAGGTTTGGCAGGACTTGATGACCGAGATTTGAAACCTGTGGCTCAGGCAGCGACTGCCCGGCCGGATTATTCTGACGATAAATCTGGCGGCAATAATCGTGATACGCGGTGTATCTTTCCCAAGGATGCATTTCCATGATCATGGCCCGGGATTCCGGGGTCAAGATCAGGCGGCCGTTTTGTCCCTGTTCAAAGCTGATATTCACCATTCGGCATTCCTTCAGGTCCCGCGCGTGATCCATCGCATTTGCCTGTCGAAACCCTACCACCCAATGACTAAAGAGCGGTTAAACGGCATCATCAAGGTATGAATCGAGGTGATGTCCTGGCCCTTTTTGCCTCTCCGCGCACCGCCTTCCGCGGCAAGGCAACCCGGGTCTAAAGGGATATTTAAGCGTTTCAATCATAATTTGGCCGTGTTCATCAGGAATGCTACGTCAGCACCCTGGGCCTGAGCAGCATCTGGGCCGCACTTAAGCGGGATCGTGGAGGAATGGCGTGTTTCAGAAATTGAAGCGCACGTTGGTCATTGCCGAAGTCGGCAACAATCACGAAGGCGACATGGGCGTCGCCCGTGAACTGGTTGATCGCGCTGCCGAAACAGGCGCCGACGCGGTCAAGTTCCAGACCTTCATCGCGGAAAAATTCTCTTCGCGGGCAGACGCCGCCCGGTTCGCCCGCCTACAGAAATTTCAGCTCAGCTTCGATGAATTCGCCGAACTGGCCGAACGGGCGCGGGCCAAGGGCCTGATGTTCTTCTCCACGCCGCTCGACCTGGACAGCGCCCGGTTTCTCGCCACCATCGTCGACGCGCTAAAGATCGCGTCCGGTGACAACATTTTCTGGCCGCTGATCGAATGCTGCGCCGAAAGCGGCAAGCCGATGATCATCTCCACCGGCATTTCCGGTCAGGCCGAAATCCAGGAAGCAATCGACCGGGTATCCGCGGTCTGGTCCGCCAAGGGGCATGACGGCGATCTGGCGCTGCTCCACTGCGTCGTCAGCTATCCGGCGCCGCCCGAACAGGCCAACCTGAGCGCGATCCGCAGCCTGAAGGCGACCTTCCCCGGTCAGGCCATCGGCTATTCGGATCACACCATGGGCCTGGACGCCGCCGTCGCCGCCGTCGCCATGGGGGCCCGCATCGTCGAAAAGCATTTCACTTTGGCCAACGACTATTCCGACTTCCGCGATCATCAGTTGTCCGCCAATCCCAAGGATATGGCCCGGCTGGTTCAGCGTATCCGCGCCATCGAGGACATGACCGGCGACGGCGCGCTCGGCTGTCTTGCCTGCGAGGCGGACCTTGTCACGCCCGTGCGACGATCCATCGCCGCCGGGCGCGACCTGCCTGCAGGACATGTCATCGCGGCCGACGATCTCGTCTGGATCCGCCCCGGCGACGGGTTCGCACCTGGCCGGGAAGCGGATATCCTTACCCGTAAGCTGGCCCAAGCGGTCGCCGGTGGTGAGATATTCCGCCCCGAACACTTTGAAAACGGGTGACAGGCCGCATGCGGATCGCCCTCCTCGCCACCGAGAGCCCGCCCGCCCTGCGCTGCGCCGACAGCCTGGCGAGTGCCTACAACCTGTGCGGCATCCTGGTGCGCACAGCAGCGCCGGCGGTGCCGTTTGCAACCGCCCATCATCTGGACGATGATCAGGCTGCCTTCGAGACCGACGCTTGGTTCGGCGGCAACTCCCCCGCCCTCGCGGACATCGCCCCGGTTCATGCGGTCCCTGACATGATCGGCGACGAAGCGGCGAGCGTGTTAAAAAACCTCAAGCCCGATGCCGTAATTTGCCTGAATGCCGGCCCGGTCGGCGGCGCGATCATTGACATGATGAAAACCCGGGCCCTCGTTCTTCACCCCGGCAACCCACAAAATTACCGTGGCGAAGACACGCACCTGTGGGCCGTCTATCACGGCGACGAAAGCCACCTTGAATGCATCGTTCAGCATGCGGCCCTTGAGCCCAACAGCGGCTCGGTCCTCGCCAGCACGCCGCTCGTCATACCGCCCGACATGCCCCTTGCCGGTATGCGCCGGGCGATTACCGACGGCTACATCGTGGGCATGGGGAAGGTTCTCACGTTCTTCGACGGCGGGGGCATGCTGTCGGTCACCCGCCTGCAGCAACTCGGCAAGCTCTATACGCCCATGCCTGCGGTATTGAAGGATTATTGCCTCTCGCAGTTCGCCCATCGGGCAGGCAGCTAAGCCAAGGACAGCCCAGAACATGTGCGGAATTGCAGGAACCCTCGGCCCGACCGTGCCGGACATCGGCCGGATTAATGCCGCCCTGGCGACCATGACGCGGCGCGGACCCGACGCCTCGGGCCATCGTGTCCTCGATCTGGGCAGGCAGAAGGCCGCCCTGCTGCACACGCGCCTGTCGATCATCGATCTGGATGCCCGCGCCGACCAGCCGTTCAAACGGGACGGGCTGGTCGTTTCCTACAACGGCGAAATCTACAATTACTTGGAAGTGAAGGCCGACCTTGAAACGCTGGGCCATCGGTTCAAGACTTCTTCCGACACCGAGGTTCTGGTCGCCGCCTGGCGGCAATGGGGACCGGACGCCCTCGACCGCCTGGAAGGCATGTGGGCCTTCGCCATCGCCGATACCCAGGCCGGCACGCTGACATTGTGCCGCGACCGGTTCGGGGAAAAGCCGCTTTACCTTTGGCCGCGGGGCGGAATTCTCCACTTCGCGTCCGAGATCAAGACCCTGGCGGCCCTCGCCGGGGAAGCCCCGCCGGTCAACCAGACCCAGGTGATGCGCTACCTCACCCTCGGCTACAAGTCGCTCTATAAATCCGGCGACACCTTCTTCGACGGGGTGTTTGAATTGCCGCCGTCGACCTATCTGACGCTCTCCTCTCCCGCTCTGTCGCGACCGGAATTCTACTGGCAACTCAAGCACATCCCCCGGCCCATGTCGGCGGCGGACGCGCTGGAGGAGGCGCGCGAACGGCTGTTTCGTGCGGTCGAGCTGCGGCTGCGGGCTGACGTGCCGGTGGCTTTTTGCCTGTCCGGCGGCGTCGATTCCGCGACCCTTGCCGCCATCGCCGCGAAAAAGCTGGGCGCGGACATCCATTGTTTTTCGATCATCGATGCCGACGAACGCTACGACGAAAGCGACAACATCACCGCCATGGTCGAGGCCCTCGGCTGCGACCATCACGTGACGCGCACCTCGACCGAGGGTTTCTTCGCGCGCATGGAAGATATCGTCGCCTATCACGACGCGCCCGTGGCGACCATCAGCTACTACGTCCATTCATTCCTGTCGGAAGCCATCCACGACGCCGGCTATAAGGTCGCCGTCTCGGGCACCGGGGCCGATGAAATCTACACCGGCTATTACGATCATTATTCCATGTGGCTGGCGCAGATGTGGCGGCGCTCGCAAATCGATTCCACGGTCGATTTCGAAACCCTGCTGACCGATTGGAAGGGCGGGTTCGGGGCCCATGTGCAGAATCCGCTGCTGCAGGATCCCATGACCTTCGTCCGTGATCCGGGCCAGCGCGGGCATATCACGCTCGACCAGGATTTCTTTGAAAGCCTGCTGGCCACGCCCTTCCATGAGGATTTCGAGGAAACGGAATTCACCCGGGAGCTTCTGCGCAACCGCATGATGAACGAACTGTTCGCGGAATCGATCCCCGTCATCCTTCACGAAGACGACTGCAACTCCATGCGCTGGTCGGTGGAGAACCGTTCTCCCTTCCTGGACCGCAACTTGGCAGAATTCCTATACAGCGTGCCGTCCGAATACCTGATCGGCGACGGCTTCGCCAAACTCCTCCTGCGCCAGTCCGGCCAGGGATTGGTGCCGGATCAAGTGCGGCTGGACAAGCGCAAGCGCGGATTCAATGCCTCGATCAACTCGCTCGTCGACCGCAATGACCCGGATACCCGCGATCGCCTGCTTGCCCCCGGGCCGATCTTCGACCTGATCGACCGGAGCAAGTTCGAAGGGTTCCTGAACCAGGATATGACCTCCAACAGCTTTTCAAAATTCTTGTTCAGCTTTATTTCCGCACGTATTTTCCTTGATCAACAACTCCTTGAAAGCCAATGAGTTTCTTATCCTCATCATTGACAGGGTCTCAGCCATGACCAAGGTCACCGGTGTCATCCAGGCCCGCCTGACTTCGATCCGCTTGGCACAAAAGGCCCTGTTGCCGTTGGCTGGCCGGCCCGTGATGCACCATTTATTCGACCGGGCGAAGCGTATTCGCGGCGTCGATAATCTGGTTCTCGCGATCCCCACGGGCGAGGCCAATGATCCGCTTGAAAACGCCGTCGCGGACTACTCCGACATCCGGGTCGTGCGCGGCCCGGACGACGATCTGGTGACACGTTTTTTGATGGCGGCCGACCTTACCGGCGCCGACGTGATTGTCCGCATGTGGGGCGACTGTCCGGTGACCGATCCCGATCTGGCGGCAGGATTGCTGCAGGCTGTCTTGAACACGGACGTCGCCTGGGCCCACTACCCTAACGATTCCGGTTATCCTGAAGGCGTGGAAACCCACGTTCTGCGGGTCGACGCCCTGCGCGCGCTGTCGGACGAGTCCGACGACATGTACGAACGCGAAAACATGCTGCCCTTCTTCACCCGCCGGCCTGAACGTTTCCCCATGTTGGAAATTCGCCGCACCCCGAACCGCAATCATTTGAAGTGCTTGTTGGACACACAGCACGACTATCGGCGGATTTCGGAAATCTTCGACATTCTCTACCCCGATACACCGGAATTCGGCGTCGCCGAACTGGAAGCCCTCGCCGAACACCGGCCGGAACTGTTTGATCCGACGCACCGCATCGCCACGGGGAACGACGGATGACCTTGAATGTCGCCGTGATCGGATTGGGTGTGGGCGAGCAGCATGCCCGTGCCTTCGCCGCCGCGCCCAATGCGCAGGTCACTTGGCTGTATGATCTGGACACTGCCAAGTCGGCCCGGATCGTCCGCGATCTGGGGCAGGGCCGCGTGGCGGAAAGTTACGAGCAGATCCTGGCCGATCCGAACGTCGATGCCGTCTCCATCGCCACGTTCGATCACCTGCATTTCGACGAGGTCTGCCGGGCGTTCGGCGCCGGCAAGCATGTCTTCGTTGAAAAGCCATTGTGCCGGACAGCGGCGGAAGTTGATGAAATCGCCGCTCGCTGGGACAAGGCCGGCAGACCGCATCTGCGCTCGAACCTGGTGCTCCGCAGCGCTCCGGTCTACGGTTGGCTGAAGAACGCCATCGCCGCCGGTGAGTTCGGCGAGATTTATGCCTTTGACGGCGACTATCTTTATGGCCGTCTGGAGAAGATCACCGAGGGCTGGCGCAAGGACGTGCCCGACTATTCCGTGATGGAAGGCGGCGGCGTGCATATCATCGACCTGATGCTGTGGCTGATGGGCGAAACACCGGCCACGGTCGCCACGACGGGTTCCAAGATCGCCACCCTCGGCACGGCATTCCAGTACGACGACTTCATGGCCGCGACCTTCACCTTCGCGTCCGGCGCCGTCGGCCGGATTACCGCCAATTTCGGCTGCATCCATCCGCACCATCACGTGATCCGCCTGTTCGGAACCAAGGCGACCTTCATCTACGACGATCAGGGCCCGCGCCTGTTTCGCAGCCGCACGGACGGCGCGCGAGCGGAGAAACTCGACCTTGCCCCCCTGCCCGACGGCAAGGGCGTGTTGATCCCCGATTTCATCCAAGCCATCCAGACGGGCGCCGACCCGGCCCCGGTAGCGGAACGGGAATTCGATTTGATCCGCGTCATCGCTGCCGCCGACGCGGCACACCGCGGCGGATCGCCCCAACCCATCAGACCCTAACCCCATTAGGACAGCAACCATGACCAAACTGGACATTCCCTTCGGCAGACCCTGGATCGAAGACCTTGAACGCGACGCGGTGATGGAGGTGCTGTCGGGGCATATCCTGACCCACGGCCCCAACTGCCATGCCTTCGAAGAGGGCTTCGCCAAGATGATGGGCGGCGGCCATGCGGTTTCGACATCAAGCTGCATGGCATCCCTGCATCTGTCCTGGATGGATTTGGGCGTCGGGCCGGGGGACGAGGTTCTGCTGCCGGCCATGACCCATGTCGCGACGGCCCATGCGGTGGCGCTGACGGGTGCGACGCCCGTGTTCGTGGACAGCGAGCTGACGTCCGGCAACATGGACTTGGACGACATGGCGGCGAAGGTCACGGCCAAGACCAGGGCCATCGGCATCGTCCACTACGTCGGCATTCCCATCGATATGGTGAAGGTCATGGCGTTGGCGGAAAAGCACGGGTTGAAGGTGGTGGAGGATTGCGCGCTGGCGGTTGAGGCCCGGATCGACGGCACCCATGTCGGCCTGTTCGGGCATACGGGCTGCTATTCCTTTTATCCGGTCAAGCACATCACTTGCGGCGAAGGCGGCATGCTTGTCTCCAAAGACCCGGAAACGGTGAAGCGCATCGGCGAATTCCGCGCCTTCAATTATGATCGCTCGGGCCCCGGGCCCAAGGTGCCGGGGCTGTACGACGTCAAGGGCCTGGGCATGAACTACCGCATGTCGGAAATGCAGGCGGCCCTCGGCCGCGTGCAGTTGACCCGCCTGCCCGACATCATGCGCATCCGCGAGGCCAATTTCCGTGCCCTGCAATCGGGCCTGAACGCCATCGACAGCGTGCGCGTGCTGGATAGCGGCGAGGACCGCCTGAAATCCAGTTTCTACTGCGTCACCATGCTTCTGGAGGGCGACCTGGCGGCCAAGCGTAATGATATTGCGCTGGCATTGAATGAACGAGGGATCGGCACTTCGATTTATTACCCGCACCCCATCGGGCGCCTGCGCTACTACCAGGACAAATTCGGTTACGACGCGAACGGCTTCCCGGGGGCGACGGCGATCGCCGACAACGCCATCGCCCTGCCCTGCGGCCCGCACCTGGGCGTCAAGGACATGGAGGATATCGCAGGCTGCATGGCAGCCATTGCGGCCGCTTTTTAGAAATTCCCGGCCAGGGTTTTCGGCGCGTTAACGCTTGCTTCAAAACAACGTGGTATAGTGCCGACCTTAAAAATTTCGGCTCTGGTCAATCTTGTATCGGTAGCGTCAAAGCATGCAGTTTTCATTCAAGGATAATTGGTTCCACCTGCCTCCCGAGACCAAGGCGAGCATTGACAAAATGGGCCCGTTCTCGCGGCATGCGTTATTTCTGCGATGCTGCCAGCAACTCCACCAAACCCAAGGCCACCAGCCGGCGGACACCAACAATCCGCTGGCCACGACCGGCTTCACCGTGCCACGCAACCTGATCGGCGCCCGGGACATTACCAAGCTGCGAACCATGATCAGCGACGGGCTGAACCGGACAAATCCGCCTTTCGTACCGACATCCGACGACCCCGGCTATGCTTTGGATTGGCAGGAAAAAGACATCCCGCGCGCCACGAAAATCTTGGAGAAAGCCTTCACCGGCGACGTGGAGGCGGTAATTCAGGGGTTTTTCGGATGCGACTTCCTGATCCGCACGGTCACGGCCGGGCGCTTGTTCCCGTCAGAGGAGCAAACCGTCAGCTATCGCTGGCATCGTGACGCCGAAACGCCCAACCAAATCCATGTCATCCTCTACCTGACAGACTTGTCGGACACGAGCGGCAGTACGGATTTGCTGCCGCTGCAAGACACGATAGCCGTCGCCAGCGCCGGCTACGACTTCCCGCCAATCGCCAATCGGAAGTCGGACCTGAGCGAAGAATGCGCAAAAACCAACCGGGCCTACACCCCTTATCGGGTCGAGGCGAAAGCAGGCGATGCCCTTGTATTCACACCGAACCGCGTGCTTCACCGAGGAGTTCAACCGACCGAAGGGGCGCGGGATGCCCTGTTGATCGTCGTGCTGCCGTCACCCATTCCATGGCGTCAGGCGTTGCATATGAACTCCAAAAATATCTATGTGACAGAACACGCACTGAACGTAGAAACCGACCCGTTCTTCCAGTACCGCCCGAAGGGGCAATGCGGTCATATCCCTGCCTGGGTCAGACGGTTTTCCATGACGCCGCCGAATTGGGACGACGAAGCGAACCTCTGACACTTCGGCGCCGCCGTCACGACAATGCCGAGCGCTCCCGCAATGCCGTCAGCATGTCTGCCATCACGGGCGCCCAATCCTGCCGCTCACGACATGTAAAAAGTGTCTCTGCCCCGTACCAAGGGGCGGCGACCGGCTCGGTGAAATCCACAGACGGATAAATACGCCACCGCCACTCAGGAACCTTATAAGTCGGCAGCCAGAAAGGCCTGTCCATGGCACCGGCGAGATTGGCAAGCGCGCTGTCCACGGTGATTAATAGATCCAGTTCATCTGTTAATGCGGCGGACGCCTCCAATGGGTCGCGTGCCAACATATCGTCCGCCAAATCATCGACCCTCCCCTTGGCCGCCAGTTCAGCCACATCGTTCCGCCCGTGGTTCAGTTGCAGCGAGTAGAAATTCACGCCTGCGTCGCGCAAAATCGGGTCTTCGATAATCTGTCGCAGATGATCAAACGGTATCGATCGTTCGAAATCGCGGACATGATCGGGGTTTCCCTGCCAAGTCAGGCCGACCTTCAGACCGGACCGCGCCCCTAATCGGTCATGCCAGAATGCGCGTTCGTCTTCGGACGAACGAATATAGCCGGGTCCGGGTATGTTGGCGGCGTCTGCGCGGTACAGGCGCGGCAGGCAAAATGAGTTGATCCGCAGATCGCACGCCGGCAGCGGATCGTTGATTTCGTTTATTTCTGCATCCGGCAGGCGGCGGCGCCAGAACGCCGCCGTGCCTGGATTGACCTGCAGCGCGACGGCACCGACCCGTTCACGGACCCAGGGCAGGAAGCGGGCCAAAAGGAGTGTATCCCCGAGGCCCAGATCGCAAAAAATCAGCAGCCGCTTACCGGAGGCGTCGTTTCCTGCCCAATACGGTTGGGGCAATGCGGCGAATGGGCGATGCGTATAGTACGGCAGATCCAGCCGCTTTTCGAAAAGGCTCCAGGCAGCGGCGAAGTCGCCCTTGAGCAAACAAAACCCGGCGGCTGTGTTGGCGATAAGAGGGTGCAGATGCGTGTGTCGGACCATCTGGGCATAGAGTCTGTCCGCTTCAAACAGCCGTCCGTCGTGCTGCGCCGCGATCGCGCGCACGACCGCCTGTTTGATCGTTTCCGACAGGTCCGGAAAATCCGAAACTAGCATGAAATTCCCCTCGGACGGCCTCGCGCTGAACCCTTTGTTAGCAAATCGAAGCCCCCGCCAGGAGGAAATTCTCCAATAATTTCCAGGGCCAGGTCGGAACCCGCACGAATCGCCGCAATCCCTTACGTGACAGGGATCACAGACTTTAACCGGCCCCTGGTGCAGCATTAATCTGGCTTTAAGAATTGGCACATATCGTGCTAGTATTAGGGCCTGAAAGTGAAAGCTCGAACCAGTGTCAGGTGAATCCTGATGTATCGAGGTTCACTTATCCACCAAGAAACGGTGGAAACGGCTCAGAAAGAGGAGACTATCATGTCTGCAATCCTGACTCCCAAAGCGATTAAAACCGCTTTGACCGGCGAGCGGGTCGCGCTTGTCGGTGGTGCTGGCTTTATCGGCCACAATCTCGCCCTCAGCCTGCGAGAATACGGCGCCAAGGTTCTGCTTATCGACAACCTGATGCAGAACAATCTGCTGGCCAACGTCTCGGATATGGATATCGACCCCTTCCGCCGAGAACTGAATTTCAATTTCCTTCGCCAACGTTTTGAAATGCTGCGCGACGCCGGTGTCGAGATCGCGAACGCGGATGCGCGTTCCATGATCGACCTGGAAAATTCCCTGCGCACCTTTTCCCCGACCAAAATCGTGCACTTGGCCGCCATCTCCAGCGCCGTCGAGGCGAAGAGAGTGCCGGGGCACTGCTTCGACCTGCAACTCATCACCCTGCGCAACGTTCTTGAATACACGCAGCTGCGTCCCGATGAAGTGAACCAGGTCGTGTTCATGTCCTCGTCGACCGTCTACGGCGACTTCAAGACCCAGACTGTCGACGAAAACGTCCGCCCGCAGCCCTATGGCATCTATGCCAACACCAAGTTCATGGGTGAACGCCTGGTCCGCACCTACAACGAACAGTACGGCCTGAACGTGGCGATCATCCGCCCATCGGCGCTGTACGGCGAACGCTGCATCTCGCGCCGCGTCAGTCAGGCCTTCATCGAAAACGCACTGATGGGCAAGCCCCTGATGCTCGAGGGCGGCGGCGACGGACGGCTGGACTTCACCTATATCCTCGACCTGGTGGACGGCATCATCCGCTCCATGGCCGTGGAAATCGTGCCCGGGGCCTCCCATACCTTCAACATCACCTACGGTAATGCCCGGACTATCCTGGAATTGGCCAACATCGTGAAGGATGTCGTTCCGACGGCCGAACTTCGCGAAGTCCCGCGCGACAAGATCAAGCCCATCCGTGGCACCCTGTCGACGGCCCGCGCCAAGGAGCACCTGAACTTCGAAGCCAAATGGACGCTCGAAACCGGCTATCGCCGCTATTGCGAATGGTATGTCGAGCAATGGGAACGGGTCCAGGCTAAGATGGGGAACAATCTGTCCTAAGGGCAGAAACCGAAACCCTTCGGGCATTCTGCCCGCCTTGACCGACCGGAATCATGATCGGGATTGTAGATTACGGCCTCGGCAACCTGACATCGGTTGCCGGGGCCGTCTCCAAACTGGGATTTGAGCCTCATATCACCTCGGACGCGGATACCCTCGCGGCATCCGACAAACTGATCCTGCCCGGTGTCGGTGCCTTTCCCGACGGCATGGCCAATTTGGCGAACCGCGGCCTGATCGATATCCTGGGCGACCTTGTCATCAAGCAGCGCAAGCCGATTTTGGGCATCTGCCTCGGCTTTCAACTTCTGGGGCTCAGCAGCGAAGAATTCGGCCATACACCGGGCCTGGGATGGATCGATGCCCCCGTGACCCGCCTTAAGCCCGCTGACACCGCACTGCGGGTCCCTCACGTGGGCTGGAACGACCTGACCCAAACCAAACCCGACTGCATCCTGTTCGACGGCATCGCCGATCCATCCCTGTTCTACTTCGTTCATACCTTCCGTATGGAAATCCCGCCCGACGGATCCCAGGTCGGCACCTGTGATTACGGCGGCCCGTTCACCGCCGCGGTTCAGAAAGGCAACGTGTTCGGCACCCAGTTCCACCCGGAAAAAAGCCAGCAGGCCGGCCTGACGCTGCTGGGCAACTTCCTGGAGAAGGCGTGATGCTGCGCAATCGCCTAATCACGGTCCTGACCTTCAACGACGGCACCCTGTTCCGCACCAAACTGTTCGAACCGGATTATCGTTACACGCATAATTTCGTGGATTCCTGGTCCGTCGACGAAATCGTCATCCTGGACATCACCCGCGATCCCAAGGCGGACAAACGCGCGTTCTATGACGTGGTCACCCAGTTCGCGAAGGAATGCTTCGTGCCGCTTGCCGTCGGCGGCGGCATCCGCACGCTGGACGATGCGCGGCGAATGATGGCCGTGGGCGGCGACAAGGTCGTGGTCAACACGGGCGCGGTCGAGCGGCCCGCCCTGATTACCGAAATCGCGGAAGCCTACGGCAGCCAATGCGTCGTCCTGTCTGTCGATGCGCGGAAATCCGAAAACCTGGACGGCGGCTATGAGGTGTTTTCCCACTTCGCCGATCGGCCCACCGGCAAGACCCCCGGCGATTGGGCACGGGAAAGCGAAACCCTGGGCGCCGGCGAGATCATGATCACGTCCGTCGAACGAGATGGCTCGCTCCAGGGCTACGACCTCGCCCTCTGCCGGCAGGTCGCCGACGCCGTCACCTTGCCTGTGCTGGGCATGGCGGGCGCCGGCAACTGGAAGCATTTCGTCGAAGGCATCGAACAAGGCGGGCTCAGCGCCGTGTGCACGCAGAACATCTACCATTTCACCGAAACATCGATTTCCAGCGCCAAGAAGTTCATGGAAAAGAAAGGTATTCCGGTCAGGCTATAGCCCCCGGAACGCCAGCGGCGCCGGGAAATATGACAGCCCGGGAACACGGCCGGAAAATACTGGGAAGACATGGTCAATTACTGCAAAACCTGCCTGATGCCGGATACTCGGCCGCGCATCGTTTTCGATGCCGACGGCGTGTGCAACGCCTGCCACACGGCCGCCGCCAAGGCGGCCATCGACTGGGATGCCCGGCGCGCGGAGTTTCTCGACTACCTCGAACGCTTCCGCCCCACGGATGGCCCCTACGACTGCATCGTGCCGTGGTCCGGCGGCAAGGATTCCAGCGCCATCGCCTGGAAACTGAAGTTCGAATTTGGGCTGAACCCGCTGCTCGTCACCTTTTCGCCGCTGATGCCCAGCGACGTCGCCGCCCATAACCGCGAGGAAATGCTGAGGGCCGGGTTCGACCACCTGATGATCCGCCCCAACCAGAAGGTGTCCCGCCATCTGTCCCGCCGCTTCTTCATTGAACGCGGCGACCCGAAAATTCATTGGAATGCGGGCGTCAATTCCGTGCCGGTCCAGGCGGCCGTGAACTACAACGTGCCCCTGATCTTCTATGCCGAACACGGCGAAAGCGAATATGGCGGGCGCGTGCTGTCCGAGGAACACCGTAAGGCCCGCGACTTCGCCGAGGTTCTGGAGCACCAGATCGGCGACGATCCCTACAACTGGATGGATGACGTGGTCGACGAGAAAGAGCTCGCACCTTACCTCTACCCCGATTTGGGCCGGGTCGAGGAGGTCGGCGTGAAGGCGCTTTATTTCGCTTATTTCTTCCGCTGGTCGATGAAGGAAAACTACGACTACATCAAGGACAAGATCGATTTTCGCCTGGCGGAGAACGGCCGCACGGACGGCACGTTCACCAATTTCGACAGCCTCGACGACAAAATCGACAACCTCTACTACCACATGCAGTTCATCAAGTTCGGCTTCGGCCGCGCCGTGCGCGACGCCTGCCGCATGATTCAGAACGGCCAGATGACCCGCGACGAAGGCCTGGAACTGGCGCGCAAGTACGACGCCGAGTTTCCCGCGACCTATCACGACGAGCATTTGGAACACCTGTCCCTGACGGAAGCCGAGTTCCAAGACACCATCGACAAACACCGCGACCCGAAAATTTGGGAGCAACGCGGGAACGAATGGGTTCTCAAGGCACCGGTGAAATAGATAGCAAACGGAGACCTGATTGATGCGCGATTATCCCTGCGACCTGTGCGGCAACGAGGAGCTGTCCGAGATCGCCTGCGCGCCCACCTACATGGCCGGACGGCCGCTCCATGTCTGCAAGGCATGCGGGATGGTCCAGGTGGCGCACCGCAAGACCCCGGAACAGGTTAAGGCCGCCTGGGCCGATGAAATGTACCGCGCCGATCAGACGACCCGCTTATCCGACACCACCTACACCGCGCGCATGCCGGCCGTACACGCGCGCCAGACCTTCGCCATGGATTTCATCGACGAAGCCGTGTCCTTTCGCGGCAAAAGTGTGTGTGACTTGGGTGCCGGTGAAGGCGACTTCCTGGAAATAATCCGGGGAGCCGAGTACGGAGCCGCCGAGGTCTTCGCCGTTGAACCTTCGGTCGCCAACTGCCGCATGCTGGACGAGCGCGGGATCGCGAATTTCGTCGGCATTGCCGAGGAATACGTCGAGCAGGCAGGCGAACGCGAAGGTAGCTTCGACGTCGTCACCATCATCTGGACCCTGGAAAACTGCCATTCGGCCAACGATGTCATGGACGCCGCCTGGCGGCTGTGCAAGCCGGGCGGCCATGTCGCCGTGGCCACG
>CAXAVJ010000010.1:0-60292 GCA_963972065.1 uncultured Rhodospirillaceae bacterium
TATCTGGGCCGGGGCGGCGGCTGGAAGGGGCGCACCTATGCCGGCGGGTCGGACGCGCCCGGTTCCAGGGGCTGACGGCCGCCCCGTCATTGGGGGCTGGCTTTGGCTGCATCCCCCAGTGTATCCATTCACCCATGGACAACCTGGTGACCCTTTCCGAAGCCGAAGTCGGCCGCGCCCGTGAACACGTGGAGCAGATCGTGCGCGCCTCGGGCTCGACCTTCTATTGGGCCATGCGGCTTCTGCCCGGCGAAAAGCGTCGCGCCATGTTCGCGGTCTATGCCTTTTGCCGCATCGTCGACGACATTGCCGACGACCCTAATCCGCTCGACGTGAAAAAGCGCGAACTGGCCCGTTGGCGGGATGAAATCCGCGCCCTTTATTCGGGGCGGCCAAAGGACCCGGTTGCCGTCGCCCTGGCGGAACCGGTTGCCCATTTCGGTCTGGACGAGGCCGATTTCCTGGCCGTCATCGATGGCATGGAAACGGACGCGTCGGAAATCTTGCGCCTCGCCACCCGCGAGGACCTGCTGCAGTACTGCGACCGGGTCGCCTGCGCCGTGGGGCGGCTGAGCTGTCGCATCTTCGGCCTGGGGGCTGAGATCGGGGACCGGCTGGCGGCCGCGCTCGGCCTTGCCCTGCAACTGACCAACATTCTGCGTGACCTGGACGAGGACGCGGCGCGCGACCGGCTGTATCTGCCCGATGATCTGTTGGCGACCCACGGTGTCGCCGCCCGCGATCCGCAAGGCGCCCTGGCCGATGCCAATCTGACCGCCGCCGTGACCGAGATCGGCACCCTGGCCGGGGAAAAGTTCGCCGAAGCCCGGATGCTGCTTGGCCAGTGCGAGGCCGACCGGGTCAAGCCCGCGACCATGATGATGGAAGCCTACGAGCGCATCTTCCGCCGCATGCGGGCGCGTGGCTGGCACCGGGTGCGGGAGCCGGCGGGACTGTCCAAGGCGGAAAAGCTTTGGGTCGCCTTCCGCTACGGCCTGCTGTAGCCCGGGATATGACAATCGGACGTATCCATGTGATCGGCGCCGGGGTAGCGGGCTTGGCCGCCGCCGTGCGTCTGGCCCAGGGCGGTCGCAAGGTCGTCCTGTATGACAGCGCCGGACATGCCGGCGGGCGCTGCCGATCTTATTTCGACGCCCATCTGGAGCGCCGCATCGACAACGGCAATCACTTGATGCTGTCCGGCAATTGGGCGATCCGCGACTACCTGCAAACGGTGGGGGCGGCGGACAGCTTGACCGGGCCGGATGACGCGTCCTTTCCCTTCCGCGATTTGCGGACCGGCGACACCTGGACCGTGACACCTGATCCGGGGCGGATGCCTTGGTCCATCTTGTTCGGTGCCGGCCGGGTGCCGGGAACCAGTCTGAGCGAATATCTGCGGATACGGCACCTTGCCTGCGCGGGGCCGGAGGACACGGTCCAAGACTGCCTGGCCGGGCCGGGCACGCTGTTTGAAAAATTCTGGGAGCCGCTGGCCGTGGGCGTGCTGAATACGCCTGTCGACACGGCCTCGGCGCGCCTGTTGTGGCCGGTCGTGAAGGAAACCTTTGGGCGCGGCCGCGCTGCCTGCAAGCCCTTGATGGCGCGGGCGGGGTTGAGCGAGAGTTTCGTTGACCCGGGGCTCGACTATCTGGCGGCGAAGGGGGCAGAGGTGTGCTTCAACAATCGCCTGCGCGCTCTCGACCTCGGTGATGGGCAGGTCCGCGCCCTCGATTTCGCCGGCGCAACGAAGGTTCTTGATCCCGAGGATCAGGTGGTCCTGGCGGTGCCCGCTTGGGCGGCGGCGGACCTGCTGCCCGGCCTGAACGGGCCGCAAGCGAGCCATGCCATCGTCAACGCGCATTTCCGGCTGACCGGGCCAGTGCCGGCAGCCCCCCCCTTGGTCGGGCTGGTCGGCGGCACGGCGCAATGGGTGTTTCTGCGCGACGACGTCGCCTCGGTCACGGTCAGCGCCGCAGACGCCCTGGCGGCAGAGGCCAACGAGGCGATCGCAATGCGCCTTTGGCCCGAGGTTCAGGCGGCCCTGGGATTGGCTGATGGACCGCTGCCACCCTGGCGCATCGTCAAGGAAAAGCGGGCGACCATCAGCCAAACCCCGGCCGAGGATCGCCGCCGGCCGCAAGCCAAAACGGTCTGGCGCAACCTGGTTTTGGCCGGCGATTGGACGGCCACGGGCCTGCCGGCGACCATCGAAGGCTCCATCCGGTCCGGCTTCCGGGCCGCCGAACTGGTTGTAACGTCTTCGTCATCTTCTTGATTTCAGGGACCCTTTCTGTAAGAAGGGGCCGGATGGCCGCAGGCATTGAATTTTGCGCCTGCGAAGAGTACATCTGGGCGAGTAATTGCCTGATAACAAAAGATTCAAGCGGTGACGTGATGGATATGTCCATGCAGCCAGAGGACGACACGCCGGACTCCGGTTCCGGCGAGACGCCCCGGTCGGCCCCCGTGGGGCGCGCCCATGCGGACCTGGACGCCACCATCGACGAAGCCCGTGCCTGGTTGACCGATCAACAGGCCAAAGACGGCAGCTGGGCATTCGAGTTGGAAGCGGACGCCACGATCCCCGCCGAATATGTGCTTCTTAACCATTACCTGGGCGAACCCCGCGACGCCATCGAAGCCAAGATGGGCAACTATCTGCGCCGTATTCAGGGCACGCACGGTGGTTGGCCGCTGTTCCATGACGGTGACTTCGACATGAGCGCCACGGTTAAGGCGTACTATGCTCTGAAACTGATCGGCGACGATCCGGATGCCCCCCATATGGCCAAGGCGCGGGCGGCCGTGCTGGCACGTGGCGGGGCGGCGTGCTCGAATGTGTTCACGCGCATCGCACTGGCCCTGTTCGAACAGGTTCCCTGGCGCGCGGCGCCGGTGATCCGCCCGGAAGCCATGCTGCTGCCGTCCTGGTCGCCGTTCCATATCGACAAGGTCGCCTATTGGTCGCGCACGGTGATGATCCCCCTGTTCGTGCTGGCCGCGACCCGGCCCAAGGCGTGCAATCCGCGTGGCGTCGGCATTCGCGAACTGTTCCCCGAAGACCCCTTCAAGCAGACCCATTTCCTGCACAATCCCACGGGCCATGTCCTGGGCAACGTGTTCCTGGCCATCGACAAGGCGGCACGGCTGGTTCAGCCGATGATCCCCGAGTGGCTGGAAAAGAAGGCCATTACCAAGTGCATGGACTTCGTGAAGACGCGCCTGAACGGCGAGGACGGTCTGGGCGGCATCTTCCCCGCCATGGCCAACGCGGTCATGGCCTATGACGTGCTGGGCTATCCCCGCGACCATCCCGATTACCTGACGGCGCGGGGCGCCATCGAAAAATTGGTCGTGGAGCGCGACGACGAGGCCTATTGCCAGCCCTGCCTGTCGCCGGTGTGGGACACGGGCCTGGCGCTACATGCCATGCAGGAAAGCGGCATGGAGGCGGGCGATGTCGTGCTCGACAAGGCCGCCGAATGGCTGGTCGACCGCCAGATCACGGACGTCATGGGCGACTGGGCCAAGAAGCGCCCGAACCTACGTCCGGGCGGCTGGGCCTTTCAGTACTGGAACGACCATTATCCCGACGTGGACGATACGGCGGTTGTGGTCATGGCGCTGCATCGTGCGGACCCGGTCCGCTACAAGGACGCCATCGACCGCGGTATCGAATGGATCATCGGCATGCAGAGCGAGAACGGCGGCTGGGGCGCCTTCGACGCCGAGAACGACGCCTATCACCTGAATCATATTCCCTTCGCCGACCACGGGGCGTTGCTCGACCCGCCGACGTCCGACGTCAGCGCCCGTTGCCTGGGCACGCTGGCGCAGTTGGGGTACGGCGCCGACGACGCAGTCGTCGCCCGCGCGATCCGGTTCCTGAAGAACGAGCAAGAAGAAGACGGCTCCTGGTTCGGTCGCTGGGGCACCAATTACGTTTACGGCACCTGGTCGGTTCTGAGCGCCCTCAACGCCGTGGGTGAGGACATGTCCCAACCCTACATCCGCCGCGCCGTCGACTGGCTGAAAAGCCGCCAGATGGCCGACGGCGGTTGGGGTGAGGACTGTGCGACCTATTGGGCCGACAAGAAGGGCCTGGCAAAGGAAAGCACCCCGTCGCAGACGGCCTGGGCCCTGATGGGCCTGATGGCGGCGGGTGAGTTGGACAGTGCCGAGGTCGAAACCGGCGTCACCTACCTGCTGAACCATCCGCGTGAAGGCGGAAAGTGGCAGGAAACGATGTTCAACGCCGTCGGTTTTCCCAAGGTGTTCTACATCACCTATCACGGCTATAGCGCCTATTTCCCGCTGTGGACCCTGTCCCGCTACCGCAATCTGAAGCGCAGTAACACCAAACGCCCCGCCTACGGCATTTGACCGGCCCGGCGTGATGGCCCGTATCGGCATCATCACCGGAGTTTTGCGCGAGGTCGCCTGCCTGTCCGACATTTCCGGCAATGATGACCTGGACGTGCGTGCATCCGGCGCCGACCCGAGGCGTGCGGGCGAACTGGCGGACGAGATGTTCGCTCAGGGCGTGGTCGCCATGCTCAGCTTCGGTCTGTGTGGCGGCCTGGACCCGGCGCTCAAGGCCGGGGATTTGATCCTGCCGACCCGTGTCATCGCCGCCGGAAGCAAGAGCCTGACCTGCGATCCGGATTGGACGGGGCGTCTGGAAGACGCCTTGGGCGATATGGTGACGCGCAAGGGGGCTACCCTGGCTCATTCGCCGACCATCGTCGCCGGGCCCAGGCGCAAATCCGTGCTGCGGGCGACGACAGAGGCCGATGCGGTCGATATGGAAAGCTATGCCGTCGGCCGGGCGGCGCGCAAGGCGGGGCGGCCCTTCGCCATTATCCGCGCGGTGTCCGACACGGCGGACACGCGGTTGCCGGAATGGACGGATGAAATCGTCTCGACCTCGGGCGGCACGGACGGGGTGCGCCTGCTGAAGAACCTGGCGACCCATCCGGGCGATATCGGGAAACTTCTGGCGCTGGGGCGTGGCAGCACGCGGGCATTGAAGGTCCTGCGCGATGTGGCCAGGCGTCTTGGGCCCGGCGTTGCCTTCGGCTGACTTGGCCTGTTCTTAGGCCGCCTTTTCGCCTTCGGCCTTTTCAGCCATCTTCTGGCTCAGCGTCTTGACTAGGCCTTCGAACACGAATTCGGCCGGGCGCTGGTTGTCCAGATCGATTTCCGGGGCCATCTCACCTTCCGTGTTGACGCCCTTCAGGAACACCTTCAGCGCCTTTATCGGATGCGACACGGTGTCGGTGACGGCGGTCGGCTCATAGCCGCAATGGACCATGCAGTCGGCGCATTTTTCGTAATTGCCGGTGCCGTACTTGTCCCATTCGACGCTGTCCATCAGTTCCTGGAACGTATCGGCATAGCCCTCGTTCAGCAGATAACAGGGCTTCTGCCAGCCGAAGATGTTGCGCGTCGGATTGCCCCAGGGCGTGCACTTGTAAGACTGGTTGCCGGCCAGGAAGTCGAGGAACAGGGTCGACTGGCTGAACCGCCATTTCTTCGCACCCTCGTGCTTGAACACGTCGCGGAACAACTGCTTGGTCTTCTTGCGCGACAGGAAATGTTCCTGATCCGGCGCGCGCTCATAGGCATAGCCCGGCGACACGGTGATGCCTTCGACGCCCAGGTCGTGGGTGCAGAAATCGAAGAATTCGGCCGCTTCGGAGGCCGACATCTGATCGAACAGGGTGCAGTTGACGTTGACGCGGAAGCCCATGGCCTTCGCCTTGCGGATAGCGGAGACGGCGCGCTTGAAGGTGCCCGGCTGGGCCACGGCCTTGTCGTGATGGGCTTCCATGCCGTCCAGATGGACCGAGAAAGTCAGATACGGCGTGGGCGTGAACTTGCTGAGGTTCTTTTCCAGTAGCAGCGCGTTGGTGCACAGGTAGACGAATTTCTTGCGCGCCACGATGCCCTCGACGATTTCCTTGATCTCCTTGTGGATCAGGGGTTCGCCGCCGGGGATCGAGACGATGGGCGCACCGCAGTCATCAACTGCCTTCAGGCATTCCTCGACCGACAGGCGCTTGTTCAGGATGTCGTCTTCGTAATCGATCTTGCCGCAGCCGGGGCAGGCCAGGTTGCAGCGGAACAGGGGTTCCAGCATCAGGACGAGGGGGTATTTCTCCACGCCGCGTAGTTTCTTGCCCATGATATAGGCGCCGACGCGGACCTGCTGGATGACGGGGACTGCCATGTAACTCTCCGGTATCTCAGGCCCCGGCGCGGGGACCTGTGCCGTCGTTCAATTCGCGCGGCAGTTTGAAGACGATATTTTCCTGCACGCCCTTCAGTTCTTCGACCTGGGTGTCGCCGAATTCGCCGAGGCGGCGGATCAGTTCCTGCACCAGTTCCTCGGGCGCCGAAGCACCTGCGGTGATGCCGACCGTCGCCACGCCGTCGAGCCATTTGGCATCGAGCATGCTGGCGTCGTCGATCAGATAGGCGGGCACGCCGATCTCACCGCCGATTTCACGCAGGCGGTTGGAGTTCGATGAATTCTTGGCCCCGACCACAAGCAGCAGATCGACTTTGGTGCACAACTCACGCACGGCCTGCTGACGGTTCTGGGTGGCGTAGCAGATGTCCTTCACGTCCGGGCCGACGATGGCCGGGAAACGGCTTTTCAGGGCGTTGATGGTGTCGCGGGTTTCATCGACGCTGAGGGTCGTCTGCGTCACGTAAGACAGCGCCTTCGGATCCTTGACCTGAAGATGCGCCACGTCGTCCGGGGTCTGTACTAGGTGAACACCGCCGGGAATACGGCCCTGGGTGCCTTCGACCTCGGGATGACCGGCATGGCCGATCAGAATGACCTCGCGGCCTTTCTGCGCATGGTTCTGGCCTTCCTTGTGAACCTTGGAGACCAGCGGGCAGGTCGCGTCGATCACGGGCAGGCCGCGGTCGTTGGCTTCGATCTCGACCTTCTCGGCGACGCCGTGGGCGGAAAAGATGGTGACGGCGCCGTCGGGCACGTCGGACACTTCCTCGACGAACACGGCACCCTTGGCGCGCAGCGATTCGACGACGTGCTTGTTGTGCACGATCTCGTGGCGGACATAGACGGGCGGTCCGTGGATTTCCAGGGCCCGTTCGACGATTTCGATGGCGCGCTCAACCCCGGCGCAGAAACCGCGCGGGCTGGCGAGCAGGATCTTCAGGTTTTTGGTCATCGTGATCACTTAATCCTCAGGAGGGCCCTTGTAAACCTTGAGATATTGCAGTGCAAACAGGCATTTTAGGCTACATGGGGCGGCGCACCGCTATTGTTAAGGGGCGGCGGGCGGAATGTCAGCCATTTACCACTGGAAATCGTGACTTTTATGAGGCCTAAATCCCCGCCATGACAAAAGGCTCAGCCAATCTAGTGACGGGCGCCAGCGGTTTCGTCGGCGCTGCCGTAGTGCGCCGCCTGCTCGACGCGGGCGAGGCCGTGCGCGTGCTCATGCGCCCGGGCAGCGACCGCCGCAACATCGACGGCCTGGATGTCGAGGTGGTGGAGGGCGACCTGTTGGCGCCGGAAACCCTGGGCCCTGCCGTCAAGGGATGCCGGGCGCTTTACCATGCCGCCGCCGATTACCGCATCTGGACCCGCGACCCCGCCGCCATGTTCCGCGCCAATGTGGACGGGTCCGCCGCCATCGTGCGCGCGGCGGCCGAGGCCGGGGCGGAACGCATCGTCTATACGTCGTCGGTCGCCGTTCTGGGCATTCCGCCGGGCGGCGTCGGCGACGAGGACACGCCTGTCACTTACGGCGATATGATCGGCCCTTATAAACAATCCAAATTCCGGGCCGAGGAGCGCATCCGCGAATTGACGGCCAAGGAAGGCTGGCCCGTGGTCATCGTCAACCCGTCGACCCCCATCGGCCCGCGTGATGTGAAGCCGACGCCGACCGGGCGCATCGTGGTCGACGCGGCCAACGGCAAGATGCCGGTCTATGTCGACACCGGCCTGAACGTCGCCCATGTCGACGACGTGGGCGAAGGTCATTTGCTGGCTTTCGCCAAGGGGCGCATTGGCGAGCGCTATGTGCTGGGCGGCGAAAACATGGGGCTGAGCGAGATTCTCGGCGTGATTGCCGAGTTGACCGGCGGCCGGCCGCCGTTGTTCCGGGTGCCGACGGGCCTGATCATGCCGATCGCCCATATCTCCGAAGCCTGGTGCCGGATGACCGGTGGGGTGGAGCCGATGGTCGCGCCCGATTCGGTGCGCATGGCGAAAAAGAAGATGTTCTTTCGCTGGGACAAGGCGGCTCGGGAACTGGGCTATGCGCCCCGCCCGGCGCGCGACGCCCTGGCCGACGCCGTCGCCTGGTTCCGCGCCAACGGCTATATCGCTTAACGAACGATGCGCCGGGACTGTTGCCATGCGCCCAGCGCATGTTTCTCCGCAATTTCACGATATTGACAATAGACCGTCACATGCGCACCTAATGCGCAACGAAACGGAACCGGGAAGTTACGAGCACATGAAAGCAGTCATGCTTGCCGCCGGCGTCGGCCGGCGTCTTTTCGGCGACGGTAACGACGACCCTCCCAAGGCGCTTCTTCAGTTCGATGGCCGCACGCTCCTGGCGCGGCATATCGAAGTTCTGATGCAGTTGGGCGTCGAGGAATTGATCGTCGTCGTCGGCCACAAGAAGGAAATGATCGAGGCCGAACTGGCCCGCGTGGCGCCCGAGGGCTTTGCGCGCACCCTGTTCAATCCCCGGTTCAAGGAAAGCCCGATCCTGTCCCTGGCGCGGGCGGGCGAGATTCTGCGCTCGGGCGAGCGTATCCTGTTCATGGATGCCGACGTCTATTACCACGACGATTTGCTGAAGGCGCTGATCGGCAGCCGCCATCAGACCTGCATCCTGCTGGATCAGGATTTCGTGCCGGGCGCCGAGCCCGTGAAGACCTGCGTGCGCGACGGCGTCATCGTCGATTTCGGCAAAAAAGTGTTTGAGCCCCACGACACGGTCGGCGAATGGCCGGGCTTCCTGACCATGGCGCCGGACATTGCATATCGGGTCGCCGACCGCGCGGACGAACTGTCCCAGGGCGATATGCCGGGCTTCGTGTACGAGGATGCGTTCTGCGACGTCATGAAGGCGTCGCAACCGGGCACTTTCGGTTTTGAGGACGTGACCGGAATTCCGTGGATCGAGATCGATTTTCCCGAGGACCGGGAACGCGCGGCGACGGAAATCCGCGCCAAGATCGCGGCCTACAAACCCATGGCCGAGCGCGTCGGCGACGCCGCCGAATAGTTCAAATTAGACTCTGAACACGTATTGCTTCGCCGGGTCGCGGTCCATGTCCGGCGGGTAGTTCTTATGCTTGTCTTCGTAGTAACGGTCCATGAACTGGCCCGCCGACGCCCGGTTGTAGGTGGCGTAATAGATGCGGCGGATCTTGTCGCTCAAATTCGCTTCCGAGGAATGGGGCGCGAACGAATCGAAGAACACGACGTCGCCGGGGTTGGTCGGCACGGGCTGAAAATCCATGTCGGCCATATCGGCGTCGGACATTGGTGCCCACGAAGCGAACATGCCCTTCTTGTGATGACCGCGAACCAATTTCAGGCAGCCGTTCTCTTCCGTCGCCGCATCGATCGACACCAGCGCCGAGATGAAAAAATCCGTATAGGTGTCCCAACCGGCCTGGGAATCCTGGTGCGGCTTGAAGCCGTCGCCACCCGGCATCTTGAAATTGATCTTTTCCTTGAACAGGGCCGCGTCCTCGCCCAGCAGCTGGCCGACCGGGCCGCGCAGGGCCTCTGCCAGGGCGCCGAACCCGTCGTGGAAGGGGGAAATGCGCTCGATCCGGCTGACCAAATTGTCCCCCGGGTTCTTCTGGCTTTTCTCGTGAAACACCCAATGGCGGCCGGAAACTTCGGGCAGGGCCAGGACCTCGTCGGTCCAGGTGGCGATGCGCGCCATCTCGTCGGAAGAAAACCCACCGCGCAGGACAAGGTATCCATCGTCGGCGAATTGTGTGATCTGGGCGTCGGTGAGGACGGGTGTATTCAGCATGATTTCTTCAACGGCGGTGCCGATGCCGGTTGCCTTTTGCCGCAATTTTCATGATGTTCCGGGCTATCCTTTTCGCCCCATGTAAACCCGCCCGCAGCCGGAGGCAAGACCATTAGTCACAATACCTGGATCCACAAGGTCGCGCGTCAGACCGTGACCAAACCCCTGATGGGAACTAAGGTCACGCCGAGCCAGGTGACCGTCGTGCGCCTGGCCACGGGCATCGCCGCTGCCGCTGGCTTCGCCCTCGGCCCATCCCCCTGGCTGGACCTGCCGTGGTGGGAAATCGGGGCGGGGCTGTTTATCCTGTCCATGGTGCTGGATCGGGGCGACGGCGACTATGCCCGCCTGTCGGGACAGACCAGCGCCGCCGGTCACAAGTTCGACCTGATCGCCGACGCCGTATGCAATGCCGTCATCTTCGTCGGCCTGGGTATCGGGCTTCGGGGCGGCGAATGGGGGATGCTTGCGATCCCCATGGGCGTCCTCGCCGGGGCGTCGGTGACCTTCATCCTGTGGCTGGTCATGCGCATGGAAAGCCTGGCGGGGGCGCGCAGCGCCGAACTGGGCTCGTTCATGGGCTTCGATCCTGACGACGCCATTCTGGCGGTGCCGATCCTGGTGTTCCTGGGGTATCAGGAACCGCTGCTGGTCGCCGCCACCGTCGGCGCGCCCGGCTTCGCGCTGTTGTTCGCCGTGCAATGGGGGATCAAGTATCGAGCCCGCCGCCGGGCCCTGGCCGCGGGCGGAAAGCAGGAGGGATGACGGAAGCGGCCACGTTTCCGGGAACTCTGTTCCGGGCCTGGGTCGGCCTGGTCCGGCGTGGCGCCTGGGCGGTCGTGCTGCTGTCCATCATCGGCGCGGGGCTGACGCTTTCTTATCTGCAGCGCAATCTGGCGATCCATACGGATACCACGGACATGCTGTCCGCCGATCTGCCGTTCCGCAAGAACAACCGCGAGATCAGCCGTCTGTTTCCGCAGCTGAGCGACAACATCCTGCTGGTCCTGGACGGCGCCGTGCCCGAACGGGTCGACCGGGCGGCGCGGGAACTGCGTGCACGGCTTACGGCGCAGCCGGAAACCTTCGGCAGCCTGTTCGACCCGGAAGGTGATCCGTTCCTCCAGCAGAACGGCCTGTTGTTCCTCGACGTGGCGGAACTGGAAGACCTGACCGGGAGGCTCGCCGAAGCGCAGCCCTTCCTGGCCAGTCTGTGGGGCGATGCCAGTCTGGCAACCCTGTTCGACCTGCTGCGCCAGGGCATCGAACAGCAGCTTGACGGCAAGGCGCCGCCCGTGGCCCTGGCCAAAGTGCTTAACCTGTTGGCGGATGTCGGTGAGAAACGCGCCAAGGGTGAGGACGCGATCCTGTCCTGGCAGCGCCTTCTGGCCGGGGAAGACGATGCGCCGGCCCGGCGGTTCATCGTGCTTAAGCCGCCCTTGGATTTCGCCTCGCTGCAGCCGGCGGGCAAGCCGATCGCAGCACTCAAGGATCTGCGCCGGGAACTGAAGCTGGAGGGGGCGGGGCCCGTGCGCCTGCGCATCTCCGGATCGGCCGCTTTGCAGCAGGATGAATTGAAAAGCGTCGAGCAGGGCATGGGCCTGGCCGGGATGTTGTCGTTCACCCTGGTCCTGGTGCTGCTGGTCCTCGGCCTGCGGTCGCTGCGCATGGTCGTCGCCGTACTGGCGACCCTGATCCTGGGCCTGATCTGGACGGCCGGGTTCGCGATCTGGGCGCTTGGCGCCCTCAACCTGATTTCCGTCGCTTTCGCCGTGCTGTTCATCGGGCTCAGCGTCGACTTCGGCATTCACTTCGCGTTGCGTTATCGGGAACATCGTGGCCGGGGCCATGACAACGGCGCGGCGTTGGAGGCGACGGCGGCGGCGGGCGGTGGCGGGCTGACGCTGTGTGCCGTCGCGGCGGCCATCGCCTTTTATTCCTTTCTGCCGACGGATTACGTGGGCTTGGCCGAACTGGGCCTGATCGCGGGGTCGGGGATGTTCATCGCCTTGGCCGCGAACCTGACCGTGCTGCCTGCCTTGTTGACTTTGATGCCCGCCCCAGCGGGCCGCCGTGACGGCCATGCGGGATGGTCCGACCGGGCCCGCCGCGCGTTGCAAAGCCACCCCCGCCGGGTGCTGATCGGTGCCGGGGCGGCGGCGGTTATCGGTCTGGCCGCCGTGCCGCAGGTGCGGTTCGACTTCGATCCCCTGAACCTGCAGGACCGAAACCTGGAATCGGTCGCCGTCGTCCATGAACTGGCGGCGGGGAAGGGGGCGTCGACCTATAGCGCCACGGTGCTGGCCCCCGACGTGGACGCGGCGCGCGGACTGGCCGAAAATCTCACCGCCCTGCCCGAGGTCAAGGGCGTCGCCTCGATCCTCAGCTTCGTGCCGGGCGACCAAGAGGAAAAGGCCGAGATTGTCCGCGACCTTGCCCTGTTCATGCTGCCGTCGCTGGCGCCCGGTGGCGGCACGAGGGACAGAGACCCGGCGCGTCGCCGCATCGCCGCCGAAAATCTGGGGGCGGCCTTGGCAAACTTGGACGCCACCAACGCGGGGCCGGACCTGGCCCGGGCAGCCGGGCGGCTGGCGGCGCTGTTGAAGGCCCTGGATGACGCCGGTCTGGTGGGGCTGGAGCAGGGGCTTCTGGCCGTATTCCCCGACGCCGTCGACCGCCTGCGGGGCAGTTTGAGCCCGGAGCCGTTCACATTGATCGACCTGCCGACTGATATCAGCGCGCGCTATGTTGCGCCGGGCGGACAGGCGCGGCTCGAGGTGATTCCCGCCGACGACCTGCGCGATCCCGATGCCGTCGAACGTTTCGTCGCGGCGCTGCGCAAGGTCACCCCCGATGCGTCGGGCGCGCCGGTCACGATCTACGAGGCGGGGCGGGCGGTGCTGTCGGCCTTCGTTGAGGCCGGCGCCATCGCGGTGACGGCGATCCTGATCCTGCTCGGCCTGTTGTTGCGCCGGGCCAGCGACGTCGCCTTCGTGTTCGCGCCCCTGGGGCTGGCGGCGGTGCTGACGGTGCTATGCTCGGTCATGTTCCAGGTGCCCTTCAACTTTGCCAACATCATCGTCCTGCCGCTGCTGTTCGGGCTCGGCGTCGCCAGCGGCATCCATCTGGTCCTGCGCGACCGACAGGAACGCGCCGACGGTGATAGGGCGGCGGGCGATGCCTTCGAGACCTCGACCCCTCGGGCGGTGTTGTTCAGCGCACTGACCACCATCGGCTCGTTCGGGTCCATCGCGCTGTCCGGCCATCCCGGCACGGCCAGCATGGGGGTGCTGCTGACCATCGCCATCACCCTGACCCTGGTCTGCACCCTGGTCCTGCTGCCGGCGTTGCTTGCGGTTCGCGGCCGGGGGCGGACATGACCGCCGGCGACCGACCCGTGACGCGGGTTCTGACCTGGCTCTATGTCGGATTGGGCGTGGCGTTGTTAGCCTGGGTGGTTGCCGAGGTCGATTTCAAGGCCGCCCTTGCCAGCATTCTCGGCATGGGCTGGCAGGGATTGGCGGCGGCCTTCGCGATCTATTTCGCGGCCTTCTATATCGACAGTCTGTCCTGGCATCTGGCCATCCTGCGCCTGCCTTTGACGCTTCGTTGGTCCTACATCGTGTGGCGGATCCGCATGGTCGGCGAGGCCTTCAACACCGTGCTGCCGGCGGGCGGGTTCGGTGGCGAACCGATCAAGGCGGTATTGCTGAAGCGCCATCATGCGGTCAGTTACCGCGAAGGCATCGCCTCGATCATCTTGGCGCGCACGGTGAACCTGATCGGCCTGGTCATCTTCATGCTGATCGGCCTGATCCTATTGGCCGGGCACGAGGCCGGCGGGCGATACGCCTCCTTCGCGCTGGGCGGCTTCCTGTTTCTGACCTTCGGGATTGGGGTCCTGTTCGCGGTCCAGAAATTCCGCGCGACCTCGCGCACGGGCTCCCGCCTGGGGCGTACACGTCTGGGCGCGCGCATCAACGCCGCCCTTGGCCATATCCACGACGTCGAGGACCGCCTGCACCACTTTTATGCGGAACGCCCTTGGCGATTCGTGCCGGCGGTGTTGCTCGCGCTTGCCAACTGGGTGGTCGGGGCGGCGGAAACCTACGCGATTCTCTACTTTCTCGGTCATCCGGTAACGCCGGGCGAAGCCCTCATCATCGAATCCGTGAACCAAATGGTGCGCGCCGCGACCTTTTTCGTGCCCGCTAATCTGGGTACGCAGGACAGTGCGCTGATCGTTCTGGCCGGGGCTGTCACGGGTTCGCCGGAGGCCGGCGTGGCCTTGGCGGCGGTCAAGCGCATCCGTGAAATCGCCTTCGTGGTCTGGGGATTTGTGCTGGGGTCGATCTATTCCCTGCGCGGCCTGCTGAAATCGGCCGAACGTGGCAACGCGGACGGGGACGACGGCGGTAACGGGCTGCCGTCGGGCTGAGCCTATCCGCCGAGCAGAGTCTGGGTCTTTGCCCGCAGGGCGTCGGTCAAGGCGGGCAGGCCGTTCTTCACGATGCTTTTGAACTCGGAAATGTGCTTGGCGAGCTGACTGATCGATGTCGTCCCGCGACGCACCAGGACGTCATAAACGCCCCAGCGACCGTCCTTCAACACCATCAGGTAGGTCAGTGTGACCGGCTCCTTGCCGGTCAATTCCGTCTCTACCAGAACGGTGCCTTTCTGTGGGCCCGGCTTTTGGCCGTGATCGACGAAGGCCTGGCCGGACCAGCCGTCAAACTGATTGGCGTAGGTGCCGATGGTCCAGCGGCGAAAGACGTCGAGCAGGGCCGCCTGTTCCGCCTGTGTGGCGTCTTTCCATGGCCGCCGTCCGGCCGACTGACGCGCCGTCAAATCAAGGTGGAAGGCTTTGTCCACGGCCGGCGCCAGGGTCTCGAAGCGGCCCTTCATGCCGAGTGCGTCCGCGCGCTTCATGACGTCTAGCAGGGTGGTATGGAACGCGGTGATTACCTCACCGGCCTGAGTGGTCCGTGGCGTCTGAGCGGCAGAGGGAATGGTACCCGCGATCAACAACATGATCGCGATGATGGCGGCGGCGACGGGCATGGGCGTTGAATGATTGCGCATGGGCGAACACTTAAGCCGGGTTTCGCGGCCATGCCAGGGGCGATTCCCAGGCGATGGAGTTTTACTTGCCGGCCTTGGCCGTACGACCGGACGCGAGAATCTCGTCCGCCTTGGCGTTCAGCAGGTTGGTCAGACCGGAAATTCCGTTGTCTTCAAGGGTCCGGCGGTATTCGTCGCGGCGTTTGATGAGCTGCGAAATGGTGCCGTCCAGAAGGACATCGATGATTCGCCATTTTTCACCGAATTCGCGCAGTCGATAGGTCACTTTTACATTCGAATCTGACCGTCGTTCCAGTTCCGTTTCAACCAGGACGGAGCCGTCCTTGATGGGCCGCGTGCCGACCGTCTTGAAGGTTTCGCCGCCATATCCGGAAAACAGCACGGCAAGCTCACCGGCGCTCAAGCGCCGCGCCGCGTCGTTCAATTTTCGGCGTGCGTCCTGGTCGGCCTTGGCCCAATGCGCCCCGGATACGAAGCTGACCATCAGAGGCATGTGAAAATAGCGGTCGAGATGCTCGAGAAACTTCTCGTAACGTCCTGAAATGCCAAGATTATCGCTGTCTTTCATGACGGCGAGAAGGTCGCTGTGGAACGCATCGACAACCGCCTCAGGTGTGTCGGCGCGGGCGGTCGAAGGTGTCACGGCGAAGGCGATGAACACCCATGCCAGCACGAGCTTGAGAGCCTGTCGGCGAAGTGGAACCATGATTATGAGTGCCTCCCTTATGTGCCAGGATATGCATTTTTCCACGCGGTTCAAGCACCCTGGCATTGGGTCAGGGGACACACCGACATCACGATTTAGTTAGCGGTCAACGGTAAATAAATTACTTTGAATCGGTTGCGGGGGGTGGCAACTTCACTTATTACTTCACGGCAACAGATGGCGCGCCTGGGCACGCCGCATTGCTAAGCAGATTCAACCGGCTGCCATAAAGGGTGGTCGTGACGAGGAAATGGGGCTGGGTTTTGACCGGTAGGTTTCGGAATTTCGCGGTCGGCGCGATTTTTGCGGCTAGCTTGTCCTTGGGGACTGCCCAGGCGGACGATCAAGCACGGGTTCTATCGTTTCAGGGTGGATTGATCGCGCAGGCGGATGTCCAACTGTCCCAGGCGGACGATACGGGCAATGATCCGCTGGAAAGCATGAACCGGGCCATCTTCTCCTTCAACGAAGGGGTGCAGGAAGGTCTTCTGCGGCCGATCGCCAATACCTACAATTCGACGGTCCCGGCGACGGGTCGGCAGGCGCTCAAGAACATGTTCGACAACCTGTCGTCGCCGATCACCTTCGTCAACGATGTGCTGCAGTTCGAATTTGAACGCGCACTGGTGACTTTCATGCGCACGTTCCTCAACACCACCGTCGGCATGGCCGGTATGGTCGACATGGCATCCGAGATGGGCTTCCATAAGCATAGTGAAGATTTTGGTCAGACCCTGGGCGTTTGGGGTGTGGGCGAAGGTTTCTATGTCGTGCTGCCGATCCTTGGCCCGTCCAATCCGCGCGATGCGATCGGGCGGCTTTTGATCGATGGTTATTTCGATCCGCTGGGCTACTATCTGGATAATATTGACGCGGACGAGATCGGTCTGGCTCTTGATGTCGTCGACGGCCTTCTCGAATACGCCGATGTGGTCGAGGAACTGGACCAGATCAAGAAGACTTCGGTCGATTACTATGCGGCAATCCGCTCGCTCTATCGTCAGAAGCGTAATGCGGAAATTTCCAACGGCCAAAACCTGGACCTGCCGCCGATCCCCGATCTCGCGCCGGAAATTCGCAGCGAACTGCCCGCCGGTGGTGAACTGGATACCTCGTTCGCGAAACTGAGCCAGAGCGTTCAGTAACGGGCCATTGCCCGGGGATTTTCCCCAAAATCTTGAAATTTCAGACGTTACTCGCTATAGTAACGGTGTTGGTGCCCGTATGGGGCCAATCGTGAATTGCCCGGCTTTAACGGCGGGCGGAGTGGGCGTTGCGGCTGACAGGTCGTTAAATGTCCTAAGACGCCATATTGCTTCATAAGGAGGATAAGGCATGAACGCTTACCTGCGCTTTGACCGCACGAATTCATCCTTCCCTGTATCTGACCTTGTATCTGGATATGCATCCGCTTCCGCGGAACGCAATGTCTGCGGCGCGCTGTTCAGCGTCGGGAAATGCCTTTGGCATGCCCCCGACCTGCCATAGAGCCGCCGTATTCGAAATCTAGAACTCAAATCATGTCCTTAGGCGGTTTCGTGCCGTCGCAACAGGGGAAGAAGAGAAAATGACAACGATGACAGTACCTGCCGTTCCGACCGAAGGAGGCCTGAGCCAGTATTTCCGCGAGATCTGGAAGTTCCCCCTTTTGGAGAAGGAGGAGGAACAAAGGCTGGCGCTGCGCTGGACCGAGCATGGCGACGTTGATGCCGCCCACATGCTGGTTACCTCGCACCTGCGCCTGGTCGCCAAGATCGCCATGGGGTACCGGGGCTACGGCCTGCCGGTTGCGGACCTGATTTCCGAAGGCAACATCGGCCTGATGAAGGCCGTGAAGAAGTTTGAGCCGGAACGCGGTTTCCGTCTGTCCACCTACGCCATGTGGTGGATCAAGGCGGCGATCACCGAATACATCCTGAAGTCCTGGTCCCTGGTGAAGATGGGCACCGTCGCTTCTCAGAAGAAGCTGTTCTTCAGCCTGCGCAGTCTGAAGGGCCGCCTGAAGATCATGGATTCGGGTGAGTTGAACCCGGAAGACGCGCGGCGCATTTCCGAGGAAGTCGGCGTGTCGACCGACGACATCACCTACATGAACCGGCGCCTTGCGGCCCGCGACATGTCCTTGAACGCCCCGGTGACCCAGGAAGAAGGCGCTGTCGAATTCCAGGATACCTTGGTCGATGACCGCCCCAGCCCGGAAGCCATGTTCGGTGATACCGAGGAAGGCAACTTCCGCCGTACCCTGGTTCAGGAAGCCATGGCGGCCCTGCCCAAGCGCGAGCGTGAGATTTTCGTCGAGCGCCGCCTAACGGACGAGCCCGCGACCCTCGAGGATCTGGGAGGCCAGTACGGCATTAGCCGGGAGCGGGTGCGCCAGCTTGAAAACCGGGCCTTCGAAAAGGTCCAGAAGCACGTCGCTCGGGCCCTTGCCGACACAGTTGGCGCCGTCTAGGGACCAGCCTGCCTTAGGCACATTCGCACCATGAATACCCATAGCGCACCCGGCGCCGCGAAAAGCGGCGCCGGGTGATTGCGTTCTGGGGATCTGCTAGGGTCCGAACAGTCTGTCCCAATGCGTTTGAGGGCGCCCGGTACCATGCTTGTCCTGTTCTCCGATTTCGGTTTCCAAGGTCCATATGTGGGGCAGATGAAGGCGGTCTTGCATGCGGGCGCCCCAGGTGTGCCGGTGGTCGATCTGATGCACGACGCGCCGCCCTTCGATCCGCAGTCTTCCGCCTATCTGTTGGCGGCGTTGGCGGGCGGGCTTGCGCCCGGCGCCGTGGTCCTGGCCATCGTCGACCCGGGTGTAGGAACGGACCGCCGCGCGTTGGTCGTGGAAGCGGACGGGCGCTGGTTCATCGGGCCTGATAATGGTCTTTTCGCGTTGACGGTCCGGCGGGCGTCTAAGGCGCGGGCATGGGAAATCACCTGGCGCCCGGAAAAGCTTTCGGTCAGCTTTCATGGTCGTGACCTATTCGCGCCGGTGGCGGCGGAGATCGCCGCCGCCGGCACCTTCGACGATGCGCGAAAGGGGCGGCAAATCGCGCTGCAGGAGGTCGATCGTCCCGATTGGCCGGATGAATTAGAGCGAATTGTATACGTCGATGGGTATGGCAATGTAATTTCCGGCATGCGTGCGGAAAATCTCTCGCCAAACCACCGAATTTTAGTTCACAATGTTGAAATCAAAGGCGAAAAGACCTTCGCTTCGGTTCCGCCGGACAGCTTGTTCTGGTATGCGAATTCGAGCGGTCTGGTCGAAATCGCCTGTAATCGAGGGCGGGCGGACCGGCGCCTAGGATTGTCGGTCGGAATGGGGGTTCGTGTCGTTGGAAATCAATCTGTGACAGCCGTTACTTGATGGCCTATACAGGGAATTAACCGTACCGCAAAGGTACTGATAAAGCCGTGTGCCACCGAGGGCCTGTCCGCAAGGGAGTTTACCGCTGCGTTCGTTCACGCGCGTGAACAGACCGCGAAAGTCTGCATGAGATCATGGCCATCCGTCTGAAATTTTGGGGAGTTAGAGGAAGCATTGCCTGCGCCACGCCGCAGCACATGAAGTATGGCGGCAACACCAGTTGCATTGAGGTCGAGGCGGGTGATTATCGGTTCGTCATGGACGCCGGCACCGGTATTCGATCCTACGGCAACGCTTTTCTTCAGTCCGGCGCGAAATGCTCCCATTTGCTGCTGACCCACACCCATTGGGACCATATCAATGGATTCCCGTTCTTCGTGCCTGCCTATAATCCCGAATACGCCATTCATATCATGGCCGGCCATCTGAAAAGCCGCGGCGACGAGGGCATTCAGGACATCCTGTCGACCCAGATGCATAACCCCATGTTCCCGGTGCCGCTTGAGGCCATGCAGGCCAAACTGCGGTTCGAGGACTTTGACGCGGGCGACAGTTTTTCCCTGCCGTCGGACATCACGGTGAAGACGGCGCCCCTGAACCACCCCAACGGCGCCACCGGATATCGGATCGAGCACGAGGGGGCGGCGATCTGCTACATCACCGATACGGAACACACGCCGGGCCAGTTGGATGAAAACATTTTGGGCCTGATCGAGGGCGCCGACCTGGTGATCTATGACAGCACCTATACCGAGGAAGAGTTTCCCGCCAAGGTCGGCTGGGGTCATTCGACCTGGAACGAGGGCATGCGCCTGTGCCGGGCTGCCAACGTCAAGCGCATGGCGATCTTCCACCATGATCCGGAACACGACGACGCCTTCATGGACAAATTGGCGATCGAGGCCGAGGCGGCCTGGGAAGGAAATTTCGTCAGCCGCGAAGGCATGGAACTGATCATCGAGTGATCCGGCGCGCGGCCGCCGCGTAAGCGCCGCATTCTAAATTTCATGAATTGAGATTGGATCATTCGCGCCGGCCTGCACCGGCCCGTTGCGAAGCCCTATTGCTGCGCGGGGGCCGGCTGGCCCTCGACAGCGGATGGCGGGGCGTCCTGGGGTGTTTGCCCCTCCTGCGGAGCCTGGCCTTCCTGCGGCGGTTGTCCGTCGCCCTGCTGTTCCTTGGCGCGCTTCTCCGCCTCGGCCTTGGCCCGAATAACCGCAAGGTGCTGGTACCAGACCTCGCGCTCCTTAAGGGACATGGCGGTCACGCGGATCGAGGTGCGCCGATTGGTCATCTGGTTTTCCGGGATCGGCACGCCTTCCTCGGTGCGGTTTGGAACCTTCGGTTTCTGGTCGGCGTATCCTGTGGCGCTCATCTTCAGGGGGTCGACAAACTGCCGGTCCGCGAAGAACCGCACGACCGTTGCCGCGCGCGAGGTCGACAACTCCCAGTTTGACGGAAAGCGTTCCGTCGAAATGGGCTCGTCGTCCGTATGGCCCTCGATTTGAACGTTGTAGGTGGCGTAGCGCGGCGCGCTGATGGTCTGGGCGATCTTTTCCAGGTAGGGAACGGCTTCCTCGCGCAATTCGGCCGAGCCGGGCTTGTAGAAGGCGCCGGACGACAATTCGATGACCACGCCCTTGGAGTCCTTGGTCACCTGCACGGCACGGTCCGCCTGCATCTGGAACACCACGTCCTCCAGATCGATCTTCAGCTTTTCCGTGGGCGAGGCGTCATCGTCGGACGACCCGATCTTTTCCTTGATCGCGGCGGCGGCCTCTTCGAAGGCGGGAATATCGAATTCGGCGAAGGTCAGCATCATCACGAAGAAGCACATCAGAAGCGTGATGGCGTCGGCATAGGTGACCAGCCAGTCTTCCTTGTCTTCTTGTGGGGTTGGTTTGACCGGAACTCCCATGGCGTCAGCCTGCGTCGGCGGGCAATGGCACGAAAACCCGCCGTGGCATGGCTACCTCTTCATCTTGTCGATATTGAAGTGGATGGCCGGGTCGAGGAAGCTGTTCATGCGGTCCGCGATGTAACGGGGGTTCTTCTTGTCGGCCAGAAGCGACAGTCCCTCGGCGATCAGATAGTTGCGGAAGCGCACGATTTCCTCGCGCTGCTGAATCTTGGTCGCCGCGGGAATGAAAATCATGCGGGCGAACATGACGCCGTAGAGGGTCGTCAAAAGCGCGACCGCAAGACCGGCGCCCAACTGTGTCGGATCGCCGCCCAGGTTGTCGAGCATGATAATCAGGCCGACCAGGGTCCCGATCATGCCGAACGCCGGGGCGGCGCCACCCATGCTGCGCAGGATGTCGACCTGCACGGTGTTACGCCCGAAGGTCGATTCGATGGCGTTGGTCAGGATTTCACGGACTTCCTCGCCGGTGTAGCCGGAAATCACCATGTCGACGCCGAATTTCAGGAACTTGTCGCCGCGCACCGCTTTCTTGGCCTCGGCCTCAAGTGCCGGCGGGCCGCTCTTTTGCACGGTGTAGGCCCAGCGGATGATTCGCCCAACCTCGGACTTCAGCACATTGCGCCCGACCTTGGGCGAAAACAGAATGCGCCAGATCAGCCGCAGCGACAGCATGACGTAGCGCGGCTCGTAGGAAATGAATGTTGCCGACAGGGTGCCGCCGACAACCATCAGAAGGCTCGAAAGGCTGAGAAAAATCAGGAAGTTGTCGGTGCTCATCATGACTGAGCCGATGAACAGACCGAATGCGGCCAGCAACCCGACAAGTGTGGTAAACGACATGTCTTCCCCGGACCCCTACCAACGCGTGACGCATCTCACCAACAACAGGTCGGACGGCACGCGGTGAACTCCCCTAATGACCATCGTTTATAATAGATTGGCATAAAATAACAAATGGTTAGCGTTTTCCCCGTTGCCCCGGGCCGGGAAAAAGGGCGGGCCGCGGCGCCGAGGGCAGAACCGGCGTCAGCGCTCGCGGAAGGCTTCGTCCTTGAGCTTGAGGACGGGTTTGATGAGATAATCCATGACCGATTTGCGGCCCGTGTGGATGTCGACCGTGGCTTCCATGCCGGGCGTGATCGGCAGCAGGTCCTTGGTTTTACCCAGGTAGGTCTTGTCGGTCTGGACCACGACGCGGAAATAGGGGGCGCCGTTTTCGTCCGTCGAGGCGTCGGGGGCGACGGCGATGACCCGGCCGTCCAGGCCGCCGTAGCGCACGAAATCATAGGTGGAAATCTTGACCACGGCGGGCTGGCCTTCGACGATGAAGCCGCGTTCCGTGGGGTTCAGGCGCGCCTCGACGACCAGCTTGTCGCCCGTGGGCACGATTTCCATGATCGGCTCGCCGGCTTTGACGACGCCGCCGACCGTATTGACGACCATCTTCTGAACGATCCCGTTGATCGGGCTTTTGATCGCCGACCGGGCACCTTGTTTCTCGGCCTCGGAAATCAGTTCCTGGATGCGGGCAATCGACTGTTCGACCTTGTTCAGTTCCTCGCGCGCTTCGCGCCGGAACCCTTCCTCCGATTCCGACACGCGCTTCCTGGCTTCCTCGACCGCCGCCTGGGCGCGCGGAATGGCCGGCACCAGCCCCTTTAACTGGCCGTCAAGGTCTTCGACCTCGGCCTCCAGTTTCAGGTGCTCGATGCGCGCCGTCAGGCCCTCGGCCAGCAGCGACGCCGACATGGCTAGGCGTTCGCGGGCGAGGGAGTAATTGCGTTCCGTCGCCTTTTTCTTGGCCTGCATTTCCTTGACGTCCAGTTCGCGCTGCTTGATCTGCGACGTCAGCACGCTGATTGACGCCTTCAATTCGCGTTGGCGGGCATCATGAGCCTGACGCTGAGCTTCGACCAAGGCGGGTTGCCGGGTTTCCAAGGTGCGCGGGAATTTGAGCTTGCGGCCCTCGGCCTCGGCCTGCAGGCGCGCGCGTGCCGCCAGTTCGCTGTCGAGGCGAACCTGCAGTTCCTCGCGGTTGGTGCCGCCCGACGCCAGATCGAGCAGCAGAAGATCCTGGCCAATCGACACCGTATCCCCCTCGGAGACGTAGATTTCCTGGACGATGCCGCCTTCCAAATGCTGGACGACCTTGGTCTTGCCCAGCGGCACGACCTTGCCCAAGGCGACGGAAACCTCGTCCAGCTTGGCGAAGTTGGCCCAGGTCAGCACCGCCGTGATCAAAATCATGATCGGCCAGGCGGCGACCCGCAGAGACGGCATCGGCCGTTTGACCAGCAGCTCGTCCAACGGAGAGGCAATGGGCGGGTTCGCTTGGTGTTGCATGTCTCGGCTCCAGCGCCGGCACGGTCATCCGGGAAGGTTCCCGGCCTACCGCGGGCCGCGCTCGTGCTCCATGGCTTTTAGTATATCAGCGTACGGGTCGTTACTTGAAGCGGTAGATGCCTTGGCCGCCGGTTTGGCCGGTGTTGATACCGGTGCAGGGGCTGGCGCGGGCGTTTGTGGCCGCGGTTTGGCCGCCGCCGGTTGGGCCACTGCCGGTTGGGTTGGCGCGGGGGCGGCTGGGCGTGGCGCGGTCTGGGACGGAGCCGTATGAGGCGGAGCGGGCTTCGCCGCCGGTTGTGCGGGGGCGGGGCGCGGGACCGGCGCTGGTGCCGCCGGTGCCGGGCGTTGCGCCGCCTGGGGCGCCGGGGTCGGCTGCGGTGCGGGCTTTGGTGCAGGCGGCGGCGCCATGGCGGGTTCCGGACGTTTGGGCGGCACGGGTTCGACGCGTCCGCCGGGGGCGGGTGGTTTCCCGCCCTGGGCGGCCTGACGGGCGGCATTAGCCAAGGCGGCGGCCATGTCGGGCATGGGCGGCTTTGCGGCCGGTGCGCCCGCAGGTTTGGCGGCGGCGGGGGTTGCAGCCCCGGCGGGCGCCTTGGCGGCAGTGGGTGCAGCGGGTGCAGCGGGTGCGGCCGGCGCCGCACTCGGCGCGGCGGGCTTGGTTGGGGCGGCGGGTGCCTCGGGCGCCTTGCCGGCGTCGGGCTTCTTCACGGCGTCTTCGGGCGGACGTTCCATGGGTTGCTGGCCGAACAGGCGCGGCAGGATTTCCGCCGACGGCCCGGCCAGGGCGACGCGGCCCTGGTCGAGGGCGATCAGATCGTCACAGGCGGCCAGCAGAATTGGGCTGTGGGTCACCAGAATAACGGAGCGGGTCTTGGAAATTTCGCGCAGTGTCTCGCGCAGCGCCTGTTCCGCCTGACGGTCCAGGCTGGCCGACGGTTCGTCCATCATCAATACGGACGGATCGCCCAGGAGGGCCCGGGCGATGGCGATTCGCTGACGCTGGCCGCCGGACAGGCGCGAGCCGGCCTCGCCGATGTCGGTGGCATAGCCGTCGGGCATGTCGATGATGAAGTGGTGGACACCGGCATGGGTTGCCGCCTTGATGACCTGTTCGTCCGAGGCGTCGGCATGGCGGTGGGCGATGTTGTCGCGGATGGTGCCGGCGAACAGCACGCATTCCTGCGGCACGTAGCCCATCCAGTCGGCCAATTCGTGGCGCGTGAACTGGGCGATGTCGGCGCCGTCCAACAAAACGCGGCCGCTGGTCGGCCGGTACAGCCCTTGCAGCACCTTCAACAGCGTCGTCTTGCCCGAGCCGTTGCGCCCGACAAGGGCATGGATGCCGCCGGCGGGCAGGCTGACGGTGACGTTGTTGAGGATCGGCTTGGTCCCTTCGACGTAATTGAAGGTGACGTTTTCCGTGCGCAATTCGCCTTTTGGGGCTTCCAGTTCGATTTCGGACTCCGCTCGCTCGCTGGTCGTCTCGAAAGTCTGGCCCAGGCGATCTGCGGACTGCTTGAACGAATTGAAGGTTCGCCATTGGTTGACCAGCTGGTTGAGCGGCCCGAGCAGCCGGCCCGACAGCATGTTGGCCGCGATCAGCGAGCCCATGGTCATTTCCTGGTTGACGATGGCCAGCGCGCCGACGGTCGTCATCAGCAGCGTCGTGCACATGGTCAGCGAGCCGCCCAGGTTGGAATAGAAATCGGTCTTGGCACCGCGCACCGCCGACTTCTCAATGTTGTCGGCGTGGCTCTGCTCCCAATGGGGGCGCATGGCCTGGTCGAGGGCGAGGGCCTTGATCGTGGTCCGCCCCTGGATCATTTCCGCGATCAATTGGTCGCGCGAGATCGAGGATTGGCGTTCCTCCTGGTTGGCGGAAGCCATGACGTTGCCCGATTTCCAGGCGACGAACATGAACAACGGCAAGATGACCAGTAGCACCGGGGCCACCGGCGGCGCGATGACGATGATCAGGATTAGGAACATCAGGACGAAGGGCAGATCGGTGATCAGTACGGCCGAGCCGCCGGACAGTGTGTTGCGCACCGTGTCGACATCGCGGAACAGGCCCTGCCAATGGCCGGCGGGTTTGGATTCCAGTTCCGACAGGGGCAGCGACATCAGCTTGTCGAACAACTGACGGCCGACCAGCACGTCAACGCGCAGCGCCACGGTCTGCATCACTCGTGAGCGCGCCAGCTTGAGCACCAGGTCGAAGATGATCACGGCGATCATGCCGATGACCAGCCCCCACAGGGTCGAGATGCCCTTGTGGAACACGACCCGGTCGAACACCTGCATGGAGAATACAGGCGTCGCCAGGGCCACCAGATTGATGAAGGCCGACATCAGCACGACCTCGCGAAAGGTCGGCATGAGTGATTTGACGAAGGGCTTCAGCCACGCCGTATTGTTGGGTTCCGCCATGGAATTCCCGCTGCTCCTAATATCCCAGCGTCAGGTTAATGTATGATGGTAAACACGGGATGAACAGGGGATGCGCGTATGACGCAGCCTGAACGGCCCGGTTTTACGGCGTTTCGGCGCTCCGAATTTCCGTATATGCGGGCTTTCGGGCTGGTGGCGTGGGCGGGAACCTGTGATAATGTGGCGGTAACTCCCACATTGTTAGGTGGAATGCCGGGTAAAATGGCGTGCCGGCCCTGCCAGGGGACGGGAGTAGTCTGTCCCGGAATCGTCCAAGACGAACCGGGGGGGCGAGAAAGGGGAGCATAGAATTGCCTGATGAAGGCCGCGCGGACGTAATCCCGCCGACGGTGCCGAAAGGACCGAAGAAGCCCGGCGTGGTGATGCGCGTGTTGGGCGCCATCGGCCGTGGGTTCTATCGCTTCTTCCGCGGTGCCGTCCGGCTGGAACGCATCGTCGGCTATGTCCTGCTGGCCGGGTTCATCACCCTCTACATCGCCAACCCCAAGCCCGTTCAATTCATGCGGCTGAAGGGGTTCGACTTCTATCAGCAGATGAAGCCGCGCGAAATTCCGCCGCCCGAGCGCAAGCCGGTCACCATCATCGATCTGGACGAAAAGAGCCTGGGCGAGGTCGGCCAGTGGCCGTGGCCGCGCAACATTCTCGCGCAACTGGTCGAGAACCTGATGAAGATGGGCGCCGTGGTGGTGGCCTTCGACATTGTCTTCGCCGAACCCGACAGAATGAATCCGTCCGCCATCGCCGATGCCCTGAAGGGCCTGGACGAGGACACCAAGAACAAGATCCGCCAGTTCAAGTCCAACGACGAGATATTCGCCGAAACCATCAAGCGCTCGCGCGTCGTGCTGGGCCAGTCGACCGTGGAAAACGAGCTTGAGGGCGTCAAGCTGCCGCCGGTGAAGAAATCCATCGCCGTGCGTAAATACGGGACCGACGTGCCCGACCCTCTGGACCTGCTGCCCAGCTTCCCGGCCCTGGTGCGTAACGTGCCGGTCATTGAACAGGCGGCCGGCGGGCGGTTCGGTGGGCATGGCATCTTCTCGATCATTCCCGAGCAGGACGGCATCATCCGCCGCATTCCGTCATTGTTCGTTCAGGGCAAGGACATGTTCCCGGCGCTCAGCGTCGAGATGCTGCGCCTCGCCACCGGTCGGCCGACGATTCTGGTCAAGGTCGATCAGGCGGGCATCAAATCGCTCGGCATCGCCAAGGGGCTGGAAATTCCCACGGACCAGAACGGCCGGATGTGGCCCTACTTCTCCAAGTCGGACAAGGCCAAGTACGTATCCGCCGTGGACGTGCTGAACGGCACCGCCGACCCGGCGATGATCAAGGGCAAGCTGACCATCCTCGGGACCAGCGCCATCGGCCTCAAGGATATTCGGTCCATCCCGACGGAAAGCAACATTCCCGGGGTCGAGGTCCATGTGCAGATCATCGAAACCGTGCTCAACAAGGCCTATTTGACCCGCCCCAACTTCGCTCAGGGCATGGAATTGTCGGTCATCCTGCTGGGCGGTTTGGCGATGATCGTCCTGGTGCCCTGGGTCGGGGCGCTGTGGACCTTCATGGTGTTCGCCGTGACCACCGCCGGCGTCGGGTTCGGCAGTTGGCACGCCTTCGCCGAATATCGGATGCTGATCGACGCGGTTTTCACCCTGGTCGCCATCTTCCTTCTGTATTCCACGTTGACCTATCTCAACTATGTCCGCGAAGAGGCGTCGAAGAAACAGGTGCGCGGCGCCTTCGCCCACTATCTGTCGCCGGACATGGTCGAACAGTTGGCCAACAACCCGGACAGCCTGAAGCTGGGCGGCGAAATGCGCGAATTGACCCTGCTGTTCTGCGACGTGCGCGGGTTCACGACGATTTCGGAACAGTTCGATCCCGTCGGCCTGACGGCTCTGATCAACAAGCTGCTAACGCCGCTGACCAACGCGATCCTGAAGCGCAAGGGCACCATCGACAAATACATGGGCGACTGCATCATGGCGTTCTGGAACGCGCCCTTGGACAACCCCAACCACGCCATGGACGGCTGCCGGTCGGCGCTGGCCATGCTGGCCGAAATGGAGCCCTTGAACGCGCGCCTGGAAATCGAGGCCAAGGAAGAAGGCCGCAAGCACATTCCGCTGAAGGTGGGGCTCGGCTTGAATTCGGGCCCGGCGGTTGTCGGCAACATGGGGTCGGATCAGCGCTTCGACTATTCGGTGTTGGGCGATTGCGTCAACCTGGCGGCCCGCCTGGAAGGGCAAAGCAAGACCTACGGCATGAACGTCGTCCTTGGGCCGTCGACGAATGCAGCCGTGAAAGACGAGCTGGCGACCATCGATCTGGACTTCATTCAGGTGAAGGGCAAAACCGAGGGCACCTACATCTACGGCCTTCTTGGCGACACGGATGTGCTTGAAAAGCCGGAATTCCGGAAGATCCAGGGCATGATCAAGGAGATGATGGATACCTATCGGTCCATGGACTTCGAGACCGCGAAGCGCATGGTCGCGGACATTCGGGCCTATCCGAAATGTTGGGACCTCGAGGCCGACCTGGGGCCGCTGTGCGATATCTATGACGAACGCATCGACGAATACATGATCAACCCGCCGCCGGCCGATTGGAACGGCGTGTTCGTCGCCACCAGCAAATAATCAGGCCAGGTCCAGGGTCGTCTCCATCACCGGCTCGTCTTCCAACCTTTTCACGCGGAATCCCAGTGCCCGCACCATGTCCAGCATGGGGTGGTTTCCCGCCATGACTTGGCCGGTCATGGTCTTGGTGCCGCGCGCCCGGCAATAGCCGATCATTTTTTCCAACAGCTTGTAACCCAGGCCCTGACCCTTGAGGTCCGAGCGCACGATGATCGCGAATTCGCAGGTGTCGTTGTCGGGATCGGTCACCGTGCGTACGACGCCGAGGGTTTCATGGCCGGTGCCGCCGGCCTTGGGCGCCGAGGCGATGAAGGCCATTTCGCGGTCGTAGTCGATCTGCGTCAGGCGGGCGATTTCCGAATGGGGGAATTCGCGGACCAAACCGAAGAAGCGGAATCGGATATCCTCGGGCGTCAGCCGGCCCAGGAACTCGCGATGCTCCGGCTCGTCTTCCGGCCGGATCGGGCGCAGCAATACCTCGAGGCCGTTGTGCAAGGTGAACGGTTCCTCCAACTCTGCCGGGTACGGGCGGATCGCCAGGTCGCGCGACCGGTCGCCCATGGGGCGGGCGACACGAATGCGGGCGTCCAGCGCCAGCACGCCGTTTTCATCGGCCAACAGTGGGTTGATATCCAGTTCCATGATCTCGGGGATATCGACGATCATCTGCGATATCTGGACCAGGGTCAGGCAGAGGGCGTCCATGTCCACGGGCGGGCGGTCGCGATAGCCCTGCAGCAGGCGCCAGACGCGGGTCCGGGTCACCAGATCACGCGCCAGGTGCATGTTGAGCGGCGGCAGCGATACCGCCCGGTCGGCGATGACCTCGACCGCCGTGCCACCCTGGCCGAACAGGATGACCGGTCCGAAGATGGCATCGCAGGTGACGCCGACGATCAGTTCGTGTGCCTTCGCGCGGTCGGCCATGCGTTGCACGGTAAAGCCTTCGATATGCGCATCGGGGAACTTTTCGCCGATGATTTTCAACATGCGCTCCGCCGAGGCGGTGACCGCTTCGGCCGTGTCGAGAAACAGGTCGACGCCGCCGACGTCCGACTTGTGGCTGATGTCCGGTGACAGGATCTTCAGGGCCACGGGGTAGCCCATGGCCTGGGCCTTGGCGGCGGCTTCCGCGGGCGTGGTGACGATATGGGTTTCCACCGTCGGGATGCCGTAGGCCGCAAGCACCGATTTGGCGGCCGGTTCGCTCATCATGGCGTCGCCGCTGGCCAGGTGGCCCTCGATCATCACCCGCGCGACCGCCGTCGCCGGGTTGAACTGGGCGGGTAGGGAGGTCGGCGTTTCCGTCAACGTTTCCTGGTTTCGCTTGTAGGTAATCAGGTGCATGAAGGCGCCGATGGCCTCGCCCGGCGTGTCATAGGTCGGCACGCCCGCATCGCGCAGCATCTTGCGGGCGGGGGCCACCGCTTCCTGGCCGACCCAATTGGCGAGCACGGGAGCCTTGGTTTCCCGCGCCACATCGATGACCGCCTGCGCGGCGGCGGTGCTGGATGCCGTCGCCGTCGGCGCGTGCATGACCAGAACGGCATCCGCTTCCTTCGCCGCCAGCACGGCCCGCATGGCGGCGGCATAGCGTTCCGGCGGCGCGTCGCCGATGATGTCGGCGGGGTTTCCGTGCGACCAGGATGCCGGCAGCACCTTGTCCAGCGCGGCCATTGTGGTGTCGGAAAATTCGGCCAGCCGTCCGCCCGTTTGTGCCAGCCGGTCGACCGCCATCACACCGATGCCGCCGCCGTTGGTCACGATGGCAAGCCGGTCGCCGGGGAACTTCGGCGCCCGGGCCAGGGTTTCGACCGCGGCGAAAATTTCCTCGATGGTGTCGACGCGCAACATGCCGGCACGGCGGAAGGCGGCGTCGTAGACCGCGTCGCTGCCGGCCAGGGCGCCGGTATGCGATTGCGCGGCCCGGGCGCCGGCGTCGCTGCGCCCGGCCTTGATGACCAGGACGGGCTTGTTGCGCGACGCCGCCCGCCCGGCCGACATGAAGGAGCGCCGTTCATGGATCGATTCCACATACAGCAGGATCGCCCGCGTGCCCGGATCGCTGCCCAGGTAGTCGAGCACGTCGCCGAAATCCGTATCCAGCGCGTCGCCCATGGAGATGAAATGGGAAAAACCGATGCCCCGCGCCCGTGCCCAATCCAGCACCGCCGTGCACATGGCGCCCGACTGGCTGGCGAAGGCGATGTTGCCGGGCAGGGCGGGCAGGTGGGCGAAGCTGGCGTTGAGCCCGATCCCCGGCACCAGCAGGCCGAGACAGTTGGGGCCCAGCAGGCGCATGCCGTAACTCCGCGCCGTCGCCAGGACCTCGGCCTGTGCCGTGCCGCTGCCCCCGGACGCCTGCGTGGTGCCGAGCCCGGCCGTCAGCACGATGGCGGCGCGGGTGCCGTGCTTGCCCAGATCGTCGATGATCTTCGACACGGTGTCGGGCGGTGTGCAGATGACCGCCAGGTCGGGGATCACCGGCAGGTTTGCGACGTCCGGATAGGTCAGGACGCCGGCGACGGCCCGACGCTTCGGATTGACCGGCATGATGGGGCCGTCAAAGCCACCTTCGAGCAGATTGTGCATGACCAGATTGCCGACAGCCCCCTTGCGCTCGGACGCGCCGATCACGGCGACGGAGGTAGGGTGGAACAGCTTCCTGAGGTTTCTGACGGTCATGGTTCCGCGCGTGTTGGTCCGCCACCGATGGTAGCTTTGGAATGTTGCAGGACGATCACAGATCGGAAGTGACGGAAGGACACGGGCAGTGGACCGGACCCCGTTATTTCGAGGTCATGATCCAGACGCCGTTCCAATCGGCGGGCGGATCCGATTTCAAAAGCTCGCATCGCTCGATATAGGTCTCCGCCAGCTTGTCGTTGGGGTTGAGCGCGATGGCTTCCTTGAAGGCCTTGGTGGCCTTGTCCCAATCACCCTTGTCGTAATGGCCGCGGCCGGATTTGAAGTGGTTCACCGCTTCCATCAGGTTGGGGAAGGTTTCGTCCGTGTGGAAGTCCAGAACCTCATAGACGCCGACCGGTTCGGTCTTGCCCTTGACGATCACTTTGTCGATGTCGCGGATGCGGTAGGTGCCCTTGAGCTTGCGGTAGGTGAATTCGGAAATCAGCAGCCGCGCCGAATACTGCTTGCACGCACTTTCCAGTCGCGCGGCCAGGTTCACGCCGTCGCCGATCATGGTGAAGTCCATGCGCTTGGGTGATCCGATGTTGCCCGATACGATGTTGCCCGTGTTCAGGCCGATGCCCATGTCGATGGGCATGTCGCCCTTCTTCACGCGGATGACGTTCCATTCGTCCAATTCACGGAGCATGGCGATGGCGGCGCGGAGTGCGCGGTCCTCGCAATCCTCAAGCGGCAGCGGCACGCCGAACCCGGCCATGATGGCATCGCCGATGAACTTGTCGAGCATGCCGTTTTCGCGCGAGATGCAGTCCACCATGATGGTGAAGTATTCGTTCAGCATCTGCACCGTGCCCTGGGGACCCAGGCTTTCGGTCAGGGTGGTGAAGCTGCGCACGTCCGAGAACAGGATGGTCGCTTCCAGGCTCTTGCCGCCCAGGATGTCCTCGCCGCCCTTCATCAGCTGGTCGGCCAGGCCCGGGTCCATGTAGCGCGACATGGTCGACTTCATGCGTTTTTCCGAGGAGATATCCTCGATCATCAACATGGAGCCAAGCTTCTTGCCCTCTTCGGTCATGAGCGGCAGGAAGTGCACGTTGACGGACTTGGTTTCCCCGCCTTGTTTAAGCTCCTGGTCCATGGTGATGTCCGGTTCCTGGTTTTCTTCCAGAAGCTCCAGGCGCTCGTTGATCCAGGGGTTCTCGATGGCGAAGAATTCCTGTGCTTCCTTGCCGATGATGTCGTCTTCTTCCTCGCATTGCAGGATGCGCAGGCCGGCGGCGTTACAGGTCACGACCTTGCCGTCCTCGTCGATGGTGACCACGCCGTTGGACATGCTTTCCAGCATGCTTTCGTTGTAGTTTTTCATGTTCTGGACGTCTTCGAACAGCTTGGCGTTTTCCAGCGCGATGGAAACCTGTGCCGTGAACGCCTTGAGCCGCGTTTCGTCCTCTTCCGTGAACGGCCCGCCCCGTTTGTTCAGGACCTGGGTCACGCCGATCATCTTGCCCGCCTTGTTGACCACGGGCACGCAGAGGATCGAGCGCGTGAAATACCCGGTCTTCTTGTCGAAGGCTGGGTTGAAGCGCAGGTCCGCGTAGGCGTAAGGGATGTTGATGGTGTCGCCGGAACAGAACACGGCGCCGGCGATCCCCAGATGATTGGGCAGGCGGATTTCGCCCAGGGAATCTCCCATCGCCACACGGGAAAACAGCTCGTTGGTTTTTTCGTCGTTGAGGAACAGGGTCGAGCGATCTGCCGACAGCATGCGGGTTGCTTCCGACATCACGCGCGACAGCAGCGAGCCCAGTTCCAGGTTCGAGGTCACGTCCGAGACCATGTCCAGGAACTTCATTTCCTGTTCGCGGCTTTTCTTCATGCTCTCGACGAATTGCGTGCTCTGCAATGCAACGGCGGCCTGGGTGGTGATGGCCTCAAGCAACGCCAGGTCGTCGTCGTTGAAGGCCTCGCCGTTCTTCTTGTTCAGGCACTGCACGACGCCGATGATTTCGTCCTTCACCGTCTTCACCGGGGCGGCGCAGATGGTGTCGGTCTTGAACCCGGTCTGTTCGTCGACGGAGCGGTTGAAGCGTTTGTCGGAATAGGCGTCGTCGATGGTCTCGCCGATGCCCGTTGAAAACACGGCGCCGGCGATACCTGTGTTGTTGAGGATGCGGATTTCGCGCTGGAAATTACCCTGGGCGACGCGGGAATAAAGCTCGCCCGTCGCCGGGTCGTTGAGGAACAGGGTGCCGCGTTCGGCCTTCAACTCGAACACGATGACCTCGACCAGGGTTTCCAGAACCTCGTCCAGGGATTCGATGCCGGCCACCCGGCGCGACACGTTCAACAACATCTCCGCCTGTTTCAGGCGGCGGTCGGCCTCGTGCAGCTTGCGGGTGATTTCTTCGTTCGTCACTGACGGCTCGGCGGAACGGGCAGGGGTGTTGCCCACGCTGTCGCGTTCCACCGTGCCGGGTGATGAAAGGTTGCTGCTCATTGCCGCGCTTCGGAACCTCGCTGGGACTTGACCTCAAGCGTGCGGCGCAAGGTGACGATGGCCTGTTGCAGTTCGCCGACTTCGTCCCGGCGGGTCCGGTTGAGTTCCTGCACTGTCTCCTGGTGCCTGAAGTTCAGGTCTTCCATCTCTTGGCGCAGACGGGCGGCGGTCGCCTTCAACTGCTGAATTTCGTCGCGCCCGGCGGAAACGGCCTCGTTCAACTCCCGTTCCTTTTCAAGCTTAAGCGTCTCCATCTCGTCGCGTAGCGCTTGAATGGTGTTCTTCAGCTGGGTGATCTCGTCGTTGCCGGCGGCGCGTTCTTCCTGAACTTCCTTTTGGCGGGCGAAGTTCAGTTGTTCCATTTCTTCCCGCAAAGCGGCGGCCGTATCCTTCAACTGCTTGATCTCGTCGATGCCTTCGGCGCGCGCTTCCTGCTCGACGCGCTGCATGTCGAAGACCTTGTTTTCAAGTTCCTCGCGGAGCGCGGCGACGGTTTCTTTCAGTTGCCGAATCTCAAGCTGTGCATCCCGCAAGTCATTCGACTCTGTGGCGGGTGAGATCGGATCACTCATCCTCGAACACCTTTCCGCCTGTGGCGGTACTTTTTGAGCATCTTCCGACCGCCATCTTAGCATGCGGATGGAACATCGTCGTGACTGCTCGTAACATAGTCGCGCCCTTCAGGGGCGGGCGTCAAGATTGCTTGTCGTTCAATTGCTTATGCCGGGATGCCGCCGGATGACGACTGCCGTGTGCCGGGATTGCGCGACCCTGTGGGAGACCCCGCCGGGGGCTTCGGCCGGGCGCTGTCCGCAATGTGGCGGCCGGCGGACCTTCGGGCATTCCGAGCTTGCCTCCCTGACCCTGGCCCATATCGACTGCGACGCCTTCTACGCCAGCGTGGAGAAGCGCGACAATCCGGCCATCGCCGGGCGGCCGGTGATCGTCGGCGGCGGCCGGCGGGGCGTGGTTGCGGCCTGTTGTTACATCGCGCGAATCTCCGGCGTGCGCTCGGCCATGCCCATGTTCCAGGCACTCAAGCGCTGCCCCAAGGCCGTGGTCATCCGCCCGGATATGGAAAAGTACCAACGCGTCGGCCATCAGATCCGGGCCATGATGCAGGACCTGACGCCGCTGGTGGAGCCGATCAGCATCGACGAGGCCTTTCTCGACCTGTCCGGGACCCAGGTCCTGCACAAGGGGCCGTCGGCGGCGACCCTGGTGCGTCTGGTCAAACGGATCGAGGACGAGGTCGGCGTCACGGCCTCTATCGGCCTCAGCTATAACAAGTTCCTGGCCAAGGTCGCGTCGGACCTGGACAAGCCGCGCGGTTTCGCCGCCATCGGCCGTGCCGACGCGGCGGATTTCCTGAAGGACAGGCCCGTCGGCCTGATCTGGGGCGTCGGCGCCAGCCTGCGCGGACGTTTGGAAAAGGATGGCGTGGCGCGCATCGGCGACCTGCTGCGCTTTGACGAACGGGACCTGATGGTGCGTTACGGCGCCATGGGCAGCCGGCTTTACAATTTCGCGCGGGGCCAGGACGACCGCCAGGTGACGCCGGGCGGCGACGCCAAAAGCGTCTCGGCGGAAACCACCTTCGAAGACGACATCGGCGATCTGGACGCCTTGAAATCCGTGCTCTGGCGATTGTCGGAAAAGGTTTCCGCGCGCCTCAAACGCAAGGGCCTGACCGGCGGGACCGTGGTGCTCAAGCTGAAGACGGATAAGTTCAGGCAACTGACGCGCTCGCGCCGGCTGGACCGCCCGACCCAGTTGGCCGAGGCCATTTACCGTGCGGCCCTGCCGCTGCTGGAGAAAGAGGCCGACGGGACGCGGTTCCGCCTGATCGGGACGGGCGTGCAGATGATCGAACCCTTGGGCGCCGGCCGGCCGGAAACGGGCGATCTGCTGGCCGAGGCGGGCGACCGTCCACGCAAGGTGGAGGAAGCCATGGACCGCGTGCGCGGTAAATTCGGGGCGGATGCGATCAAGAAAGGCAGGTCCCTTTGAGCCTGCCGGGGCAGGTCACCAGCCGTCGCAGCGGGCCTGGGTCGCGCGGTAGCTGTCGGCGGTGTCCAGCCGTGCGTCGGCGGCGGCCATGTCCCGCTGCATGCGCTCGATCAGGGGCGTCAGGCGGTCGCGTAGAAGATTGACGAAATACCGGGCGCCGGAGTTCATGGAGCCTGCAATCTGCGGCGTGGCGGCGGCCGCTTCGTCGGCCAGACGGGCGCGGATGTCCGGTATATAGCTTGCCAGGGTGTCCCGGAAGTTGCGCACGTGCTGGTTCTCATGCTCCAGGATCACGTCGTATTGGCAACTGCCGGGGCGGTAGCGGCGGTCGACATAGACGTCGATGCGGTCGTAGCCGATGGTCAGTTCCGCGTCCTTCAGCCCGATGCAAAACCCCCTCTGCAAGCGCTGGCCCTGTACCTGAACGCGGAATTCCCATTTCAAATCCCGGCCCATCAGCCCGACCGGATGCCAGTCGGCCTGGGCCGCAGCGCCTCCCGCGCGGCGGCGCTTGGCTTCCAACTGCTTGCCGGAAAAGCCGTTGGAAAATCGGATGCTGCCGCGCTTTTCCGTCAGCCGGGTGGTCGTCTCCAGGTCCGGCAGGCGGCAGTCCGCGGCCCGTGCGGGTGTTCCCGACACGGTTGCCAGAACCGTCAGGGCGAGGGGCAAAAGCGCCAGACAGGGCCGCAAACGGCGAATCCTCCGAATAATGCGGCGCCGCCCGGCGCCGCCTTGTTTGAGATAGTACGGCAAGTCTTGCCCGTCCAGGTTTCCGGGCGGATCAATTGACGCGCCCCCCCATCCGGGACTACCAACAAGCTTAAGGGGGGCCTGATACCGCAGGGAATATCCAGGCCATGAAGTTTCAATCCACCGTGCCGGGTTTCGGCAAAAAGGTGATCATCGAGGTTCGCGTCAACGAATACATGGCGCGCGACGTTAATCCGAACGTGCCGTTCACGCCCGACGAAATCGCCGAGGCGGCCGCCGCCTGCCGCGAGGCGGGGGCGTCGATCTGCCACTACCACGCACGCAACGCCGACGGCTCGCCCAACCATGATCCCGACGTCTATTTCGAGACGATCCGCAAAATCCGCGCGGCCAGCGACATCATGATCCATCCGACCCTGGGCCAGGTGACGCTGAAATCCTCGGACGAGGCCCGTTTGCAGCACATCGTCAGGGCGTCGCAGGACCCGGCCATCAAGCCTGATTTTGCGCCCATCGACATCGGCTCGACCAACGTCGATATCTACGACCGGGCGGCCAAGCGCATGAAGACGGACGAACTGGCCTATGTGAACACGCCCAAGACCTGCGCCTATTTCGCCGAGCGCATGCGTGAAATCGGGGTCAAGCCGGTGATCGTGTCCTGGACCGTGCCGTTCACCCGCATGTTCGAGGCGTTCCTGGAAATGGGCCTGGTCGATCAGCCGGCCTACCTGCTGTTTGCATTGTCGGATTCGGGCTATCTCGGCGGCCACCCGGGCAATATCAAAGGCCTGATGGCGCATCTGGAATTCCTGCCCCAGGGCTTCAAATACGAATGGTCGGTCAACAACAAGGTCGGCAACCTGTTCGGCCCGGCGGCGCTGGCGCTGGAAATGGGCGGGCATGTGGCGATCGGCCTTGGCGATTATCCCTATCCGGAACTGGGTGCCCCGACCAACGCGGAGCTGGTGAAGCGCGTCGCCCAGATGGCCGAAGCGTTCGGACGCGAGCCGGCGACTCCGGCCGAGGCGCGGGCGATGCTGGGCATGGCGTGATGCCGGGCCCGTTTGGTTGAAGGCGGAATCTGCTGATTTCGGTGCCCGGGTGTGTGTAAACTGGAGTCCGAGGGCGGAGGGTCCTGATCAAAGGAGTCCTGAGGGTGAAATACCAAGTTGCGGAGAAGGGAAATACGGTCACGGCGCGGATTTCCGGGCAGATGACATTTTCGGACAGGGGCGAAGTTTCCGGATTATCGCTGGCCTTGATGCGGGGGAACCTGCCGGACATCGTCGTTGATCTTTCCGCGGTTGAGTACATTGACTCGGCGGGGTTGGGAATTCTGCTGATTCTGCGCGAAGCTGCACAGGAAAAAGGCCGGAAAATCACGCTTTCCGGCATGACCGGCAGCGTCAAGGAAGTCCTCGACCTGGCCTGTTTCGACACGCTGTTCACGTTCAAGCCCTGACCCATATTGATCCAGCGGGGAAACCGGCATGCCGAATGTCCGGATCCTGATTGTCGATGACGAGGATCTCAACCGTCAGACCCTGAGATATTGCTTGGAGCCCGAGGGCTTCGTGATTGACGAGGCCGGTGACGGCGCCGAGGCCTGGGCCATGCTCTCCGGCGGCGACGCGCAGTACGATGCCATTCTTCTGGACCGGAAAATGCCTGAAATGGACGGCATGGAAGTGCTCGCCAAGATCAAGGGCGATCCGGACCTGAAGGCCATTCCGGTGATCATGCAGACGGCCATGGACCTTGAAGCCGAAATCGTCGATGGCATCGAGGCGGGCGTCTACTACTACCTGACCAAACCTTATGACGTTGACGTTCTGGTGTCGGTCGTGCGCGGGGCGGCCGACAATTTCGCCCGCCAACAGCGCCTTCAGCAGGAACTGGCCAAACGATCCGGCGCGATCAGGTTGCTGGCCGAGGGCCGCTTCGTCTTCATGACGCCGCAGGAAGCCGATTCCCTGGCCGTTCTATTGGCCGGTGGTTTCGAGCGTTCGACTGTCGTTGCCATGGGGTTGTCGGAATTGATGATCAACGCCGTCGAGCACGGCAATCTTGAATTGGATTACAAAAATAAATCGGCCCTGATGGCCGAGGGCCGTTGGGACGCGGTCATCGACGCGCGGCTACGCGAAGCCCCCTACAAGGACCGGCGGGTCACGGTGGAGGTGACCCGGACCGCCACGCACACACGTTTCAGAATCACCGACGAAGGCAAGGGGTTCGATTGGCATGCCTATGTCGACCTGACCTTGGAGCGGGCGTTCGATACCCACGGGCGCGGCATCGCCATGGCCCGGAAAATGGCGTTCGAGGCGATGGCCTATATGGGGACCGGCAATATCGTCGAGGTGATGGTGCGGCACGCACCGGCGCCCGGTCCCACCGGAACTGCCGTGCCCCGTCCCGCCGTCGCACTGGTCGGGCCGGTGCCGGACGGGGTCGCGGATGGATTGCGGGCCGTCGGGGATTGGCGCGTGATGACAAATGACGGCGCCGCCGCGTTGCCCGAGGCGGCATTGACGATCTCGGCGTCCGGGGCAGGGGCGGTCATGCTCCGCCATGGCGATGCCGCCACGCCGCCGCACACCCTGCCGGCGGACCCTGATCTCGTCGAAGCCATGGCACGGGCGGCCGTCCTGCCCGCCAGCATGGAAATCGGCAGCGACGCCGATCTCCGCCTGTCCCCGGCTTTGTCGCGCTATCAGAAATCCCTGTTGCCCGATCCCGCGGTGCTTGGCGGCGGAGCCGGGGTGCGCCTCGCGGCATGGTCGATCGCCTGTAGCGGCGTCAACGGGGATATCTGGGGCGGGCGGGTTCTGGCCGATGGGCGGCTTGCCCTGTTCATCGCCGATATGACCGGCCACGGCCCGGTCGCCGGCGTCAATGCGATTCGTCTGCAGGCGCTTGTGGCGGCATGTGACGGTCAGCCTGATGCCGTGCTTCGCAGGCTCGATGAAATACTGAAACAGGCCCTGCCGACGGGCGAATATGCCGCCATGTTGTATGGGATCGTCGATGTCACGGCCCGAAGGTTCGACTACGCGGCCGCCGGAGTCCCTCATCCCGCGACGTTTCCTGCTGGTGGCGGCGATCCCGTGCCCGGCCAGGGCAAGGGCCTGCCCGTCGGCGCCAGCGGCAACTTTCCTTACGAATTGCGGCGTTTGGACATTCCCCGTGGCGGATCCCTGGTGCTGTTCACGGACGGCCTGTTCACCCTGATGGACGGCGACGCCCCTGGCGCCCATGCCTTCGAGCGGCTTACCCGCCGGCTGACGGATCACGACGGCGGCGCGGCACAGGGGCTGGCGGCCCTGATCGAGAATCATTCCGGGCCCTGCGCCGACGACGTAACGGCGCTGTGCCTGACGTTTGCGGAGTGATCCCGGGCGAGCGTGGCAATGAAAAAGGGCCAGCCCTGGTCTCAGGACTGGCCCTTTTAATTGGCTCCGGCGGCAAGACTCGAACTTGCGACAAGTCGGTTAACAGCCGACTGCTCTACCAACTGAGCTACGCCGGATCAGGCGTGGAGGCGCGGACCGGAATCGAACCGGTGTACACGGCTTTGCAGGCCGCTGCGTAGCCACTCCGCCACCGCGCCCCAGATGGCACCAAACTGTGCCGGGGCTTCATCCCCCAGAAAACGACCCCATTGCGGGAGTCCCTTCCAAGGGCCAGGCTGACCGGCTTCGGCCCACAGAGGGCGGGACATTACATACTGACCTCCCGGTGGTCAAGCAACTGTTCCGGCGAATTTTCAGGCGCCGGAAATGGCCTGGAAAAGGGCGCTGCAACGCGCGCCGCCATTGTGTTCGCGGACGGCTGGGACTATACAGAATTCAGCTAAATCGGGCCCCGGTCGGCCCGTTCCAACGCGAAGGAGAACCGGCGACATGGATTTCGTAGCCGCGCGCCGAAACATGATCGATTGTCAGGTCCTGCCCAACCGGGTCACGGACGAGCGTGTCATTGACGCCATGGCGGAAATGCCCCGCGAGGCATTCGTGCCCGAAGCCAAGCGGTCCATCGCCTATGTCGACGAGGCCCTTGCCGTGGGCGGCGGGCGTTATCTGATGGAGCCCATGATCACCGCGCGCCTGCTGCAGACCGCGCGCATCGGCGCCGATGACGTGGTGTTGTGCATCGGCTGCGGCACGGGTTACTCGCCAGCCTTGCTGTCCAAGCTGGCGAATACGGTGGTGGTTGTCGAAAGCGACAAGGCGATGGCCAAGCAGGCCCAGGAAACCCTGGCCGGGCTGGGCATCGACACGGTTGCGGTGATCGACGGCAAGATGGCCAACGGCTATCCAAAACAGGCCCCTTATGACGTCATCTTTTTCGACGGCGCCGTGCCCAGCGTGCCGGAAAAGATCGAAAAGCAGTTGGCCGAGGGCGGTCGTCTCGTGGCGGTCTGCTCGAAGCGTGGCTCCGCCGTCGGCAGCGCCGTCCTGGCGGCGCGTTTCGGCGGCCATATCTCCCACCGCGACCTGTTCGACGCGGGCACGCCGGACCTTCCGGGGTTCGAGCTGGAGGAAGCCTTTACCTTCTGACACCGCCGAATCCGATGCGGGTTGGCACCATGAGGCGGTCGAGGGTTGTATATACAAGTTTTTGAATTATCTGTATTTTTGCACGTATTTTGTTGAAATCTGGACGCGGCGAATGCAGGTAGTATGTTAACCAGACACAACCACAGGCGAGTAACGGCCTTGATCACGCGAATCCTCTCTCCATTTCAGTATGTTCCCGGAATTTCCCGCGCCACCGTCGGTGCCGCGGCGCTTGCGGGTGCGCTTGCTTTCGCGCCGGCGCCGGCCCAGGCGCAAACCCTGGCCGAGGCGCTGATTGCCGCCTATTCCAACAACCCGACCCTGGCGGCCCGCCGGGCGCGCCTGCGCGCCACGGACGAACAGGTGCCCCAGGCGCTGTCTAACTGGCGGCCGTCGGTCGCCATCACCGGTGATGCCGGGTATGAGCGCAACCGTTCCACCCTACGCACCACGGACCGCACGCAGAACCGCAATCCTGCGACCGTCGGCCTGTCGATCACCCAGCCGCTGTACCGCGGTGGGCGTACGCTGGCAGCGACGGAAGGGGCGGAAAACGCCGTCCGTGCCGAGCGCGCGCGCCTGATCGACACGGAACAGGACATTCTGCTGTCCGCCGCGACGGCCTATCTGAACGTGTTCCGCGACGAGGCCGTGCTGGCGCTTAACATCAACAACGAAAAGGTCCTCAAGCGTCAGCTTGAAGCGACCAAGGACCGCTTCGAGGTCGGCGAGATCACGCGTACCGACGTGCACCAGGCCGAAGCCCGCCTGGCCGGCGCCACGGCGGACCGCATCCGGGCCGAGGCCAATCTGGAAAACTCGCGCGCCACTTACGAAAACGTGGTTGGCCTGCCGGCGCCGAAGAATTTGGAACTTCCGGGCGATCCCGGAGGGATGCCGAAGGACCGGCACGACGCCATCAAGATGGCGGCGACAACCAACCCCAACGTCATCGCGGCCGAATTCGACCGCAAGGCGGGCATGAACACGGTGCGTGAGGTCAAGGGTGAGCTGTTGCCCGAGGTCGATGTCACCGCCAGTGCCGACCGATCCTACGAATCTTCGGGCGAAACGGGACGCATCGATTCGGCCGAGGTTCGGGTCAATCTGACCATTCCGATCTATCAGCAGGGCAGCGTCTATTCGCGCCTGCGCGAAGCCAAGCAGGACCTTGCCGAACTGACCCGGAACATCGATCAGGCCCGCCGCGACGCTATCGAGGATGCGACCAGCGCCTGGGAGAACCTGCAGACGGCCCGCGCCCGCGTGGTGTCGTTCAGCGCCCAGATCGAGGCCAACGTGGTCGCCCTGGACGGGGTCGAGCGCGAGGCCGCCGTGGGCTCGCGCACGGTTCTGGATGTTTTGGACGCGGAACAGGAACTTCTGGATTCCCGCGTCGGTCATACGGAGGCCCAGCGGGACGAGCGGATCGCCGCGTTCGAGCTGTCGGCCGCCATCGGCCGGATGACCGCCACGGACCTGAAACTGGCTGTCGATGTTTACGATCCGCGCATGCATTACGACGAAGTGCGCGGCAAGTGGGTCGGCGGGTCGAGCAGCGAAGAAGGCAAGTAGGGCGGTTTTCGCCCCTTGCCGTCGCTGGACATAGCGGCGCCCATGACGGCGCCCGGCAATTAATTCCTGTGATATACCAAATATTAACGATCATCGTGAGTTAATGGCTGGTGTATCTTGGGAAAAGTGGCGTGACTCGGACCTGCGTGGGAGTGGGGAGCCGGGAACCGCGACAAGAATTGATGGGCATGCGGGATTATGAGCGAAGAAGCCGAAGCTGCTGAAGGCGGCGAACCTTCGATGGAAGACATCCTTTCTTCCATCCGCAAGATTTTGGCGGAGGAAGAGGATGAAGAGGGAGGCGATGCGCCGGCCGAGCAGGCCGCCGCGCCGGAACCCGAACCCGAACCTGCGCCGGCACCTGAGCCCGAACCGGCACCTGAGCCCGAACCGGAACCCGATATCGATATGACGGACATTCTGGACGAGCCGGACCCCGAGCCGGAGCCAGAACCCGAACCGGAAGACCTGTTCGAACCGGAGCCGGAACCCGTGGCCGCTGCTGCGCCGCCGCCACCACCGCCGCCTCCCATGCCGGAGCCGGAACCGATGGCGGACATCATGGAATTGACCCCCGACATGGTTGCCCCCGATGCCATCATGTCGCGGCCGACCTCGCTGCACGGCTCGGACGTCCTGGCCGAACTGGCCCGGGCGATCCTCGACCGCCGCGACCTGCCGGTCATGTCCTCGGGCGACGCGTCGCTGGAAGGCATCGTGCGCGAAATGCTGAAGCCGATCCTGCGCGAATGGCTGGACCGCAATCTGCCCTACCTGATCGAACGCCTGGTGAAGAAGGAAATCGACACCATGGTGAACCGGGCGGAAGGTCTCGACAACTGGGGTTAGTCGAAAATCCCGAGCGCCCGGAAACGGGCGCGACGACGATTTTCGCCAAGCAATAATTCCACCCGGCGGTAAGCCTGAAAAAGAATTACAATGATAACCCCGGGGGGCTTTGTTCCCCGAGGTTTTTCGTTGTATACCCGCCAATCCCCACCGATTGACTTTAGCCGTTCCGAGGATCTGTTCCCATGGCCGAACTGGATAAGACCTACCACCCCGAAGAGGTGGAAACCCGCCGATACGAGGAATGGGAACACAGCGGCGCCTTCGCGCCCGGCCAGGTGCCCGAGGTGGGCGGCAACGGTCAGCCCTATACCATCGTCATCCCGCCGCCCAACGTGACCGGCAGCCTGCACATGGGGCATGCCCTCAACAACACGCTGCAGGACATCCTGATCCGTTACCACCGCATGAAGGGCGACCAGGCCCTGTGGCAGCCGGGCACGGACCATGCCGGCATCGCCACGCAGATGGTGGTCGAACGCATGCTCGAGGCCGAGGGCGTGAAGCGCACGGACCTGGGCCGCGACAAATTCGTCGAACGGGTGTGGGACTGGAAGGCGGAATCCGGCGGTACCATCACCAAACAGCTGCGCCGCCTGGGCGCGTCCTGCGATTGGTCGCGGGAACGCTTCACCATGGACGAGGGCCTGTCCAAGGCCGTCGTTAAGGTGTTCGTGGAACTGCACAAGCAGGGCCTGATCTATCGCGACAAGCGTCTGGTCAACTGGGACCCCAAGCTGCACACGGCGATTTCCGACCTGGAAGTCGAACAGCGCGAGACCAAGGGCAAGATGTGGTACTTCAAGTATCCCATCGAGGGTCAGGACGGGCAGTTCATCACCGTCGGCACGACCCGCCCGGAAACCATGCTGGGCGACACGGGTGTCGCCGTGCACCCGGACGACGAGCGCTATACGGACCTGGTCGGCAAGAACGTGGTGCTGCCGATCACCGGCCGCCTGATCCCCATCGTCGCCGACCATTACGCCGACCCGGAAAAGGGCTCGGGCGCCGTGAAGATCACCCCGGGCCATGATTTCAACGATTTCGAGGTCGGCAAGCGGGCCGGGCTGGAGATCATCAACATCCTCGACGCCGACGCCCATCTGAATGAAAACGTGCCCGAAAAGTATCAGGGCATGGAGCGATTCAAGGCGCGCGACGCCATCCTCGCCGAAATGGAAGACCTGGGCCTGCTTGATCGGGTCGAAGACAACGATATGACCGTGCCCCACGGCGACCGGTCCGGCGTGGTGGTCGAACCCTGGCTGATGGATCAGTGGTTCGTCGACGCCAAGACCCTGGCCAAGCCCGCCATCGAAGCGGTGGAGAGCGGCAAGACCCAGTTCGTGCCCAAGACCTGGGAAAACACCTATTTCGAATGGATGCGCAACATCCAGCCCTGGTGCGTGTCGCGCCAATTGTGGTGGGGCCATCAGATCCCGGCCTGGTTCGGCCCCGACGGCGAAGTCTTCGTGGAAATGAGCGCGGAGGCCGCCCAGGCCGCCGCCGACGCCCATTACGGCAAGACGGTGGAGCTGACCCGCGACCCGGACGTGCTCGATACCTGGTTTTCCTCGGCCCTGTGGCCGTTTTCGACCCTGGGCTGGCCGGACGAGACGCCGGAACTGGCGCGTCACTATCCCACGGACGTGCTGGTCACCGGTTTCGACATCATCTTCTTCTGGGTCGCCCGCATGATGATGATGGGCCTGCACTTCATGGACGAGGTGCCGTTCCACACGGTCTACATCCACGCCCTGGTGCGGGACGAGAAGGGCCAGAAGATGTCCAAGTCCAAGGGCAACGTCATCGACCCTCTGGACCTCATCAACAAGTTCGGCGCCGATGCGCTGCGCTTCACCTTGACGGCCTTCGCCGCCCAGGGCCGCGACGTGAAAATGTCGGAAAGCCGGGTCGAGGGGGACCGCAACTTCTGCACCAAGATCTGGAACGCGGCCCGGTTCTGCGACATGAACGAATGCCGGGTCGATCCAAAATTTAATCCGAATTCAGTTAATTCAATCCTGAACCGCTGGATCGTCGGCAAGGTTTCCGAGGCTGAAAAAGCCATGACCGCAGCACTTGGCGCCTATCGTTTCAACGATGCGGCCGGGGCTCTCTACGCCTTTACCTGGAACACCTTCTGCGATTGGTACCTGGAATTCGCCAAGCCCGTGTTCATGGGCACGGACGCGGCGGCCAAGGCGGAAACCCGGGCGACCACGGCCTGGGTGCTGGATCAGATCATCACCCTGCTGCATCCCATCGTGCCGTTCATCACGGAGGAACTGTGGCAGACCCGGGCCGAGCGCGCCCAGCCGCTGATCACCACGCCCTGGCCCGTGTACGACGCGGCCCTGGTCGATGCCGCGGTCAACGCGGAAATGGACTGGGTCGTGCGCCTGATCTCGCAGATCCGCGCCGTGCGGTCGGAAATGAACGTGCCGCCCAAGGCGAAAATCCCCATGCTGCTGAAAGATGGGGACGGTGCGGCCCAGGCGGCGCTGGCCACCCACCGCGATCTGATCCTGCGCCTCGCCGGCCTGTCCGACGCGGGCGTGCTGACCGGCGAGGTGCCCAAGGGCGCCGTGCAGGACGTGCTCGACGGTGCCATGATCATCCTGCCGATCGCTGACGCCATCGACCTGGAGGTGGAAAAAGCGCGGCTTTTGAAGGAAATTTCCAAGCAGGACGCGGAAATCGACCGGTTCGAGAAGAAGCTGGGCAACGCCAAGTTCGTTGCCAACGCCCCGGCCGAGGTGGTCGACGGTGAGCGCGAGAAGCTTGGCGAAGCCCAAGCCACGCGGGCGCGCCTGGATGAAGCCCTCAAGCGGCTGGCGGCGGTGGCCTGACCCCGCCTAATCCCGAAGGCGGGCTGCTTGGGCTTTTGTCGGCAATATCCCACCGCGCGGCTGTTTCTCCGACAGCCGTGTCGGTGTTGATCCTATTCTCCTAATATGCGCCCGGAATAGGAACTTTCAGGGGCTGGTGTGACCGGGGAGGGGGGCGTTAGCCTTCTTCGTAGGCAGATGAAGGAGGTTACAAAGTTGGAACCACCTATGCAGTCCACCGACATATCGACCCAAACCCCATTTACCCGGTGATCATCGGGTGGGATCGGGTGCGACGCCGATCCCGAAACTGAAACGGAAAGCCCCGCCCTTGAAACCGGCGGGGCTTTTACGTGGGCGCCAGCATACCGGCCCGTGCTCTATCTTCGACACTGCCTCTTGTGAGCCCGCGCCCGCGCCGACATAATCGGCTTTCCATTCCCGGGGGGCGGGGCGTAGCGCAAGGATAGAGACCCAACATGGATAAAGCAGAACAACAGATCGCCAACGCCCAGAAAGCGATTGAGACGGTCATGCAGACCGCCGCCGACGTCGGCACGGAATACGGCATGAGCGTGATCGGCGCCATCGTCATCCTGGTCATCGGCTGGTGGATCGCCGGTTGGGCCAAGCGCACGGTGACCAAGGCCCTCAACCGGGTCAAATCCATCGATGACACGCTGACGCCGTTCCTGTCGTCCATCGTCGGTTATGTCGTCAAGATCTTCGTCCTGGTCGCGGTGCTCAACCAGTTCGGGGTGCAGACAACCTCGCTGATCGCTATTCTGGGTGCCGCCGGCCTGGCCATCGGTCTGGCCTTGCAGGGCACCATGCAGAACGTCGCGGCGGGGGTCATGCTGCTGGTGCTGCGCCCGTTCAAGACGGGGGATTTCATCGACGCCGGCGGCCAGTCGGGCACGGTGGTGGAGATCAGCCTGTTCACCACGGAACTGCGGACGCCCGACGGCATCTTCAAGTCGGTGCCCAATTCCTCGATCTGGGGGGCGTCGATCACCAACTTCTCGCGCAACCCGACGCGCCGCATCGACCTTGTCGCCGGCATTGCCTATGGCGACGACCTGCCGAAGGCCATGGACCTGCTGAAAGGCATCCTCGACAAGGACGCCCGTATCCTCAAGGACCCGGCCCCGGAAGTCATGGTCGTGGCCATGGCCGACAGTTCCGTGAACATCAACCTGCGCGCCTGGGTCAACATCGGCGATTACTGGCCGACCCTGTTCGAGCTCAACAAAGAGGTCAAGTTGGGCCTGGAAGATGCAGGCTTTACCATTCCGTTCCCGCAGCAGGACGTCTACATGCATCAGGTCGGCAAAGCGGCCGAATAGACGACATGCGAACGCCGCCGACGCCCCCAGGGTGTCGGCGGTAACCGCCTGTTAAGCCAACTGAAATAGGCTGATCGTCGGAGACGTATGACGATGACCGAGTTTCAGGCCCCCGAACTGCCCCTTAATCCGACGCCGGAACAGCGCGCGGAATACATCATGATGCGGCTGGAGCAATTCATCCGCGAAGGCCGCAGCGTGGGCGAGGGCATGTCCTTCAAGCAGTGGCAGGCCATGGCCAAGACGGAAATCGCCATCGCCGTCGCCGCTGCCCAGAACGAGGTCCAGAAGGACGACCCGGTGACCCGGCGCCTGTTGTTCATGACGGCGGCATGTCTCACCACCATCGGCTTCTGGGGCACGGCCGTCAGCCTGCACAAGACGGCCTATCTGGTGGGGGCGCTAGTCTGCGCCGGGGCGGGCATCCTGCTCCTGATCTGCGCCGGCGAATGGCGCTTCCGCAAATGGCGGCGCAAGAAGGACGCCCAACTCCGCATCGAACGCCTCGCCAACATCGAGGCCCTCAACAAGCGCATCAAGGGCCTGGAGCGGGCCCTCGAGAAAGAGGAAAAGATGCTGGAGAAGAAGCTGAAGAAGGTGCGGGGAGAAGTCGATACCCTCCACGCGGCCACCACGCCGCCGGTGCCGAGCTAACAGAAAATCACCACAGAGACAGTGAGGCACTGAGAAGGCTCTTGTCATGCCCGGACTTGATCCGGGCATCCGCGTCTTGCCGAGGCGGCGAACGACGCTAAGCCGTGGATGGCCGGGTCAAGCCCGGCCATGACGGGGGATGCGAATTCTCAGTGCCTCACTGTCTCAGTGGTTTGCCTTCCTTAAATCACCTAACGCCCTCACCAACCGCTCAACTTCATCCACCGTATTGTAATGCGCCATGGACGTGCGGACGACACCGTCGGTGGTGTCGGTGACGCCGACGGCTTCCAGCAGGCGCGGCGCGTAGAAGTCGCCGTTCCAGCAGGCGATCTGTTGCGCCGTCAGGGCCGCGACGATTTCCGCCGATGATTTCCCTTTGACCGTGAACGAGAACGTCGGCGCGCGGTCGTAGGCCGAGTGGCGGCCCAGTAGGCGCAGGCCCGGCGTGTTGAGGACGCCATCCAGGAACCGTTCGGCAAGCCGCTGTTCATGGGCGGCGATGAGGCCGAAGACCTGGGCCGTGCGGGCGTGGAGCGTGTTGGCGGGTTCATCGAAATGATGGGCGCAGAGCGCTTCGACATAATCCGCAATGCCGGCGAGGGCCGCGATGGTTTCGTGGTTGGGGCCGGCCGGGTTGAGCTTGTGCTGGATATCGTCCTCGGCGAAGAACAGGTGGCCCTGGCCGCGCGCTTCCAACAATCGTTCGCGCTTGCCGTAGAGCATGCCGATGTGGGGGCCCATGATCTTGTAGAAGCTGTAGAGGTAGAAATCGACGTCCCAGGCCTTCACGTCCACCGCCCGGTGGGGGGCGTAGGCGACGGCATCGACACAGACCATCGCGCCCGCCGCATGGACCTGTTTGGTGATCGCCGGAACGTCGTTGATGTCGCCGGTGATGTTGGAGACATGGGGGAAGGCGACCAGCCGTGTGCGCTCGGTCAGCAGGTCTTCTAGTAGATCAAGGCGCAGCGCCCCCGTTTCGGCATCGACCGGCCAGTCCTTCACGACGATCCCGAATTCGGCAAGGCGCCGCCAGGGCGAGGAATTGGCTTCGTGGTTCAGGGTCGCGACGATGATCTCGTCGCCCGCGTTCCAGAGCGGCCGGAGCGCCTGGGCCAGGACATAGACGTTCAGGGAGGTCGAGGGGCCGATCACGACCTCGTCCGCCGTCGCCCCGATCATCTCCGCCATGCGGGCGTGGCCGTCGGCCATGCGCTGGGCCGCCAATTGCGATTTGGGGTAGGGGGCCTGGGGCTGGACCTGGGATTCGCGCATATAGGCCGTCATGCGCTCGATCACCGCATTGGGCACGTAGGAGCCGCCGGCGTTCTCGAAAAACGCCCAGCCGTCGTTGAAACAGGTGTGCGGGAACTGGGCGCGCACGAAGGGCAGGTCGAGGGACTTGGTCATGGGGGAAGTTTAACCACTGAGACGGTGAGGCAGTGAGAAGATTTCAGTTTGTCATGGCCGGGCGCGACCCGGCCATCCATGTCTTGATCTATTGCCGAGAGTGAAACGCCTGGATGCCCGGATCAAGTCCGGGCATGACGATTTGGATAGCAGCCGTCCAACCGACGCCTTCTTCTCACCGCCTCAGTGGTTCAAGATTTTCCCGTAATCACGCCTGCATGGCGAGGGACATGACCAGCTCGGCCAGGACTTCGGGGTCGGCTTCGAACTTGAGGCCGAGCCGCCCCTTGCGGCACCAGGCGACGGTCGCCGAGACGTCGCCGAACGCCCCCAGGTCGAGGGTCAGGTGGCGGCCCTTGGACAGGTCGAGCGAAGCAATGATCTGGGCCCCCCCGGGGGAGATGTCCTCGATCAGGCATTTGGTGGAAGCGTCGCCCACGGTCACACGTGCCTGAAAGCCCGAGGACTTTCGGTCGTGCTCGCGCCGGTTCAAGGCGAAGGCGTCTTCGGCCATGGCCGTTATCCCGTTTTTGTCACACCCGGGCCGACCTCCGGCCCCGTCTGGACGCGGGGCTTAGATGTCGGCGAACACGTGGGTTTCCGCCTTGGCGCCCGGATGGGTGACGGCGCCGTCGCAGGCGGGGCCCACCAACTGAGCATACTTCCAAAGCACCCCCGACTGATAGTCGTGTTTGCGCGGCGTCCAGTCCTTGCGGCGGGCGTCCAGTTCAGCCTCGGACAATTCAACGTCCAAGGTGCCCTTTTCGGCGTCGATCTTGATCACGTCGCCGTCCTTCAGAAGCCCGATGGGGCCGCCCACGGCTGCTTCCGGGCCGACATGGCCGATGCAGAACCCGCGCGTGGCGCCGGAGAACCGGCCGTCGGTGATCAGCGCCACCTTTTCGCCCAGGCCCTGGCCGTAGATCGCCGAGGTGGTCGACAGCATTTCCCGCATGCCGGGCCCGCCCTTGGGCCCTTCGTAGCGGATAACGACGACCTCGCCTTCCTTGACCTGCTGCTTGAGCACGGCCTGAAGCGCGTCTTCCTCGCAATCGAAGCAGCGGGCCGTGCCCGTGAATTGCAGGCTGTGCAGGCCGGCGACCTTGACGATGGCGCCGTCGGGGGCGAGCGAGCCCTTGAGGCCGACAACACCCCCCGTCGGCGTGATCGGGTTGGACACCGGATAGATCACGTCCTGGTCCGTCGGGAACACCACGTCCTTCAGGTTTTCCGCGATGGTCTTGCCGGTCACGGTCATGCAGTCGCCGTGCAGATAGCCGCCGTCCAACAGCGCCTTCATCAGCACCGGCACGCCGCCGATGTCGAACATGTCCTTGGCCACGTACTTGCCGCCCGGCTTCAGGTCGGCGATGTAGGGCGTGGTCTTGAATATCTCGCAGACGTCTTCCAGGGTGAAATCGATGCCGCATTCATGGGCCATGGCCGGCAGGTGCAGCCCGGCGTTGGTCGATCCGCCGGACGCCGCGACGATGCGGGCCGCGTTCTCGAACGATTTGCGGGTCACGATGTCGCGCGGGCGCAGGTTCTTTTCGATCAGGTCCATGACCGCCTTGCCCGACGCCACGGCGTATTCGTCGCGGGTCTCATAGGGCGCCGGGGCGCCGGCCGATCCGGGCAGGGCCAGGCCGATGGCTTCGGACACGCAGGCCATGGTGTTGGCCGTGAACTGGCCGCCGCAGGACCCGGCCGACGGGCAGGCCACGCATTCCAGTTCGTGCAGGTCTTCGTCCGACATTTCGCCCGAGGCATTGGTGCCGACGGCTTCGAACACGTCGATCACGGTCACGTCCTTGCCCTTGAACTTGCCGGGCAGGATGGAGCCGCCGTACATGAACACGGATGGCACGTTGAGGCGCAACATGACCATCATCATGCCGGGCAGGGATTTGTCGCAGCCGGCCAGGCAGACCATGGCGTCATAGCAATGGCCGCGCATGGTCAGCTCGACCGAGTCGGCGATCACGTCGCGCGATGCCAGGGACGACTTCATGCCCTGGTGGCCCATGGCGATGCCGTCGGTCACGGTGATGGTGGTGAATTCGCGGGGCGTGCCCGATGCTTCCTTGACGCCGGTCTTCACGGCCTGGGCCTGGCGGCTCAGCGCGATGTTGCAGGGGGCGGCCTCGTTCCAGCAGGTCGCGACGCCGACGAAGGGCTGGTCGATCTCTTCCTCGGTCATACCCATGGCGTAATAGTAGGACCGGTGCGGCGCGCTGGACGGGCCCTGAGTGGTGTAGCGCGAGGGCAGTTTGGACTTGTCGAACTTTTTGGCCATGGGGCTCTCCCTGGAACGGCTGGATATCCTGAATTCGGGACCGTTGGTTTAATGCCGTAAGGCCCCGCAAGGCAAGGGTGCTTGCGGGAAAAGGTTTTGTGCCGGGCTTATCGGCAGGATCAGGCCGCGCCCAATTCCTTGCGCACGATGGCGGCCCCGGCGGCCAGGGCCTTCAGCTTGCCCTCGGCCACATGCCGGGGGAAGGGGGCGAGGCCGCAGTTGGTGCAGGGATAGATGCGCTCCGCATCGACATAGCGCATGGCCGATCGGATGACCTCGGCGACCTGTTCCGGCGTCTCCACGTTGAGGTTGGCGACGTCGATCGAGCCGACCATCACTTCCTTGTCCTTGAGCAGGCTCATCAGCGAATGGGGCACGTGCGACCCGGCGCATTCCAGGGATACCTGGTCGACCACGCTGCCGTTCAGGGCCGGGAAGGTTTCCTCGTACTGGCGCCATTCGTTGCCCAGCGTTTCCTTCCACTGGTTGTTGGCGTCGATGCCGTAGCCGTAACAGATATGCACGGCCTTCTTGGTGGTGATGCCCTGGAACGCGCGGTTGAGGCAGGCCACCCCCCATTCCTTGACGTCGTCCAGGAACACGTTGAAGGCGGGCTCGTCGAACTGGATGACGTCGACGCCCAGCGCCTGCAACTCCAGCGCTTCTTCGTTCAGGATTTCCGCGAAGGCCATGGCCATGTCGGCACGCTTGCCATAGACCTCGTCGGCGATGGTGTCGCAGATGGTCATCGGCCCAGGCATGGTGATCTTGAGCCCGCCCTTGGCGTGTTCGCGGCAGAAGGCGGTGGATTTGCCATGGGCACTTTCGCGGCGGCTGATCTTGGCCGTGACCGTCGGCACGTCCGCGTCATAGCGGTTGTCGCGGATGCCCATGGTGGTCATCTTGGCCCAGTCGATGCCGTCGACGAATTCCAGGAAGCCGTGCACGAAATGCTTTCGGAATTGTTCGCCGTCGGAAACGATGTCGATCCCGGCGTCTTCCTGGGTCTTGATCCAGATAAGGGCGGCGTCGCATTGCCCCTGCCACAACTCTTCGCCCTCCAGCTTCCAGGGCGCCCAGAGCTTTTCCGGCTCGGCCAGCCAACTGGGTTTGGGCAAACTGCCGGCGACGGTGGTTTTCAGCATGAATCAACTCCCTGAATATTAGTTTGTTCGTTATTGCGACTGTTATAACGGAACACCATCAGTAATTTTAGTGGATCAGTGGAACAGGTCGAGTGAACGTGCCTCGATCATTTTGCCAATGTTGAAATATAAGCCGTCAGGCAATTCGATATCGCCCGTTGTACCGGGCCAATTCCTGCCATTTCTTCCTGAAAATTGACCAGGAGGTCTGAGGTTGTTCCCCGCTTGATGGGATTGGAAAAGATTTGCCTGGAAATCGCCTTTGTTTCCGCCTCACTGGTAAGGAACCCCATGTATGGTCTCTCTCCGAGGCATAGCATAGTATTCTCCGCGTAAATCGCCTTGGTCTTGGGATGCGATAGACGGAACTGCATTTCCGCCGCAGCTTCAGTGTCGCCGTCAACGCGGCCGGTCGCGGCCCGGATTAGACTGACGGACAGATCAAGAGGGTTCTGAGTTTGCCCATCGTTAAGTAATTTATTGTATTCAAATGAAAAATATACAGCCTCTTCAAAACTGATCTTGTCTTCCGGTAGTTCGAAAGAGGACCGAATTTCAGCAAGTTGCAGCCGGTGCAGGTAAGGCGAAGCAGTAGTCTCTATGGTGCCTGCGGTCATTTCTGCACGCTCCAGTGGCACGGATTTACATGCTGCGACCGAAATAATGGATACGACCGCAAGTGCGCGGGGACAGTTCCAAAAGATCGCCAATATCATTTCCTTGATCAGACCGTTCATTTGTCGTCGCCCTTCGGCAGGAGAAATCGAAGCCGGTCGATGACGGACTGTGCGGAATGGGTCGTTTCGCCCGTCGCGGCACCGTCGTGCAAGGAATCAACTGTTCGGATAAGGGCTTCGAATCGGTAGCTCGACCCCTGCAAAATATGTGTCGCTGGTTGGAAGGAACCGAACGTAACAGTTTGATAATCGATCCGCCGGCCCTTGGCGTCGCGTAAGATGAAATGGCTCTTGCCGTGGTCGAGGGTGAGGAGGGCGGCCTTCAAAAGCAACTGCTGTTGCGTGCGCTCCTTTGTCTGCTGGCGTGGACTCATGACTTCGATTTTTTGCCATCCGATTGGGATGGCGGCCTGTGATGCTGCCGTGTTCGAATGCGTCGGCTGACATCCGACCAATACAAGGATGAATGCCATGGCGACCCAATGTGCAGGACGCTTCGTCATATCCCCAAGGTCGTCGATTTCATTGGGTAATTTCATGCAACTCCCCTTCCAAACCAGGGGCTCGAATTTAGCCACCTAATCGCTCTACACAGTAATTCATTCTGAACTCTACTTGTATCTCCCTTGTTTTTTGCCCGTCTTGCCGTGGCCGGGCGGCGGGGATATGGTTCCGCGCTCATCCATCCTGAATACCGAAACGTCCCTACGGGAGCCTGTCCGACCATGAAAACCAAAGCCGCCGTCGTTTACGAACTGGGCGCCAAGCGCCCTTATGCCACCTCCCTGCCCATGAAGGTCGAGGAAGTGGACCTGGACCCGCCGCAGGCGAACGAGGTTCTGGTCAAGGTCGCGGCGGCCGGCGTGTGTCATTCGGACCTGTCCGTGGTCGCCGGCGTGCGCGAACGGCCCCTGCCCATGGTGCTGGGGCATGAAGCGTCGGGCGTGGTGCAGGAAGTGGGGCCGGGCGTCGAGGGCCTGGAAGTGGGCGACCATGTGGTGTTCGCCTTCCTGCCGTCCTGCGGCCAGTGCCTGCCCTGCAAGGAAGGCCGCCCGTCGATCTGTGAGAAGGGGGCGGCGGCCAACGGCGCCGGGACCCTCATGGGCGGCGGCATGCGCCTGCATAAGGACGGCAAGAAGCTGTACCATCAGGCGGGGGTCAGTTGTTTCTCCGAATACGTGGTGGCGCATCGGTCCTCGGTCGTGAAGATCGACAAAGATCTGCCGCTGGACATCGCCTGCACCTTTTCCTGCGCCGTCATCACCGGCGTCGGCGCGGTCCTCAACACGGCCAAGGTGCCGGCGGGGGCGTCCGTCGGCGTGGTCGGCCTGGGCGGCACGGGCTTGGCCGCCGTGATGGGGGCCAAGATGGCGGGGGCGCGGCATATCGTCGGCATCGACGCGCTCGACGACAAGCTGGAGTGGGGCAAAAAACTGGGGTGCGACACGGTGTTCAATGCGCTCGACAACGACGTGGTCGAAAAGGTCCGCGCGGCCACCGGCGGCGGGCTGGAATACATGTTCGAATGCGTCGGCCGGGTCGAGGCCATGGATTTGGCCTACAAGGTCACCAAGCGCGGCGGCACGACGACGTCCAGCGGCCTCAGCCATCCCGCCACCAACATGACCGTGCAGCACGTCAACCTGGTGACCGAGGAACGCACCATCAAGGGCAGCTATCTCGGCAGCTGCATTCCCGAGCGCGATATCCCCCATTACATCGAGATGTACAAGCGGGGCGCCCTGCCGGTGGACAAGCTGATCTGCGAGAAAATCCCCCTGGAGGACATCAACGCCGCCTTCGACCATCTGGCCGAGGGCCATACGGTGCGTCAGGTCATCACGTTCTGATCGCGGCCGGATAGATGGTCGATTTCAACGAGATCTACAAGGACACGGCACCCCCCGTACGCGTCGGCCTGGTCGGTGCCGGGGAATTCGGCGCCAGCCTGATCACTCAGTCCCTTGGTCATCCCGCCATCGACGTGCCCGTGGTCGCGGACATCGATCCGGACCGGGCGGTCAACGTGCTGCTGCGCTGTGGCGTGGCCGGGGACGGCATCGAGATCTGCCGCGATGCGGCCAGCGCACAGGACGCCATGATGGCGGGCAAGGTCGCCGTGGTGCCGGACGGTCTTCTGCTGGTAGATACGGACATCGACCTGGTGGTCGAGGCCACGGGCGCGCCGGAGGCCGCGGCGGCGGTGTCCGAGGCGGCGATCCTGGCCGGCAAGCATCTGGTCCTGGCGTCGAAGGAAATAGCGTCGGTCTGTGGCCCTTGGTTGGCCAAGCTGGCGGCGGATAAGGGCGTCGTCTACACCCTGCCGGATGGTGACCAGCCGAGCCTGCTGATCGGCCTGATTTCGCGGGCCGAGCTTCTGGGGCTTGAGGTCGTGATGGCCGGCAAGGCCAGCGAGTACGATGTGGTCTGGCATCGCGCCAAGGGCGAGCTCAGCTACCACGGTCAGACCTTTGCCGTGCCGGATTTCGCCGACAACTGGCAATTGGACGGCGCTGATATTCCCGAGGTTCTGGCCGACCGGGCGGCGCCCCTGGGTCCGACGGCGCTGAAATCCGTGCCGGATCTGTGCGAGATGATGCTGGTGTGCAACGCCACGGGCCTGCGCCCGGATTTCGACGCCTTCCATGCGCCTTTGGCGCGCACCGTGGAACTGCCCGACGTGTTCCGGCCGGAAACCGAGGGTGGCATCCTGATGGAAGCGGGCGGCGGCGTGGTCGACATCGTTAACTGCCTGCGCCGGTTCGATGAGCTGAGCCTGGCTGGTGGCGTGTTCGTGATCGTGCGTTGTACTGATCGTGAGACTTGGCAGGTTATCAAGGCCAAGGGAATCCCGGTCAGTTCCTGCGGCAATTACGGCCTGTTGCATAACCCGGTGCATCTGTTGGGGATCGAGGCGGCGGCTTCGATCATCGCCGCGGCACAGGGCGGCATGCCGACCAGCGGGCGCACACCCCGGCCGGCGTTCGATCTGGTCGGCCGCGCGACCCGCGAATTCAAGGCGGGCGAGGTTCTGGACATGGGCGGCCATCACCATACCATCGCCGGGCTAGAGCCCTTGGTGCGCCCGGCGCAGGCGGCCATCCCCGGCGGGCCGCTGCCCTACTATATGGCGGCCAATAACCGGCTGGTGGTGGACGTGCGGCCCGGGGAAACCCTGACCGTCGAGATGGTGGAGGCTCCTCAGGGTTCCGCGCTTTGGCGGCTTCGCGGGGGCCAGGACGCGGCGTTCCCGACCTCGCCGGGCAACGGTGCCGGATCGGGCTGAGCGCCCAGAAAATCGGAGCGGTACACGTACATCGACAACACATGCGCCCTGGCACCGTCATCGTCCGCGAGCGGCAGGTCGATCGCCTCATAGGTCGCCGAATTGGGGCGGGCATAGGCGGTGACACCCCAGCGGCGCATAGGCATATCGCTTGTTAGGGCAAGGCGCTGGGAGTCCAGCATGGCGCCGCGGGCGTGCTGCGGGAAGTATTCCGATATTCGCTGACCCGTGCCGTCGAATCCAAGCCAGGTTCGCAACTCGCTGCCCCAGAAACGGTTGACGAAATCGCGCCCTCCGTCGATGGCGTCACGCACGATGATCTTCGGCGCTTGGCGCGCGATGGCCGGCAGACCGACATCGATCAACCGGGGACAGTCGGAGCCGTCGCACAGGCCTTGCCAGTACTCCAGCAACCAACGAAGCTCCCAGGCATCAAAGGATTGCGTCTGTTCGAAAAAGAATGTTGCGCTGCGCGATGCGCAGTTGCTGCGCGATATCGACATAGAAGAGCCTCCCACCTGGGCTCTCCCCACCCCAAGAACTTGATTTTAGACCTAATAATGCACGCGGGACAACCCATTGGGTTACGGCTCGCCGCCGGTCAACGCGATGGGGGCTGACTTTCAGCATAATTGCGAAAAGGTTATCTTTCGGACTCTAAACGTCCAAGGGGCGGAACACGCGACGCAGAAGGATCAAGCGTGCGTATCGACCATCCGGTACAGGCTCATGGAAATAATATGGGCGCGTTCTCCCGCATCGTTTGCCAGGGGCAGGGTGATGGTTTCGAACGCCACATAACTGCGCTCCGGGTAGACGCTGATGCCCCAGCGGCGGACCGGTATGTCGCCGGTCAAGGCCTGACGGTGCGATTCCAGGATGCGTTCCCGCCCGTTCGCGGGGAAATACTCGCTCAGCAGCTTGCCCGTCGCGTCGATCCGCAGCCATTCCGTGACGGCCGTGCCCCAGAACCGGACCCGGAAATCACGGCCGCCGTCGACGGCGTCCTTGACGACGATGTTGGGCGCATACTTGTACATGGAGGGCAGGTCGATGTCGCGCCAGCGCGGGCAATCCCGATCGCCCCGCTTTTCCAGCCAATGATCAAGCAGCCAGCGCAGTGCGGGGGTCGTGAAATCCCATGTCTGTTCGGCAAACGGTCCCTCGACCGCACTCATCGCCGGACCGTGGCTGATGGCCATCGGCACCTCTCCCATATCACCTCCTCCAAGGCACTTCCCGGGACAGAGTAGTGGATTATCTGGCATACCACCAAGCGAACACCACACAGGGGTATGATTATTTTGGTCTGTTTTCCATTTCTGGAACCGGTGGGCAGCGGAATGATATAGTTTGGAAAAACGCAACGGAGGCCCATTCATGACGATTAAGATCGAACCCCTGGACGCCCCCATGGGCGCCGTAATCCACGGTCTGGATTCACGAAAGCCCCTGACCGATGACGATTTCCGCGCGGTGGAGCAGGCCATGCTCGACCATATCGCCATCGTCATTCCCGATTTGGAGGAAAACGTGCCCTGGCTGCGCGATTTCGGCAGCCGGTTCGGCCCGCTGGTTCCGCACATTCTGAACCAGTACCACCACCCGGACGGGTTCGAGGTTTCGATCATCGCCAAGAACATGGGCACGGCGGAAAGCCGCACCACGCCCAAGCCGGCGGGGGCGTTCTGGCATTCGGACCTGTCCTACGAGGTCAATCCGTCGGACGCCATCTTCCTGTATTCCACGCATCTGCCGTCCAAGGGCGGGGATACCATGGTCGCCAACATGCGGGCCGCCTACGCGACCCTGCCGGACAAGACCAAGGCGCGGCTGGACGGCCTGACCTGCACCCATCGCTGGGGCTGGAACACCCTGGGCGCGACGCCGACCCTGACGCCGGAACAGCAAGCCGCCCATCCGGACGTGATCCATCCCGTGGTCCGCCCGCACCCCAAGACCGGCGTGCCGATCCTTTACGTCAATCCGGGCTATTCCATGCGCATCAACGAACTGGAGCAGGCGGAAAGCGACGACCTTTTGGCCGAACTGTTCGAGCACGCCCTGAAACCCGAATTCCAGTACCGCCACAAATGGACCCTGAACAGCCTGGTCGGCGTCGACAATCGTTCCAGCATGCATTGCGCGGTCGATGACTATACCGAGCCCCGGCGCATGCTGCGTATGATCGTCGGCTGCACGGACGGGCGGAAAGGGCAAGTCGCCGCATGACGAAGGTCCTGTTCGTCAACGGCACCCTGATGCGCGGGCTGGCCTTGAACGGCAATCTCGAGGGCGCGGCTTTCCTGGGCGAAGCCCGGACCGTGCCCGAATACCGGCTTCATTCCATCGGCGATATCCATCCCGGCATGTACAGGGTGGGCGAGGGCGGGATTTCCGTCCCCGGCGAGATTTATGAAATGAGCGACGAGATTTGGGCCAAGGTCGAAGCCGGGGAGCCGCCGGGGCTGTACTGCGGCCCGGTGGAACTGGACGACGGGCGGATTTTGGATGGAATCCTCTATCCCCGCGAGATGGCGGAAGGCAAACACAAGGACATTTCCGAATTCGGCGGGTGGCGGGAATACGCGGCGACGCTCGGTTTCTGAGGCCGTTGGAAATTCCGCGGCCAAAGCCCTTGCGGCGGCCGCCCGGCAGCCTAGATATCTTCCAGAATTTCGGCGTTCCCATGGGGGTGCGCCTTTTCTTGGGCTAAGGACAAATCGATGCTGCGGATTCTGCTGTTTCTCGGCACCAACCTGGCGATCGTCGCACTGATCAGCCTGACCTTTCGCCTGCTCGGGCTGGATGGCTTGCTGCAGGCCAATGGCGTCGACCTGAACATCAACGCGCTGATCGTCTATTCCGCCGTCATCGGTTTTTCCGGGGCGCTGATCTCCCTGTTCCTGTCCAAGACCATGGCCAAGGCCGGGATGGGGGTGAAGGTCATCACCCGGCCCGCCAACCCGACGGAACAATGGTTGGTCGATACAGCCGCCCGGCAGGCCAAACAGGCCGGTATCGGCATGCCCGAGGTCGGCATCTTCGACCACGGCTCGCCCAACGCCTTTGCCACGGGCTGGAACCGCAACAACGCCCTGGTCGCCGTCTCCACGGGCCTGCTCAACACCATGGACCGGAAAGAGGTCGAGGCCGTGCTGGGCCACGAGGTCGCCCATGTCGCCAACGGTGACATGGTGACGCTGACCCTG
>CAXAVJ010000011.1:0-58555 GCA_963972065.1 uncultured Rhodospirillaceae bacterium
GCCCCGTCGTCGACCACCACGGCGCCGCCGGGTTTCAGCGAACCCGAAATCCACTGCTTGCGCGCGGTCAACGGGTTGGCATCGGGCAGGAACCAGGTGACCCGGCCCCCCGCTTCCATGCGGGCGAGCGGATGATCTTCCATCCCATTGGCGATCACCATGCGGCAGCCGGCGGCCATGGCCATGCGCGCGGCGACCAGCTTGGTCACCATGCCGCCCGACCCGTCGTCGGTCTTATTGATGCCGGCCATGGCCTCGATCTCGGGTGTGATGCCGCCCGTCACCAGGGGCACGTGAATCGCGTCGGGATCCTGGCTCGGGTCGCTTTCATACAGCCCATCCGACGACGACAGCAGCACCAGGGTATCGGCGGATACCATGGCGGCCACGCGTGCGGCCAGGCGGTCGTTGTCGCCGAAGCGGATTTCGTCCGTCGCCACGGTGTCGTTCTCGTTGATCAAGGGCACGGCGCCCAGGCGGATGATCTGGTCGATGGTGTTGCGGGCGTTGAGGTAGCGGCGGCGGTTCTCGCTGTCGTCCAGGGTCAGCAGCACCTGCGCCACCGTCACGTCGTAGACGCCCAGAACTTCCTGATAGGCATGGGCCAGACGCACCATGCCGGCGGCGGCGGCGGCCTGGCTTTCCTCCAGCTTCAGCTTGCCGCGCACCGGCAAGCCCAAATGCCGGCGGCCGATGGCGATGGCGCCGGAGGACACGATGACGACCTCGTGCCCGCGCGCGCGCAGCTTCATCAGGTCGGCACCCAGGGTTTCCAGCCAGGCGCGCTTGACGGTGCCGCGTTCCTTGTCGACCAGCAGGGCCGAGCCGATCTTGACGATGACCCGCGTGCCGTCCGCGAGGGCGGGAGTCCCGGTCATGGCCGCCAGGCCTCCTCCTCCGCCGGGCCCGCTTCGGCGGCTTTCTCGGCATCCTGTGCCCCGCCGATCTCGGCAACCAAGGCGCGCAGCACCTCGGGCACGCCCTTGCCGGATACGCCGGACACCAGCATCACGTCGGCCATCTTGCACCTGGCCGCCCGGGCCAACTTCTTGCGCTGTTCCTTGATCTCGTCGTCGGTCAGGGCGTCGCATTTGTTAAGGGCCACGATTTCGGTCTTGTCGGCCAGGCCGCCGCCGTAGGCCTTCATTTCATGGCGCACCTGCCTGTAGGCCGCCGCCACGTCTTCCTGGGTGCCGTCGACCAGATGCAGCAGCACGCGGCAGCGTTCGACATGGCCGAGAAAGCGCGTGCCCAGGCCCGCCCCCTCGCTGGCGCCCTCGATCAGGCCCGGGATGTCGGCCAGCACGAAGGACCATTGATCGACCATGACCACGCCCAGGTTGGGATGCAGGGTGGTGAAGGGATAATCAGCGATCTTCGGCTTGGCCCGCGATGAGGCCGCCAGGAAGGTCGACTTGCCCGCGTTGGGCAGGCCGACCAGGCCGGCGTCGGCGATCAGCTTCAGGCGCAGCCAGATCCAGCGTTCCTCGCCGGGAAAGCCGGGGATGGTCTTGCGCGGGGCCTGGTTGGTCGACGTCTTGAACCGCGCGTTGCCGAGCCCGCCGTCGCCGCCCTTCAGCAGAACGATGCGCTGGCCCACGCGGGTCATGTCGGCCAGCACGGTTTCCTTGTCGTCGTCCAGGATCTGCGTGCCGACGGGCACCTTGAGGGTGATGTCCTTGCCGCCGGCGCCGGTGCGGTTCTTGCCCATGCCGTGGTTGCCACGCCCGGCCTTGAAATGCTGCTGATAGCGGAAATCGATCAACGTGTTCAGACCGTCGGCGCATTCGATGATGACGTCGCCGCCGCGCCCGCCGTCGCCGCCGTCGGGGCCGCCGAATTCGATGTACTTCTCGCGCCGGAACGACATGCAGCCGCTGCCGCCGTCGCCGCTTTTCACGAACACCTTCGCTTCGTCGAGGAATTTCATTGCGAGAACCTACACCTTGCATCCGACACGAAAAACGGGGGAATGGCTGGCCATTCCCCCGCGCATTTCAAGTCGCGAATGGCCGTTCAGTCCGTCAGACCGACGGCTCCACCGAAATGTAGGTGCGGCCCTTGGCCTTGGTCGCGAACTTCACCCGGCCTTCGGCCATGGCGAAGATCGTGTGATCCTTGCCGATGCCGACGTTTTCGCCGGGGTGATACTTGGTGCCGCGCTGACGCACGATGATGTTGCCGGGTTCGACAGCCTGACCGCCGGACTTCTTCAAGCCCAGGCGGCGGCCTTCTGAGTCGCGGCCGTTGCGCGAACTACCACCGGATTTCTTATGTGCCATCGGTGACTACTCCTTATTCCTCGCCCTTTTTGGGGGCGGCTTTCTTGGCGGGGGCCTTCTTGGCCGCGGGCTTTTTCGCGGCCGGTTTGGCGTCAGCCTTGTCGGCGGCCGCCTTGGATTCCTTTTTCGCCGGCTTGGCGTCGGCGGCGGGTTCGGCGTCGGCCTTCTTCGGCGCCGCCTTCTTGGCCGCGGCCGGCTTGGTGCCGGTGGCGCTCACGTCGACGATGCGCAGCACCGTCTCGAACTGCCGATGGCCCTTGAGGCGGCGGTAGTTGTGGCGCCGCTTCTTCTTGAAGATGAGAACCTTGTCGCCTTTTTGCTGTTCCAGCACTTCGGCGAACACGGCAGCCTTCTCGACCACGGGGGTGCCGAACGTGGGGGCCTTGCCCTCTTCGCCCAGCATCATCACCTGGCCAACTTCAATCGTTTCACCCGGCTCGCCAAGCAGCTTTTCCACGATAATGACGTCACCCGACGTCACTCGATACTGCTTACCGCCGGTTTTGATAACCGCGTACATCGTTTCAGAACCCTATTAATTGTTGATCTTGTTTGGTTATTTTAATTCCACCGCCCGTTATGGATCGGCAGAAGGGCGGCACTATAGCCGCCAAATCCCATAAGTCAATGGCCGTAACGCCCGGAAACGCAGGCGTTCCGGCGCCCTCGACGGCCTCCGGCGGCCATCTCGGCGACGCCCGCCACGAGACGCGCAACCTATCCCCTGTGACGAACCAGTGGACAGGGAAAAATTCGCGGCTATAAAGGGGCGTTCCCGGACCATATTTGGTTTCGACATATCGGGCGGCGTCTTGGCGGACGCCGCCGGGCTTCTGAAAAGACGCAATTTTTCAGGGCTTTAGGAGAGGTGCCGGAGTGGTCGAACGGGGCGGTCTCGAAAACCGTTGTGGGCGCAAGCCTACCGAGGGTTCGAATCCCTCCCTCTCCGCCATTCCGTCCCGGACAAACCTCCGGTTTTTCTGTCTCCCGCATTCGTATTTATAATTCAAAAGCTTATAGGCAGAATCCCCCTGCGATTCGCCTCGTGGCATGCTCTCGAGCTATAAGACGGTTAGTTCTGGCCCGAAAATCTCTGTCGGCCGTTTTGACGGTTACATTCGGGATGCAGTTTGGACGCTCAACACCCAATCTGGACCGCCAGCCATGGCCACTGAGTCGAGAACCTGCGCAATTTTATACGCTGACATCGTTGGGTCTTCCACGATCAAGGGCGACGCGCTCAAGACGCGGGTTGCAGGCCTCGTCAAAACGCTGGCGAAACAGGCGAGTTCCGTAGATGGCATTCTCCACGCGAATACTTGGGGCGACGGGATTGTCGTGGTCGGCAACACGCCGGCGATCATAGCCGAGGAAGCCCTGAGGTTCCGCGACCGTTTCCGCAATGAAGATTGGGAGAACGAGGGCTTCCCCTCCCCTGTTCAGATCCGAATTGGCTTGGACATGAACAGCGTCGCCCTTGAGATCGATGGCGGCGAAGTTACAGGTGTTTCCGGTCAAGGGATGAACGCCGCCGCCCGCATCGAACCTGTCGTTGAGGCAAACCGTATCTGGTGCTCCCCATCCTTCAAACACACCCTCGCGCGGATGGGTGGTTCGAATATCCAGTTCGCTTCAGTTGGCGTGCAGCAGTTACCCAAAGGCGCTGGAAGCATGGAATTGTTCGACCTCTCCCGGTCCGATGACCCTCTGCCAGATTCCGCGCGCCCAGCAACAAGCGGGCAGATCGGCAAGACACCGCGTGTGCCGAAGATAAAAGGAAGGATCACGGATCGCGACCGAGACAACTTCCTGCGGGACGCTTTTGTCACCGCCAAGCACTACTTTGAAACGGCCGCCAACAGCGTCAGCAATCAATATCCGGAGGTAGACGCGACAATCCAAACGATCCATTCGTTGAAATTCACGTGCGACGTTTATGTGAACGGCGACAGCAAGAATCGGTGCAAGATTTGGTTATCGCAAAGGTCATACTCAGAAGGGATCGGTTATGCGGAAGGGAGTTTCAGCATCGACGCGGACAACTCCTACAACGAGACAATCCACGTCGAGGATGACGGCCATGAGTTGTTCCTGAAACCGATGGGAATGCGGATGCACGGGAACCACGACAGACGTTTCTCCCCGGAAGAGGCAGCCGAATTCTTATGGGAGATGTTCATCGAACGGCTGGAACACTGAAAGGCGGAGTGCACGGATGCCAGAAATGGTCCGCTATCGTTGCTTGAATTGCGGACATCGATTTGAGGAAGAAACGCTCTCTCCTGAAGAGTCGCGCGAACGCCGCAAAGAAGGCAAAAGAACTTGGGCGATTCATTGTCCTGAATGTAATCGCACGGATATCCGCCCAGGCTGGGAATAACCGGCATTAGAGGTGTTCAAGAATTTGCCTCTGTTCGTCCCAGGAATCTGGAAGATGCGCCAATCGGGTCAGCTTCTCGGCGGTGACGTTTATCGGATGCTCTCCGCTTAGAATCGCTCTGACGATATCCGGTGCCAGGACGGAAAGTTTCAGAATCCGAAGTACATATGTATGTGCCAGACCTTCGGATTTTGCGATGGCAGATATCGAAGGCATATGACCTTCAATCAATCTTTTGTTCCAATAAGTTGCGCGCGCGACGACCTTGATCAGGGCTTGGTCCAGCGTCGGCTGTCGCCGATGAAGACCGGGGCTAAGTACCAACTTCGCCTCGACGCCGCGCCGTCTCAGTCCGTACTCAACAGCCAGAATGGACGCCTTCGTCTGATCAACTTCCAGAAGGTGGATTTCAATCTCAGCCTTCCCAAGAACAATCTTGGTGACGCTTGCTCGCAGGAACTCGGCCGCATCGACTTCCACATCCGAAGCACGGCCTGATAGTTCACTCTCCTGTGCCAAGTGCCGCCTTAATTCGGCGAGCACGGCGTTCTCCGTCTCTTTGGCCGGCAGACGAATTGCCGGCTGACCGTCTTCATCTCGTGGATTGGTGACGTAGTAGCGGTAGCGCCGCCCGCCCTTGTTGGCGTGACTGGGCGTCAGGCGGCGGCAGTGTTCGTCGAACAGGATGCCGGCAAGCAGGCTGGGCTCCCTGGCGTTGGTACCGCGCCTGCGCCCGATCCGGTTGGCAGCGAGCATCGCCTGCACTTCGTCCCACAGCGTCTGGTCGATGATGGCCGCGTGTTGGCCCGGGTAGGTCCGGTCCTTGTGGACGATCTCGCCCAGGTAGAGGCGGTTCTGCAGTAGGTGGTAGAGGGCGCCGCGGGCGAAGGGCCTGCCACCGATCCGACGGCCGCTTGCCGAGGTCCAGATCTTGCTGACGATACCGGCAGCTTCCAGGTTGGCTTTCAGCGCCCGCACGTTGCCGAGAGCTACATAGCGCCGAAAGATGTAGCGGACGGTTTCCGCCTCCGCCCCGACCACCACCAGTTTCCGGTCCCTGCAGTCATAGCCGAGGGGCGGGTTGCCGCCCATCCACATGCCCTTGCGTTTGGACGCCGCGATCTTGTCGCGGATGCGCTCACCCGTGACCTCGCGCTCAAACTGGGCGAAGGAGAGCAGCACGTTGAGCGTGAGCCTCCCCATGGAGCTCGTTGTATTGAACTGCTGGGTAACGGAGACAAAGGACGCACCGTGTAAATCAAAAATTTCGACGATCTTAGCGAAGTCGGTGAGCGAGCGAGTCAACCGATCCACCTTGTAGACTATGACGATCTGGACCTTCCCCGCCTCCACATCGTCCAGCAGGCGTTTTAGGCCCGGACGCTCCATGGTCCCACCGGAGATGCCGCCATCGTCGTAGCGGTCTTTCAGCAGGCGCCAGCCTTCATGTTTCTGGCTGGCGATGTAGGCCTCACAAGCCTCCCGCTGGGCGTCGAGGGAATTAAACTCCTGCTCCAACCCCTCCTCCGACGACTTGCGCGTGTAAACGGCGCAGTTCAGCTTCCGCTCACCCGCCATCTGCTTTGCCCCTGGTTTTCAGGCCGAAGAAGCGAGGGCCCGACCAGTGGGCTCCCGTGATCTCCTTGGCGACGGCCGTGAGACTGGGGAAGCGGACTCCTCTATATTCAGCACCATCGTCGAGCATCAGGACCTCATGGACGACGCCGTTCCATTCCCGGAGCAGCTTCGTGCCCGGCTTCAACTGGCGGGTCGGTTTCGGCTGATGGCCCCGGTCCTTCTCGAGCGCCCGGGCGATGCGTTCCAGTTCCTGCTTTGTGGCGTTAGACAGACGTGGACCCTTTCGCTCCTGGATGCGATAGGCGAGCACCGACCGCATCCAACCAGCGCTCGCCCGGGCGGGCGGCGAGCGGCCCAGGTCTTCTTCCCAAGCCGCCCGCAGTTCCGCCGTCGTCATGCCGCCCAGGTCGTCGAGCATCAGCATGCGTCCGCCGCTGCTTCAGCCTTGGCGATGCGATAGACGGTGACGCCCTTCAGGTCCTTGCCGCGCTCGACGGCGTGCCCGGCCTTGCGCAGGCCGGTGAGGGCAGCACGGACGCTGTGAGGCTGCCAGCCCGTCGCCTTCTCCAGAGCTCCCAGGCTGGCGCCTGCAGGCCGGGAAACAAGTTTCAAGATGGACTCGGACTTGGTGGGGTGGGGTTTGGTCTTGGCGGTCATGTTCGCCTCCTTGATCGGGTCCCCGCGGGTACGGGGCTTCCACCGCCCAGACCTCGGCCGGTCGCGAGACCGGTCCGAGCGGGCGGTGGTTGGAGGCGTTTCAGGGGCCTAATCCGGTCCCCTCTGCACAGGCACATGTACTGCTCTGTTTCCAGCAGAAGTCCAGTCGAATTTGAACAATTGCCGTGATCAGCCAAACCACTAACGCCGGAACGCGAGCACACCTTGGAACCTTAAATTATCGCCACCTCTTTTTTGGATCTCTCATTGGGTGATATTTCCGGGGCCTTGAGGTGACATAGCGCCCATTTCTCACTGAAATTCCGGCGCGGCTTGCTACGGCATGCTTCCGATGTCCGCCTTGAGGGTCGAGAACCCAGAGAAGGAATTGGGATGTCGAGTCCACCTGATCGTTGAACCGCGTCTCGGGGAATGAAAGAAGTTCGTCTTCATAATCCGCAGACCAAGGCTCGTCCGTGGGAACAAAAACCGACCCGCTTTCAAACATGGGCGCGGTCAATGAAAGCCGGGCCTCTTTATCCATCCTCGGAGCTTTGACAGGGATCAGGCTTGTTCCTTTCGGTAGGTTCACAAGGTGCCGGAGCGTTGCGCCGCTGCTCGTGTCCTCGACCAGAACCACCTGCGGATGAAACTTTTCCGCAAGCGACCTTATCGCCTCCAATAGGTCCGGCACCTCGATCCGTTCACGAAACACATGCAACAGATAGTATTTCCCCGAGCGAACTCCCCAGGTCGTACAGACCGAATATGAGTTCGACGATTCCGTCCCGATCGCGGTGTCCCAGCTTTGGTAGACGGCGTCGCAGTCAAAATAGTTAGGCGCTTTATCAATCCATTTCAGCCATTCCCGCTTGATGAGGTTCCCCGTCATAGGAATTGGACGTTGTTGGTATTGGCTGCCGAAGCTGTAGCCACCAATCGCCTTTTTTATCGCCTCAAGAGTGCTGATATCTTCCCGTTCCGGATGAAGCGGCTCACCGGGGAGGCGGTGATAGCGATCATTGGGGGCCGGACCGGTTTGGATCCATGCCTCTTCATCAGCAATCGCGGGGAGTTCGAGGATCTCCCAGTCATCGAGTTCTCGGACATACCCGGCAAGATCATCGACGTGCGCCCGCTGCATGACAATGATGATGACGTCGTTCTTTTTGTCGTTCAGCCGAGTGAAAAGTGTATGTCGGTACCATTCGTTCACGGCATTCCTTTCGGCGCGCGACATTGCTCCGCCAACCTTGATGGGATCGTCGATCACGATGAAGTTCCCGCCCCTGCCTGTCAGGGAGCCGCCGACCGAGGTCGCGTAGCAGCCTCCCCCATCTCGGGTAACGATTTCGCTTTCCGTGTTCTTCCGCAAACTGGACCGGGCATGCCGAAAGGCCGATCGGTACCAATCCGTCCCCATGACTTTCTGTCGCGCCCGACCGAAATGCCGGGCCAGGTCTTCGGAATAGCTGCCGGCAATAATCCGGACGCTTGGGTCCCGCCCGAAAATCCACAGGAGGAAAGCGACCGAACATATCTCGGATTTCAGGTATCGGGGCGGCATTGACACGATCAGGCGTTTGACTACCCGCCGTTCGCAAAGTTCCAACTTGTACGCGAGGGCTTCGATATGCCAGTTCGGCAGAAACCGGACACCCGGGTTCAGGGTTTCGAATGTTTTCCGGATCATTGGTTCCAGCCGGCTACGCAGTAGCGCGTTCAAGGTGTCTTGCTTATCCATCGTCGGTCTCCTTGACCTTGGCTGCCTTGAGAATCTCCGCTTCGAATTCCGCCAGAATTTCCTCGTCCGCTTTGGTGAGTTCGCTCTGCGGTGGGTCAGACTGATCATGCAGCAGGAGGCGCATCACCAGATTAAGGACCAGGTTGGCCGCCCGAGGATCGCCGTGGACGGCTTTTGCAGTCAGCGCCTTCAACACCGCACGCAATTTGGAAACCTTTCGCGACGCCCCGCCTTCACGAACGGCGATGCGTTCATTCATTTCTTCAAGCAGCTCGGTCTTCAGGTTTCTGCTGCCCTTGGGACGACCCTTGGGGTTGCCGGACTGACCAGGCTTAAACCGGGTCGCCGTGGGCGGCTTACCGTAGCCGACCTCGTAATCCTTCTTGGTCATGTCACGCCTCCCCACCGGTGGCCGGCGGCGGCAAGAGAAGCATTTTGCCCTGGCGCAGGTCGGCCATCTCATCGAAGGTCATGCCCGTGTCCGCGTGGCGCGCCTTGTTGCCCGTGTAGGCCTGCCACCGGCGCACGATGACATCCACGTATTTGGGATCCAGTTCCAGGCCCGCACAGACGCGCCCCGTCTGCTCGCAGGCGATCACCGCCGTCCCCGACCCGAGAAATGGATCGAGGACCAGGTCGCCACGGTCGGAGGCATCCCGGATGGCGTCGGCGATCATGGCCACGGGCTTCACGGTCGGATGCAGCGCCAGGTCCGCCCGCCGCTCGGCCGACAAACTGTTGGCGCCCTCGTACTCCCACACGTTCGTGCGGTTGCGGCCGTAGCGGCCGAGCTGGACGTTGTTGACGTGGGGCGCCGTGCCATTCTTGTAGACGACGACCAGTTCGTGCCTTGACCGGTAGAGGGAGCCCATGCCGCCGTTGGACTTGACCCAGACACAAAGGTTTACCTGGGGCCCGTAGAACCTGTCGCAGACCTCCTGCAACACGCGAAGGTGCCGCCAGTCCATGAAGATGAAGTGGAGAGACCCCGGCACCGTCGACTGGACCAGATTGCGGATAAAGGCTTCAAGGAAATCCCGGAATTCGTCGTCCGACATCTCGCCCGAGGCCATGACGAATTCGTCGTGCTTGATGGTCCCCGAACCACAGACGTTGCCCTGGACCCGGACGTTAAACGGCGGGTCTGTTATGACCATGGTGGCCAGGCGCCCCTGCAGGACGACGGCGTAAGCCTCCGCCTCTCGGGCGTCACCGCAAAGAACGAGATGCTCGTCGAGCAGCCACAGATCACCCAGGCGCGTCACGGGTTCGCCTCCCACGGGAGGCACATCGTCCGCCGGACCGGCTGCGACGGGCGCGAAGGCGTGGTCAATCGTCAAGTCGACCTCCGCATTATCGAAGCCGGTCAATTCGACGTCGAAATCGACTTCGACCAATGCCTGGAACTCGAAGGCCAGCTTTTCCTCGTCCCATTCGGCGAGCTCCGGCAAACGGTTGAGCGCGATCCTGAGCGCCTTGATAGCGTCCGGGGCTAGATGGCGAACACGGACAACCGGAACTTCCGTATATCCGCGGCGCCGGGCTGCCTCCGTCAAAGCCTCGCCGGCGACCACAACGTTCTCGTCATCGACGATGACCGGCATGACGAACCCGAACGCCGCCAAGCTACGGTCGAGCCGATTCCGTTGGCGTTTGGGATGGCGACGCGGGTTGTTTGCATAGGCCTTTAGGCTGTCGACGGGCACATATTCTATCCCGCTGATCAGCCTTTGATTGATCCAACCGCAGTTACCGTATCGATCGGTGGATCGGCCATCGGTTACTTGGGGTTCGGTCGTGTCTTTCGGGTGTGGCATGCTTGGTCTCCTTTCGCGCAGTGCCAAAGGAGATCAACGGATATAACGTATTTAACAGATTGGGCCGGTCGACCGACGGCCTGTTCGGCAGGCTACGCAGCGACAAAACGCCATGGATGTTTAATGCTTGTAGTCAAATCGGCCCAATGATTGCCGGCACGCGCGCTACACGTTCGCCGAATGGTTACGCCTGCCGTCGAGTCAGAGCCTTCGCCTGAGCAAGGGCGATGCCCAGGTCCTCATCGGAAAGCGAACGCGCGATATCCATCAATTCTGCTAGTGCAGCCGAACGCGCTGGACTCAGGTCGTCCTCGTTGAAATCAAAAAAATCGCGTATCGGCACTCCCAATTCCTGGGAAAGACGCTCCAACGTCTCGAAATTAGGCAGACTCTTGCCGCGTTCGAGGTTCGATACCGCATCTACGGATCGACCGATCTTTTCCGATAGCTGGTCCTGGGTTAACCCTCGCCGCTTCCGCAGGACCCGCAGACGGCCTGCAAGGCGTTTTCTAACATCCATACCCGGATCATCAATCCGGGTTTGATGCTTGAAAACAGAGCAAAATACGATTAATTCTCAGAAATCGTATAATAATACGATTATTAGTCGATTTCCGGATAATGATCCGGTTTTCGTGCTCAGAGATCGCCCTCGGATCTCAGCCCATGTTTGCGGGCCTCACGGCCAAACGACGACTCAGGAGAGAGAAAAAGTGCGAGCTTTCTGTTTTGCCGCCATGGCGGCTATTGCCCTCGGTTCGGCCCCCCCTTCGGCACATGCCGAAAACCAAGGTTTCGTTCTTCGGCCAATCCCAACAGATCAGGGGTTGATCGGAACCAAGCCCCAAGGCGCAAAGGTCGACAACCCTTTGCCGTCGGTTCACCCCCATGCCGGTATCTTGACCGCCGAGGCGGCCACGCCGGATTTGACCCCGTTAGACCTTAGCGACCGAGAACTCGATACGAGTATCTACCTCGTACAATACGCCGGCGGGGATTATTTCGAATGGCTAAGCCTACGGAGCTTTCTGACGAAAATTTCACGGCATCCGAAGTTCAGGAGCTTCGAACGCCGGTATATCCATGGGCTTTCCGACACTGGAATCGGCATCCATTTCCGAGGGACGCCATTATTGAACGTGTTTCTCCGAAACGATGGGGGCGAGTATTACCTCTCTTATTTCGGAGCCGGCGACGATGTAGATTCCGTCGCCGCGCCAATGGCGCAACAGCAGGTGGGGCTGGCACTCCGAAACTTGCTTGGGGCGAAGTAGAATGTTGCTTTGCCTCGGCCAATGAGGACAACATCATCGCAGCCGTCAATGGAACGGCCCCGTAGGCCGACGGCCTTCTCGCCATTGAGGAACAACGGCTCCGCTCTCGGGCCTGTTGATCACCGAGCCCAAACAGAGCAAAACCAGAACAGACTCTACTCACGAGTGGGGGAGTTACAGGGGGCAAGGTCAACTTGATTATCAGAATTAGCCGAAAAGTGTTATCGGCAACATATCGTTAATTATTCGGCACCACGACTATACGCTCTAACTATTCCAACCATCTGGCATACGCCCGTATATCGATAACAGGTACGGTCCCAAGTACCTGTAAACGGGCGATCAACTCAAAAAGAAACCCCGTCGCAGGCTTTTTGCCCATCTCAAAACTGTATTCACCTTTGCTGGCGTCAAAACCAAAGTATCCGTGGACGGCTATGCATCCGAGATCCAGGCGATCCTCTTCATTCCCCGCGCCCAGCGCTCTCAAAAGAGCCTCACCCATTGGCGGGTTCCACTCGCTTTCAAGTGACAAGATTCCGCCTATAATATGGTGGAGCGGTTTCGGTGGTTTCTCTCCGTCGCTATGTTGAACCGGCAAGCTTGTCCGCGAGAGTCGACGAACGCTTGCTACCTTTCCCCGTGCGTATTCAATTAGTGCCGCATCTACCGACTGCTTGCACTCAAAGACCGCATAAACACTCTCGGCGGGCACATACATCTCGCCCTCGATGACAAAAATGAACGGCGAATACTGTCGATCAAATACAACGACATCAATTTGATCGCTAACATTGCCCTGACTATCCACGACGAAGGCCTTCTCCGCTTGATAGCGCTCGGGCAGATATTTCTTGAGAAGACTTAGCCAGACCTTCTCACTGGCATCGCCTTTCGTACCCGGATGTCCGATAGTTATACGAACGTCGCGAAGGCGCCGCTCGATGTCGCTATGCATCGATGAGAGCATGTCTGGCAACGAATGTTCTTTTGTCATGACTTATCCGTAAATGGCGGCGTTGGGACCATTCGCGAGGCGATAGCGAGTGCTCGTTCCGGCGACACCGGTGAAGACGGATAAGCATCGAGAACGATATTTGGCAACAACCGCTGCGTAATATCAGAAAACGTAAAACCGTATTTGCGATCTTTCGTCGCACCTGTGGCTGCCACCAGGGTCTCGATTTGTGGTTTGGTAAATCCGAGTTCCAATAGCGCGATTGAGAGCACTGCATATCGCTGCTCATCACTCGGCCGAGAAAACGGAAGAATATCCGCAGCGCGTCGGCGCACCGCGGGATCAAGAGCATTCAATCGGTTTGTGCACATGATAACAGCAGCGGGCAACCGACCGTTCGCAATTCTATCAATCCCCCTGATAAATGCATTCACGCCAGCTCGGTCTTCGTGATGCATCTGGGCTGCTTCACGCGATTGCGCCAGGGCATCTGCCTCATCAACCAGAAGAATGACAGCCCCACGCGCACCGCCGCTCTCCGACTTCAACTTTTCAGCCTCTGCAACGGTGTAGTCAAATGCCGCGGAAACAAGCTGTGTCATCTCGCCAACTCGTCCCTCACCCCGTGTCGAGAGACTGAGGGGAAATAACGTAATCTCAATATGTTCTTGGCGCGCCACCTTGTCGCCGATGGTTTCAGCGAGTTCGGACTTGCCCGACCCGACATCGCCGGCAAGAACGACGAGCGGCGGTCGGCGAAGAACATCCTTAACCAACTGACCCGCACCAGAATGGTGCCGAGCGGCCCATTCTTGAATGCCTTTTGGGTTTATCAGGACCCCCAGCATCTTAGCGAGGCGTGCTTTATGCCCGTCCAAGCCAACTAATCTGGCCAAACGCTCTTGTGGCTCGAAATCCGGATAAATGATCCGGCGCTCAAACAATTCATCGAGTGTCGGTTGCGCCATCGTCAATAGCCTCTCACGCTAGCACGGCTAAGAGAGCGACCGCCCGAGGAATAGGTACGATCACTTTCCAAATAACCGTTTATGCTTGGGGAACTGGCGTTCGTTCGTTTGAACGGAAGCCCTCCTTTGTACAACTCCTTCTGCGCATCCGTCAGATTGCCCCAGGCAGCACTGTATTCAAGAAAAGTGTAGAATGCGGCCCCGTCGATATCCTTTCGCGGCTTAATCCGGCCAGGATCATCATCGGCGGTCGCATCATTGGCAAGGTCGCTGGCCGTGTATTGGAGCGTCGGCTCAATCCACTCGCCATTGCGTCTGAAGCCGTACCAAACAGCACCCAGATAACCGTCTTTGAGAAGTGTGATTACCTCGGCCTCATACTCTTGGATGTCTGCATCACTGGGTTCACCATACAAGCGTTGCATCCGCTTCAGGTCAGCAGCGACCTTCGCCACCATATGCCGCGCATGCGTGACGGTGAACGTCTGGGCCTCGGTTATCGTGTAGCTCGAGCTCATTTCTTGTTCCTATACCTGAAAACTCGGGCCGAACACTTTTTGCCAATAGCGAACGGTTTCTTGTTTTGTCGGGGCCAACAGGGCGGCATCGATCGCATCCCCGGCATCCATCGCCGCATCAGCAATCATGCCGGCGTTGTTCACTGTGTAGAGCCGCGCCGCATTGTTCTCCTCGTTCACCGGATCAATAATCTGAACCGGGTCGGAGAACATCCCGACAGCCGCGAGATCGTAATAGTCCGTGAAGACGATCCGCTCCTGCAAATCCGTATTCGCTATGTATGTAAAAAGATGCTGAAGGGCTTCCGGGTAATCCGAGAAATCCAGGCCCTGATCAGCAAGTTTGGCAAGAAGAAGCTCGATCATGAAGGATTTAAATCGGAACCCATCGCGTTCGCGTTTCATTTGCGCAGCCCAAAACTTGGCGAGCCGCACAACCTGAGCAAAATGTGTCTGATGGACAGCTTTCCGTTTACGAATGAACTCGATATGGCGCGGAATGCAGGTGCGCAAAAACGATCCATCATCCTGGCTAACCAGATCGCCATACCAATCCGGGTCGCCCCGATAAAGAATCGGGACGACATCCACGTCCAACCCGGAGCCACGAAACGATATCGTGACCGAATATGTCTGCGGCTTGACTTGATCCGCGTTGAGATTTGGGATTGTCCGAAGCTTCTCCGCCAAATAATTCAGGAGATCGGAGGTGCTATTCGGTGCCGAATCACCGCTTACGTAACACGCCAGATCGATGTCATTGAGCGAACGCAACGCCGTCCCTTTCGCCAGGCTCCCAGAGAGCATCATGCGCCGCAGTGAAAAGTCCGGGTGCTCGCCGAGGTATGCCTCCAATCGATCCCGGAGGCTGTTAACCTGCTGCCGGTATTCGCCGGCCTTCTCTTTTGGAAGGTTCACCCGTTCCTCTGCAAACTTTCGAATGTCGCTGTGCCCGACGTGCTCTTTGCCCATATCAAACCCACCTGGTCATCTTGCTATTGTCGAAATAGACATGTAATTTATGCCCCAAATAAATATGCATCGAGCATCAAAAGGAGTCAAGTTTAACATGTCGAGTTCGCCATGGGCCTAGATCGTGATCCATCGGATATTTTTCGTGAACGATTAAAAGCGGCTCGAGATTTGAGGCAGTGGAGCCAGTCCGAACTGGCAAAAAAGGCGGACATGCCGCCAAGTTCTATTGCCCATTTTGAAAGTGGTTCACGAAAGCCGTCATTTGCAACATTGCGCAAGTTGGCAAACGCTCTTGAAGTGAGCACGGATTATTTATTGGGCAGAGTTGATGACCCAGGGCTTACCGAAGCGGGAGATCCACTTTATCGGCACGTAAGCGAGTTATCTGGGGATGATCGGGAGCTGGCGGAGGACTTTCTCAAAATGCTCTCGGGCCGAAAGGACCAAAGCAAGAAAGATCGATAGTTCAGTGAACGCGGCATTCAAGTTAAAAATGGCGAAGCAGCTAGGCGGCAAAGTTGCGCGCGAACATGGCTACACGGATTTACCTGTGGACCCCGCTAGGATCGCCGCTGCGAATGCTATCACCGTCATGGCAAAACCGGATACGGCAAAAGGGGTCTCCGGTATGCTGCTACGCCACGGTGACAACTTCGGAATAATGTATGCTACCCATGTTCACAGCGAGGGGTTCAGGCGTTTTAGCATCGCCCATGAGCTCGGTCATTTTTTTCTGGACGGGCACATCGACCAGATCATGTCGGAGAGTGACATCCATGCGTCGAAAGCTGGGTTCGCCTCTGGCGATATTTATGAAATGGAAGCCGATAATTTTGCCTCGGGATTGTTGATGCCCGAGAGAATGTTCAAACGACAATTAGGCAAAGCTGATCCTGGATTTGCAGCGGTCGAACACGTTGCTGGTGTCTGCATGACGTCCCTTGAAGCGACTGCAATTCGCTACGCAGAACTAACCGAAGATGCGATTGCTGTCGTCCTCTCGACTGGTGAAAAGGTGGATTATTGTTGTCTTTCGGACGGCATAAAGAGTGTAAGGGGTTTAAGTTGGTTGAAACGAGGCGAGCCCGTGCCGAAGGACACTGCCACAGCGGCGTTCAATCAAGATCGTGATCGAATTTTGAGTGCGGATCGAGACGAAGGCGAGATTGATCTTCTTGATTGGCTCGGCGGTGAAAAATCAGTTCTCGCAACGGAAGAGGTAATCGGCCTCGGCTCATACGGAAAAACACTCACAATCCTGCATTGCCCCTCGATTGTTGATGAGACGTACTCTGACGAAGTCCACGATGAAGAAAGCGAAGAGGCCATGATTGATCGTTGGACACCTCACCTCGGAAAGCGAAAGTGATTTCCGACCAAAGACTAGCAATAGCCGGCATAGTCACGTTAATCGCCGCTTTGAGCCATGTGGTGGGCGTCTAAAACGAGAAGAACCTCTTATAGGCGCAATCAATTTCCGCCAATCATTATTCAGTACACAGTATGGCTATATTTTCGGTTGTCGTTGTGTCAGCGAAAGGTTGAAGGCATATTTGCAGAGCGAGCGATTTACATTCCTTGCGTGATAATACTTTGGTGAGTATTCAGAAATTCGAACTAATGAAAACACTAAGAATTGATGTTAGCTCAAGGCATTAGCGGAATTTGGAACGCTGCTGCCCCCTAAGGGGATTTTTGTGGTGTTTCGCCAGCGATGAATCAATTTCGTCCGGCGACTTGAATTCAGGAAAAGGCAGAAATCCCGATGATCCAGCACCTGGATATCAACCGCGCCGGTTACTTCTTTCGTCGCAAAAGGCAGCTCACCAATGCCGCTATAAACAAGCTGTTCGTGGACTTGCGAGCTGCTGCCGAAGAGCCCACCCAAAACCTGTTCCGGGCAATCCGGGTGACAAGCAATGGTACAAAATACTCCGCCATTTGTTTCTCGTTTGCGCGAGAAGTATCATTTCTCGAACCTGCTGCCGGAGCCATTGAGCGGATCTTCGGTTTCCTGATGCTTATCGAATGCAGGGATTATGTTGCGTTGTTTAAATCGGGCCTCGACCTGCCGTCATCATTCAAAAGTGAATATCTCGAGAAGGTCGGCCACGGGCGGGTCGAGCGCGCAATTGCGACAAATGAAGCAACATTCGAGAAACTGAGGCTTCGCAACATGTCCGTCTCCAGACAGGCGCTTCGTTCAAAGTCACTCGAAGCAAGAGATCTGGAAAACACGATCGCTACAACAAGTGCGAGCCGATTCATCCCCCAGGGATACAGTGTAAAGCGCCCAGACGGGGTGTATTCTGCCACGCCCAGCACGGGACGGATTTCGGAGCGCTCCGATCGGGCGGGCCATCAGGAAATGATCGCGTGGGCAAAGCGGATCATCACCTCACTGGAGGCCGATGCCGGCGAAGTCTCTTCATTCATTCGAAACTTTGCGAGACCTCTCGACCTGTCGTCATTAAATCAAGATACAGAGCCTACTTATGTCGGCATTGATGTAATCGGACTTGCAGAAAACATCTTCGACGCTGAAGAGAGAGTTCGGCTAGTCCGCACGGAGAATGGCCAGCCAGTTGAACTCGACAAGGATCAGGTTGAAGCTACTCTTGAATCAATCGAATCTCCGTTGTCCATCGTCGACAAAGGCGACAAACTCCGGATCACTGCCCCCGGGAATCCTGACGAGATTGGCAATCTCAAGGTCGGGAAAACGCGTGTTTCGTTGGCTACATTAGATCTCGCTGAAATTGCTGGAATTTCGGTAGAAAAATGCTCGACACCTCTAGGCGCTGATCCCGATGCAAAACCTCTCGCACGCTATCTGGATCAGAATGACCTGTTCACGGTGCTCTTCAGCGATCTCGCGCTTGCGTATATCAACGGTTCCCTGTTTCGGGATGAGGCGTTGGTCGGCGGTGGGGAAACATTCCTTGCGCACCTTCAGGTCGAGCAGTCACTGGACAATGCCGACAGCGAGAAGGGCCAATTTCAGGCCAACCAGACGGAGTTTGCCGCAAATTCGGTCTTCCGGGCCGTTGTTGATGTCATAGCGCATGATGATGTTCTGATGTGCGATGACCTTGGTGACGAATGGGCTGATTTTATTGGTCTGAGCACCGGGACCAATCCGGTAATGATCAGCTTTTATCATGCCAAGCATGGCGATCAGTCGCTCAGCGCGTCAAAGTTTCATGATGCTGTGGGTCAGGCGATCAAGAACCTGGGACGAATGGCGCTTCCTGCCGAGATGACAGCCGCGAAGCTCGAGCGGTGGGATGATATGTACCGGAATGATGGGGTGCAGACAGCCATATCGCGGTTGTTGAGGGGTGGCGCTCGGCCGGATATTGAAGAGAAAATGGACAGTGTCCGGACGACTCCTGACGTCCTCCAGAGGGCATTCATTGTAACGTCTTCCCTCAGTCGCAACCAGGTGCAGCAGGTATTCAATGACGCGCAAAACGGAGTAGCGCCGCCTCCATATTTTGTTCAGCTTTACTGGCTGCTGATGTCCTATTTTTCGGCGTGTGCGGAAATGGGCGTCCGCGGCTACGTCGTATGCCGCCCCTGAGCGGCTTCCAACTGTCCCCAGCCAACCGGTAGCGGATTACCATCTCTTTTCCGGGTTCGTTAGTCAGCCAACTCGAACAGAAAGCCGGGTTCACGTCAGATTAACCCGACACACCTCCCTGTTTATCCGGTAACTGTTCGCATCGGTTTTAACGACGTCGTAGCGGTTAAACTGGAAGAAGAATCGCGCGCCCTCGGTAACCGGTTGTGTCGAGCTCGGCGCACCGATGATTCGGATGCCATTGACCCGCCTGTCTTCGTCCTCGTGCAGATGTCCGTGCACCATAAGCCTTACTCCGTGCGTGAGTGCCATATAACGGAGTGCCCAGCGATCTTCCTGGGGAATTTCATGGGTATACCTGACCCATTCGGGATCTGCAGTGCCCTTACGCCTGACCTGGGTTGCCCGCTCTGGCATATTGGGACTGTGGTGCAGCGCAACGATCTTTATCGGAATATCCCGGTGCTTCCGTAATAGGCGGGCAAGCGCCTCGAGCTGGAACTTCCCTATGCGGCCAATTGCATTGTCGTGGGAGCCTGCATTACCGGCATTGTTGGAATCGATGCCAAACAGCGCGATATCCTCTCTGAGAATTTCCACCCACGGGTAATCATGTCGAAAGCCGATTTCGGAGAGCGACCTTTTCAGACGGCTGACATCAAACGCGCGCAGGCGGCGCCTGTCCGAAAGACGGAAAAAAGCGTCCACGCCACATATATCATGATTTCCGATGACGATGTGCGTTCTGTCCCGGACACCTGCTTCCCTGAGGATTTTGTCGAAATTCTTCCACGCCGGCAGCTCCCCTTTGTCCGTAACGTCGCCGGTAACCAGAATGATGTCCGAGTTCCGGATCTTGTCGGAGTTCAGCAATTCGGCGAACGACTTGTTCATTCCCTGTAGCCTGTTACCCGGCAGTTTGGGCTCCAGCCGTCTGTCACTGTCCTTTTCTGTCAGATGCAAATCCGAGAGATGTGCTATTCGAAAGTGGGTGTTCATTGCCTGCCCCTACCCCAGAGGTCGATTTCGAACTATCAACACTCTCAACTTAAGATCTCTAATGGTGCGTTTCCCTAGCATTTGCCAAGGAGCCTACGGTTAGTCGCTTATTCAGTGAATTGTAGTTACTCATGCTATTTAATGAAAAAGTCACGCGAAGATGGCTCGAATCAAATTGTTTCAGCTACATGGATACGTGGGAATAAACATACTCACGGGCTTCGTCTCTCCACAAAACTGAGGCGTCAATTTATCGGCTGAAACAATTGTAATTTAGAACGTAGTAAAATTCTAAATCTAATATTTCTTATAAAGGAAAATAAATTATTTATATTCTTTTTAATTCTGATTGCCACAAAATCCCCTATCCTGACTCTCTCTGGGGGCTTTCGATTACTTCCTATTACTTGTTTTGCTCCCCTTTTGTTGCCTCTGCTCGCATAACGTACGCTAAAAAAAGAGGCCCGCAAAATGCGGGCCTCTCCATGTTTCATACATTCCAGCTGTGATAAGCAATCACGTATTCTTCTTCAGTTCCATCGGCTCAAGCTGGTGAGCTTCTTCGTGGTAACGCAGGTTCAATTGCCCTGCGGCCAATTCCAAGTTCCCTAAATTGGAATCGAAGTTCGCTCGCTTGAAGTGCTTCGTGATCGGTATCGCTCGTTGAATTTCGCCGACATATTGCCGCTGCGCATTCGTGCCATTGTCGATGAACTCAACATCTACATGCCCCCGGATCAACCGCCCGTACCCACGCTGCATAATTCGTCCGGTAAGGATGAGCTCTCCATCTTCCCTTTTCCATATTTTGACCATATCGATCTCGGTCCTGGCTGTATTTTCAACTTTGATCGAAAGGCCACCCATTTTTGTGATTTCTTGGCTGTTAGAGGCACAGCCCGCTAAAAGAACGGCTCCAAACAGGGCGGCTGTTACAGGAAAGAGTTTACGCATCACATTACCTCCGAAGTTTGATAGTTGGACTGATGAGTACGCCGCCAATAGCGGAGCATGCCTCGCGAGAACCACGTGTAGAGCGCGGGCAACAGAAGTAGAGTGAGCAATGTCGAACTGAGCAGCCCCCCGACCACCACGGTCGCCAAAGGCCGCTGAACCTCAGAACCAACACCCGTCGAAAGCAGCATCGGGATCAGGCCCAGTGCGGCAATCAACGCCGTCATTAGAACGGGCCGAAGACGCGACAACGCGCCTTGATACACGGCCTCGTCAGGCTCCATTCCGCCGAGAATGTTCTGGTTAATGGCATTGACCATCACCACGCCGTTCAAGACAGCCACGCCAAACAACGCGATAAAGCCGATCGATCCCGGAACGGACAGAAACTGTCCCGTGAGGAACAACGAGAAGATTCCGCCGATCAGCGCCAGTGGCACATTCACCATGATCAAGAACGACTGACCAACGGACCCAAAGGCGAAGAACAGCAACAGAAATATCAGGCACAGAGAAAGCGGAACGACGATGGTCAGACGTTCTTGTGCGCGGCGTTGATTCTCGAATTGGCCTCCGAATACCACCGAGTAGCCCGGTGGGAGTTCGACAGCTTCGGGGATTCGTTTCTCCAGTTCCGAAACAAGCCCACCCATGTCGCGTCCTTCGACGTTTGCCTGGATAACGACACGCCTTTGCACGTCATCCCTTCGAATTTGTGGCGGACCGCTGATAATGTCCACGGACGCAACATCGCGAAGACGAACCCATCCGCCGTTAGGCGCCTGGAGGACAAGGCCTGAGATTGCTTCAGTGCTGTCACGAAACTCCGAAGCCAAACGGATGTAGATATCGTAGCGTTCGTTTCCGCTGATTACCTGCCCCGCGGAGACACCACCAATGGCGTCGGCCACCAAGTCCATTACCTGGCTGACAGGAATGCCGTATCGCGCCAACTGGTCGCGGTCCGGGCTGACCACCAGTTGAGCCTCACCCACGACCTGTTCCATGGCAACATCACGCGTACCATCCACAGTCTTAATGAATGCCTCGATCTCTTGTCCTTTCTTGGCAAGAGTGTCCAGGTCCGGCCCGAATAGCTTAACGGCCAATTGAGCTTTCACACCCGAAAGCAGTTCGTCGACGCGCGTCGCGATAGGTTGGGAGAAGGAGAACAATAGACCCGGATGAACAGACATCTTGTCTTCCATCAGAGCCTGCAATCCCTTGCGATCGCCGGCCGACGTCCATTGGTCTACGGGCAAAAGCCCGACCAATAATTCGATGTTGGAAACGGGTTCCGGATCACCCCCAAGTTCCGGCCGACCGACGCGTGCGGAAACGTAGGTAACTTCTGGAAAGTCGATCAGCTTCCGCTCAAGCTTTTTTGCGACCTCGAGAGAGGTATCGAGACTCACGGAGGGCCCGAGAGTTACCCGGACATTGAGAGTGCCCTCCTCCAGTTCCGGCACGAACTCCGTTCCCAAGTATGGAACCGTGGCAAGAGACCCAAGGAAGATCGCAAGCGCCACCAAAGTCACGGCAATACGATTGTTCAGTGCTCTGGCAAGTCCCCACCTGTAAGTTGCCTCAATCGGCTTGAAAATGGGACTGTCGCGATGTTTGACCGGTCGACTGAAAGCATAAGTCGCCAACGCGGGAATGACGATCAGCGCGACGACAAGCGATGCCATCATGGCCAAAACGATTGAAGTCGCCATTGGCTGAAAGAGTTTTCCTTCGACCCCTTCAAGACTGAACAGCGGGGCAAACACCACGATGATGATGAGGACGGCGAAGAAAACCGGCCGGCCGACTTCTTTGGCGGCCTCCTGAACCCTCAAGCGTAAGGCATGAGGCTCCTGCCCCAATGTTCGGGGTTCACTCCCCTCGCCATGGGAGGTCAGGTGCTTGAAGATGTTCTCCATCATCACGACGGAACCATCGACCATCATGCCGATCGCAATCGTCAATCCGCCGAGCGACATAAGATTAGCCGATACTCCCCAATAAGCCATGGCCATCAAGGCGAGACCGATCGACACAGGCACGGAGACCAGAACCAAGAGCGACGCCCGCAGGTTCATCAAAAACAAAAGAAGAATCACGACGATCAATGCAAACGCCTCGATCAAGGCGCGTGTCACCGTTTCCACTGCTTTTGTAATCAAATCAGCCTGGTCATAGATGGGCTCGAGCAATACCCCTTTGGGAAGGGCATTCTGGATGATCGGCAATCGTGATTTCACGCCATCGATGGTTGCTTTGGTATTCGCTCCCGTCCGCTTCAGGATGATTCCCGTAACAACCTCGCCATACTGGACTGGCGATCCGTCGGGGGAGCGCGCGGTCATCGAAACGGCCCCTTGTCGAATCTCGTTTCCGAAGGCGACTTCCGCGACGTCCTTCACCCGAACAACGACACCGTCTTCTTCCTTGATCGGTATGTTACCGATGTCCCGCAAGCCATCTTGCTCACTTCTGACCCAGCCGACGCCCCGGATGACGAGTTGTTCCTGACCTCGGTCCATGAACCACCCGCCCGCATTGCGATTGTTGTTTTCAATCGCTTCTTGGATTTCGCGGACATGCAGGCCGTAGGAAAGCAACCGTTCCGGATTGACCAACACTTGATACTGGCGAACTTCCCCCCCAAAGGACAAAACTTCGGTAATGCCATCCACGGGCATGAGCAACAGCTTCACGACCCAATCATTCAGACTACGCAATGCCGTGACGTCGAAGGCATCCGTAGCCTCGGAACGCAGGACATATTGGAACACCTGCCCCAAACCACTCGTGTTCGGCCCCATTTCAGGAGAACCGATACCCTCCGGGATTTGTTCTTTTGCCGCCTGTAAACGCTCAAACGTGAGTTGGCGTGCAAAGTAGATGTCTGTCCCTTCGGCGAATACGACGGTGACAACCGATAGGCCGGATTTCGATATTGAGCGGACTTCCGATACATCCGGCATCGAGTACATCACTGCCTCGATCGGGTAAGTGATCAGTTGTTCAACTTCCTCGGCGGCAAGACCGCGTGCTTCCGTATTGATCGAGACTTGAACATTTGTAACATCCGGAAAAGCGTCAAGGTTAAGACGGGGCAGCAGAATCGCTGCGCCTGCCATGATTCCAAACAGGACAAGGACGACGAGAAGTCGTCCCTGGATCCCAAGGTCGATGATCTTATTCAACATGGTGCTAGTTCCTGCCGATCAGTGGTTGTGAACGCTGAACCCGCTTTTCGCGAGCTCCGACTGCACGAAGAAAGCACCGTCGGTCACCACCTTTGCGCCGACGGGGATTCCCTCGAACACCACCAACCCTGAGGTTTCTCGAATGACACGAATTTCCACAGGCTCGAACCTCTCAGCCGACACCTGTTGAAACACTGTCCAATCACCATCGGGCCCCCGAAGCACGGCCTTTTTCGGTAAGGCCAACACGTTCTCGTGTCCGCCCCCGTTCAACGAAACCGTGACGAACTGTCCAGGGCGCAATTGTTGCTGAGGGTCGATCACTTCGATCCGCACGCCCAGGGTCCGGGTTTTCTCATCGACTTGTTGTTCGATCTGGAGGACTCGCCCCTCATACGCTTGAGCACCTGTCGATTCTGTTTCGACCCTGACCAGACCACCTGGTTCGACCAATCGTGCTTCCGAGGGGCTGATCCTGGCTTCGATCCATCGTGATTCCGGATCCGTAATTTTATAGATCGGCGTGCCCGGCTCGATGACCTGCCCAACCAGAAAGTCATCGACCACGATAAGACCGTCCTGGTCCGCAAGGATGTCGAATTGGCCCGGCGCTTCCAGAGAGACCTGGGCGGACAGGGCCGCGATTTGATCTTTTGTCAGGCCATATGCAATCAGACGTGCCTTGGCTTGTTGCTGGTTTACACGAGCTTCGGTCGCCCGTTTTTCTGAGACGATTTTTTCCCCGATATTTCGGACTCGGTTCCATTCAGTGGACGCGACGATGTATTCGCCTTGAGCCTGGGCCATTTCGACACTGAATAAGGTCGCAAGGACATCTCCCTTTCGGACTTGCTGACCCATGATGGCCTCGCGTTTCAGGGCCATCGCCGTGATCCGCGGAGTAACAATACGGGTCTTGTACTGGTTGAAAAGAACCTCGCCCGGAACATTCAGCCGAGAGGGCACCTGCATAGGCTGCAGCGGGCGAACAATCACACCGGCTTCTCGGAGTTGGGCTTCTGAAAGCGAAATGCCTTCCGCCTTTTTTTCTTCATGCCCTTCACTGCCATGCGGCTTTTCGCCTTCCGCATGATCTCCATCAGCTTCTTTACCTGAATGGCCCTTTTTTTCCGTATCTCGCGCGCTAGAAGACGCCTCAGAATGATCAGATTTTCCTTCGTGACCTTTAATCTCTTCAGGACCGTGCCCGTGAGAGTCGGCGCCGAAGGCAATCACGGGAGTGACAAAAATTAGCCCCGCAACACAGGCTGAAATCATTAAATTCTTGCTCTTCATTTCAATTCCTCCACCCAGGTCAGAAGATTTGCGCCGGCACGCAGGCGATCGATCCATGCGCTCCATAGAGATTGTTCCAGTTCGATACCCAAGGCCTCGGTTTCCAAGAGGCGATCGAGTTGCTGCAGGTATTCCAGAGCACCGATTTCACGTGCCTCGGACAGCCGTTCTAGAAGCGCTTCCTGACGGGCGATCGTCGGCCGCGCGATTGACCGCCAATGTGTCACAGCCTCGCTGGCGGACCGTAAATTCACTTCCGCTGTGGCGAGACGTGCGTATAACCGCCTACGCGTTTCCACCACCAAGAACTCTTTGCTTGCCGCGTCTTCGGATGCGGCGAGCTTTTCAGCCGACCCACGGTTCCAGACGGGAAGGGGCACGGAAAGAGAAACACCAAAGAGATCGGAGTCCCCATCCTTTCCAACTCGCACGCCGATTGTCGGATCCGGCATCCATAACTTTTCAGCGACCTGGATACTTGCCTTGCTCGCGTTCAATGTCGCGCGGGTCATGATCATTTCGGGTGTTTTTTCGATATCAGCGGTAAGGGCGTCAAAGGCCCGTCCGACGATTTCGACTGGCTCCGGCCATACCTTTCTTTGCTCACCCGCCAGGGCAATAAGCGCAGACTGAGCATCCGCGACTGCGGCTTTCGCAGCGCCGACCTGAAGTTCGGCGCTAGAACGTCCGACTTCGGCCGTCAGCACATCTGCGCTACCAATGTCACCGGCAGCAGCAAACTTGCGAGTCAAAGTAAGGAAGCGATCGCTTAAGTTAAGGCGTTTTTCCGCCAACTGCCGGAGAGCGATCTGCTTCCTATTGGCGCCCAACGCTCGGAGCAGGGCTTCTAGCAGATCCGTTCGTACAAGATTGTATTCCGCGCGAGCGATTTCGATTTCTGCGGTTGCCTGTGCTTCAGCGGCTCCGCGCCGGCCCCAGGCATCGATCGTCTGCGACAGGCCGAACTCTCTGGATTTTTCTGCTGTCTCTTCGTAACCGGCCTCAAGTTCTGGATTGTATGGATACTGACCCGCCGCACTCGCTGACGCTTTGGCTTTGGACAGGTTTTTTTCCGCCGCTCGAATTGCCGGATGGAGATTGATCGTCTGATCGATGAAAGCGCTTAGGCGCTGAGGCTGCTGAGCAGCCAATGACAATGGCGCCAAAGACACCGCTGCTAGCGCAAGCGCTGCTGCGGCTCGATTGATATTGAGCATGTTTGAGTTTCCAAATGAGCACAAATGAACGACATCACGTGGCCACAGGGCCTCGCGCAGTTAGGTGCAATGCGTGGAAACTCAGACTTTGGGGGGACGATAAAATCCGGAGAAAACCAATCCCGTTCGGTTTTCTGAGACAGTAAGAGGAAGCTCCTCACTATCCATCCATGAAACATATTCGATTTTATGTTCAACCCAGGAAAGGTGATGGGTCAGATAATGACATACATCGTCATGCTCGTTGGCGAGATTGTTTTTTGTTGTCGGATGATCCAAATGAGCGACGGAAATCAAATCACCGGCAACGCCTTCGTCTGCAGACGCAGCGATCACTGCTGTCATCGTCAGCACGACAAAGCTGAACAGGACGCACGCCAAAAGCGCTTTCTTGGCCGGCAAATTAAAGATTTTTCGCATCATTAAAAGCATATAAGGCGCTGCCTCAAAGACGGGTCAAGGCTTTTCTCAAATCGATGACAAAGTAGACCGGTCGTTATTCAAAATGCTTTCGGCCCTATCGCATAAGGTTCCATTAGAACACGCACACCCTAATCCAAGCGGCACGCTATGGCTTTAGAACCTGAGACATCACGCGGTCAGGCATGATGCATGGGGTGCTCCGAAAGTGCTCGATAGTCTCCACAAATCACGCTTCCAGTAGAAACGGAGGCAGTAGAAACGGGGGCCGATATCGGCCCCCGCTCTCGCGATGGTCTTTGATAATCGCTCAGTCACCTGCACGTTGGTCCAGCGACTGGCTGTCGTGTTCGTGGGTTTGCCCATCGGAACTCGCCATCTCGGTAGCGACCGAAGAGTCTTCCCGGTACTCGCCCGCCTTCTTCATCGATTGGCTGTCGTGGATGTGATCATTGCCGTGGGAATGAGCTGCCTCCGTATTGATCGTGGAATCTTCCCGATACTCGGCAGCTTGTGCACCGTTTGCACCAGCAACGCCAAGCAGGGCTGCAAACGCCAGAGCATAGAACGGAGCGCGGGTTTTAAGAATCGTATCAGTCATGTTGTTCATATCAAAGTTTCCTTGTTGTGGTTGGTTGATGCCCTCAACAAACCACCTAGGTGTTTCACAACTTTGCCGGAAACGAGGTTTCTTGTGACGGAAGTTTTCTGATCTGCGATTTGACAAACTTCGTCACATAATTTGCGAAAAAAGCGGATCAAAGAAAAACGGCCGCCCCAACGGCGGCCGTTTTCCAATGTCAGGTCACTTGAACAGCAGGAGAGCTCACTCCTGCCAGCGCCCCCTTAAAACTTGACCTGCATACCCACCAGCATGGTCACGACCTGATCAAGCTGGGTCTGACTCGAAGGCAGGTCAACATCCCAAAAAGCAACGTTACCGTATATGTTGGTACCGGCCCCCTTGATCTGTTGGTTGAAACCGAGCCCGACTGCGATCGCCTCGCTACCTACAACCGTACGATCCTGGCTACCAGAGACGTTGACACCGATTCCGGTGGGGCCTAGGGCATTCAAATTGGCCGTATAGCCAACAGTAGCCGCCCAACGGGCATCATCCTCCGCACCTTCCACTGCAAGGCTCTGTCCATAAACACCGGTCAAAGAAATCCCGCTGTCATGCTTCACAGAGCCGCCGACCTGCCAGGCACCTTCGCTTGTGCTCGAATTAGTCAAACTTTCATAAAATGCTCGCCCACGAACTTTGAACGCACCGATCTTATTGTCATAGTGAACACCCGCGCCCCAATCTCCGGCGTCATACAAACCAGCTTCAAGCTTGAAGCCGTTGATATTCGGGCTGACATAATTGATCTGATCTTGACGGCCACGGTCATAAGTTCCGAAGAAATTGCCGATCTTTCTGCTGCTAAGCGCCGCACCCGCATTATCTTCGCGGAACAGGACGGCATTGACACTTCGTCGTCCGGTCTCCACCCCGTCAAACGCTCCGGCCACATAACCAAGGTCCAACCCATCGGACATTCCGTCGGATACGGCAGATGCCTGACCCATGGTTAATTTGCCGAACTGTTTGTGGTTGATGTAAATGAAGGCAAGGCGCTCAGTGAAGCCACTGGCGCTATCGCTTTCAGTTGACTGGCTGATCGTGGCAGGGTCGTTGGATTGCAACTCCGCTTCCAAACGGGCCCCTACAGAAACCGACTCATTGATCTTACCTGACGCCTTTAGGCCGAAACGGGTTGAACCCGCATCGCCATCCATGTTGCGATAGCCCATCTCCTCTCCGTCGTCATAAACCATGAAGGTACGGTTCACTTGGCCATAAACGGTGAGGTCAGTCACGTTGCCATTCTTGACCGAGCCCGCTTCTGCCGGAGCAGAAAGTACGAACATCGCAGCCCCCGCAAGGGAAAGTGACGTGCAAGATTTCAGAGCAATTTTGGTGACGTTCTTCAATTTAATAGCCTCCTCATTCGAGATGTTGAATAGAGGTGAAGTACGCCTTGGAAATGCCACTGAAGTTTTTCGAATCTGTGGTTTTTTGTGACAAAATATTTCAAAAACCCGAATTGAAACTTTTTGTCACATTTTTTCCTTCGACCATCAGATGGCAAGGGCACAATATTTCCATAAACAGATCTAATTCCTTTGACCCTCCTGCTACTGGAGCCTTGATAATTCAATCCAGGCATCCAATGGAGTCACAAATTTCCCTGATGGCAGCAGGAACGAATATGGAAATGACACCGAAAATTCTCGTCGTTGAAGACAACCGAGAAATGAGAGAACTCGTCAGCAAGGCTTTGAGAAAAGAAGGCTACCGTGTATCTGTCGCAGGTGATGGCAAAGAAATGAACAAAGCGCTTGATAATGAGCGCGTAGATTTAATCATTCTCGATGTCATGTTGCCTGGTGATGATGGATTGACTCTTTGCCGCGATCTTCGCTCGAAAGCCACAACACCTGTAATCATCATCAGCGCTAAAGGCGAAGAACTCGACCGCGTTTTAGGTCTCAAGATGGGTGCGGATGACTATCTGCCAAAGCCGTTCAGCACACTTGAGCTCATCGCTCGCGTGCAAGCCGTCCTTAGAAGGATAGAGCGAGAACCAACCTCTCCTCCTAACGAGCCAAGTAAAATCTATAAGTTCAACGGTTGGCGTCTGGATGTAGAACGTCGCGAACTGATTGCGGTTGATAACGTCATCGTACCACTGAGCACCGGTGAATTCAGCCTGCTCCAAGTGTTGGTCCAACGCCCAAACCGGGTACTCTCCCGTGAGCAACTGTTAGACTTGGCGCGTGGACGCGATTCCGTTGCTTTCGACCGCAGCATCGACACACAAGTCAGTCGGCTCAGACGCAAGATCGAACACGATCCCAAAAATCCGACAATTATCAAGACAGTCTGGGGAGGAGGATACGTTCTCTCAGCCGAAGTGACGCGAGAGTAAAACCATGCGTATCCGGTCCCTGACAACACAGACCATCATCATGGTCACCCTCGGCCTCACAACAGCCTACCTTATCGGGCTGTTCCATTACTCGAGAGACCGGCTCGACGCACTCATTCATCTAAGCTTGCGCACAACGGCGCAAACCTTTGCGCATGTCACACATACGGTCGCTGCATCAAATACCGCTTGGCGGTTTGATATTGTGAATACCCTGGATGAACCTCATCTTCGCGCATCGTTGAGTGGCGACCCGGTTTTTTCAGATGAACCTTATCGCTCTCCTTACGATCAAGTTTTTCGGGAGCACATAAAACGCGAATCCCATTCAAACGAAATGGCAAACGTACGAATCAGCATGGTCGAACGACCACCGATGTCAACCTCTCTCCACAGGGACACGGTCAGCGAATGGTTCCTCCATGTGCTTCGAACTGTTTACCGCTTACCTGTTCACCTGAACGTAAGAATGTCCGTACCTTTGAACAGTGGAGGCTGGCTCAACATCGCATATGTGATCCCCGAGTTTCCGGCAGAACTCTGGAGTCCATCATTAACCACCGTCGGGGTCATGACCATTTCGATCATCCTAATTTCAATTTGGGTTGTACGACGCATGCTCTCTCCCTTGGATGTATTTGCCCGCGCTGCCCGGAGATTTGCATCTGACATTCATGCACCGCCGATGCCGATCAGAGGCGCTGCGGAAGTTCGAGAAGTCGCTGCGGTCTTCAACGATATGCAGGATCAGGTCAGAAGCATGATCCGAAGCCGGACGGAAATGATGGGTGCTCTGTCCCACGATCTGCGGACCCCGTTGTCTTTAATCAAACTCCGGACCGAGGCTTTGCCCTCATCCGACGAAAGGACGAAACTCCTTTCGTCAATCTCGGAAATGGAATTCATCGTTTCGGCAACCTTGGGCCTGGCTCGGCAGGCGTTTGATTTGGAAGATAGGCAGGACATCGACCTGGGAGCCTTGATACAGGCCATTTGCGACGATGCTTCAGACATAGGGAATGACGTGACCGTCATGCCGCTTTCAGGGAAAATCATCATCCATGGCCAGCCCGTGGCCTTGCGCCGGGCATTCAGCAACCTGATCGACAACGGCCTTCGCTATGGACATCGCGTTCGGGCTTTTCTTGAACGTACCGAAGACAGGATATCTGTCCGCATAAAGGACGACGGCCCAGGAATTCCCGATGAAGAGATCGAGCGCGTGTTCGAACCGTTTTATCGATGCGATAGATCCCGTTCGGAAGACACCGAAGGTACGGGCCTCGGCCTCAGCTTGGCGAAAACGGTCATCGAGAATCACGGCGGGACTGTCGAACTGAACAATGAAGCCACCTCCGGGTTGACCGTGACCGTCACCCTTCCCCGCTAATCATTCGTTGCCCTCTGTTCGGACGGATTTTTTCCGAACACGATCCCAAATCAATTTTCCCGCGATCGGAAGGGCTGTAAGAGCACCGAGAGCGACGACCGCTTCTACAACCCGCGCACTATCGAGGGATGCCATTTCTCCACCGAAATGGGCGAGCAGGAAACTTGCCGGAATGATGCCGGCCATTGTTGCGACCGCGAACCGCCACCATTTGAGGGGCGAGAGGCCCGCCGCATAACTAACCAGATCAAACGATATGAAGGGTAACAAACGGCTTAGAAAGACGACAGCCATTAACGCATTCTGGGAGCCGAAAACGCCCAATGAAAGGCCGCGGCCCAACCATCGACGCAAGACGTCGTAGCCAACTAGGCGGGCAATGCCAAACGCAATCAAAGCCCCTATCTCCGCGCCAATCGCTACATACACTGTTCCCCAGAAATGGCCATAGGCCGCTCCGGCGGCCAACGCTATGGGTGCGCTTGGGATTGGATTCAACACAATCGCCAAGGACATCAAAATGACGACGCCAAGAGGACCGAAGAGACCGAGGTTTTCGACATGCTTCCGAAGCGTCTCACTGTTCATCATTTCGTCGAGCGCGCCACTCCACGAGAGCGCACCATAAGCCGCGACAAGGCCGACAAGAATAAGAACGGTAAGAAGAATTTTGGTGCGCTTGCGGTCACTGGGACCATCGCCCGCCATCCCGTTTTTCGGAGCGGGATGATCCTCAACCGGAGGTGCCGAATGTGAATTGTCGTCAGATGACATGATAAGCCGACTTTTAAACGCATCTCTTTAGAGGAGTGAAGGATTTGCCGCTGAGCTTCACCCATCAACAACTTCAAGCCAGGTGATCATGCCCGCCGCCTGATGCTCAAGCATATGGCAATGGAACACCCACTTTCCCGGATTGTTCGCCACGAAAGCAATGCGGACGCGTTCCCCAGCGTCGACCAGTTCCGTATCCCGCCAGGGGATGCCGGTTACGGCCTTGCCGTTGCGGGCGATGACGCGGAAATGATGGCCGTGGAGGTGCATGGCATGCGGCCAGCGAGTATCGTTGATCATATCGACAACAATCGTTCGCCCTTTGGCGACCGATGCCAAAGGCTTTTCAGGGAGCCCAGCAATGCCGTTGAATGCCCACGCCTGGTTCTTTCCCACAAGGTCGCGGATGCCGTAATAGGCGCCTTTGTAGGTTGCACCTTCCATCCGCCCCATGGCGCCGCCCTCCATCCGCAACGGCACGACAACCGCGTCCTCAAATTCAAAATCCCCCGGCACCGGATTGGGCAGCAAGGCGACAGCGTCCAGGGCCGGTCGAGGGGCCGCAACCGCGACGCCTTGCGTAACGATACGAGCAGCCTCGATTGGCTCCGCGCCCGACACTTCCTGGATGACGTAGGTGCCCGGCCCCGGGCCCGGTAGATCGAGGATCACATCGGCCCGCTGCCCCGGAGCCAAAATCAATCTATTCCCAGGCTCAGCTGGACTGACGATTGGCTGGCCGTCGATTGCGACGACGCGGGCAGGCAGGCTGCCCAGATTGAACGCAAGGATGCGCGCGTTGGCAACGTTCAGCATCCGCAGCCGTACCCTTGCCCCTGGCCTGGCGGAGTACTCCATGCCCGTCAGGCCGTTCACCGTCAGCCAATTCCCCAACCGGCCGGCATGTGCCCAGTCGTGGAGTTGCCCAAAGCTTTGCGCGTCTATCTGATTATTCTTGGTCATTCGCCAGTCGTCGGCGCAGAAAACAAGGTCATGATCGACCTTGGGGGGATCGGCTTCGTCGACGATCAAAACGCCGTATAGACCTCTGGCCAACTGCTCCCAAGATCGGAAATGAGGGTGGTACCAATAGGTGCCGGCGTCCGGCACAACGAAGGAGTAATCGAATTCGCCGCCCGGTGGGACAGGGTCCTGTGTCATCCCGGCAACGCCGTCCATCGAATTTTCAATACGGATGCCGTGCCAGTGAACCGACGTCGGCTGATCCAGGCCGTTTTCCAAGCGAACGTTTACGCGCTCGCCCTGGCGGACGCGGAGCAACGGTCCAGGAACCGTATCACCATAGCTCCAGACCGCCGTAGGTTCACCGTTCTCAGTCAGCATGCTTCGACCCGGGCTGGGACGTAGAACCAACGAGGGCGACGGCATCGCCGCCAAGCTTTGCCGAAAAGCGCCAACCGCAACTGCACCAGCAATCCCACCCAGGACGTGTCGACGGGAAACATGAAAGGATTTGATGTCCAATTTCGCCTTCCTTACCGAACTGAGAATCTTTCCCAATTCTATAACATCCCCCTAGACTCTGGCTGATGATAAAAAGCGGCCCCTGATGCTCTCTCTCTCGAGGACACCAGGGGCCAGGTTGGGGAGAAAACGATAAGGGGTTAGAATATCATCTTCGCCCCAACCAAGAAAAATACGGCACCTGCATCTTCGCCTTCGCTACGCTTGATATTCGCCGTTCCGCCGAACGACCGTTCGTAATGAATCCCGATATAGGGTGACAACAAACGGTCTACGACGTCATAGCTAAGACGCAACCCAACTTCCAAACTGGGACCAAACGCCGCTTTGCCATATTTTGTATCGTCCGTGAACGGTAGATTCAATTCGATGGTTGGTGTCGCAATAAGGCGGTTCGTAAGTAGAACTTCGTAATCCACGTCAAGCCTCGCTGACGGATACTCGCCAACGAATAGATCGGCATCCACTTCAAAGAACTGCGGAGCCAATCCGTGTAGTCCGATGACTCCATCGAAACGGTTGCCGGTGGATGGGCTTGAGAAGCGAACACCGCCCACCGCATCGAAGAAAGTCGAGATCGGGACCTGCGCCCGGAGCTGGTTCTCCAACCGTTCAAAATTATCATTCTTGGTCGCGAATTCACCCTCGGAGCGCCACACGAGTTTCAATTCATCACTGCCGACCAAGGCATCGAAGTTCCAGGCGAACACGTCCGTATCCTTGCCATACCGGAATTCAGTTTGTTCCGCCTGAACGCCCCAAATCAGAGGCTCCGCTTGAACGGGTGTGGCTGGTAAGACCGAGATCACAAAGGCTGGTGCGACAAGCCCCGCGAGAATTTTCTGCAGCGTCATGATCAATGCCCTTCGTGCCGGACGGCCGATGCGTCGGCCTGTTCTTTGGGACCACCCTCGACCACGACTTTGCGGAACATGCCCGCGTCGGCGTGATAGGAGAGATGGCAATGGAACGCCCATTGGCCGGGCGCATCGACCTCAGTCTCCATATAGACCGTAGTTCCCGGAGACACGCTGACAACGTGCTTGATCGGGTTCCATTTGCCGTTGCCATTGTCCAAAATCGACCACATGCCGTGCAGGTGCATGGGGTGGGTCATCATGGTTTCATTGACGAACTTGAATCGAACCCGCTCCCCGTACTTCAGGCGGATGGGCTCGGCGTCCTTGAACTTCACGCCGTTAATGGACCAGATGTAGCGCTCCATGTTGCCGGTCAGACGCAGTTCGATCTCGCGCGTCGGCGGACGCTGTTTATAGAGCGGTTTCTGCGCTTTCAAATCATTGTAGGAAAGAAATTTTCCGCCGTTCGCCGCGCTCGGCATCAAACCGCTGTTGGATGCGTAGAAAGAATCGGCTTCCTTGGCCATGCCACCTTTTGCCATGCCGCCGTGCATGGAATTATCCATGCCGCTCTGTGCCATGGCACCCTGGGCTGAATGGTCCATGCCCTTCATCATGGCGTCGTCGGACATTTGATGCCTGCCACCCTGCGCCATACCTTGGTGCTCAGCACCTTGCATTTGTGATCCGTCGGGCATCGCGTGGCCAGCGCCTTTCATTTCGCTTCCGTCCGGCATTTTATGGGTTGTGCTGCTATGAGCATCATGGGCCGCACCACTCATCGAGCTGCCGTCAGGCATTTTGTGCGTTGCGCTTCCCATGGCCATCGCTCCGTGATCCATGCCGTGCGACATCCCCATGTCCGCCATGGTAAGAAGTGGGGACTTCCGCAGGTCCGGCACTTCGGCAGTCAATCCCTCACGAGGCGCAAGGGTGCCACGCGCATAGGCGGTGCGCCCCATGGACTCTGCGAAGATGGTATAGGCTTTGTCTTCCGCTGGCCGAACGATGACATCATAAGTTTCGGCCACGGCGATGCGGAATTCGTCGACAGACACAGGTTGTACGTTATTTCCGTCGGCCTGCACCACGGTCATCTTCAAGCCGGGGATGCGAATATCAAAATATGTCATCGCCGATGAATTAATGAAGCGAAGGCGGACGCGTTCGCCTGGCTTAAACAGGCCCGTCCAATTCTGGTCGGGACCCTTGCCATTGATCAGCGGCGTAAACCCCTGAAGGTCTTCGATGTCCGTGGCCATCATCCGCATGTCGCCCCAGGCCATGCGATCCGACAGCGCCGCACCCAAACCCATCTTTTCACTGTCCTTGAAGAAGTCGAACACCGTTTGCTGTTTACGGTTGTAGTAATCCGCCATCATCTTCAGGTTTCGCATGATGCGATTTCCCGAATGCGGATGGGCATCGGCGAGTTGAACCACGTATTCGCGGTCGTAGCGATAAGGCTCGCGTTCTTTTGGTTCGATGACGATGGCGCCATAGGCGCCATCCGGTTCCTGAAATCCAGAATGACTGTGGAACCAATAGGTGCCGGATTGCTTGATCGGGAAATTATAGGTGAAAGTCTCGCCTGACTTGATCCCTGGATAGCTGATGTTAGGCACGCCGTCCTGCTGGAACGGCAGTATTAATCCATGCCAGTGGATCGACGAATCCTCGGACAGATTGTTGGTCACGTTAATGGTAACGTTTTCACCTTCCTTGAACCGCAACACCGGCCCCGGCGAGGCGCCGTTGAACCCCACCCCGGATCGCGTAAAGTCGCCTGTGTCGATGGTTACCGGATCGATAGTAATGTTGTACTCGCCGGCTTGGGCGGAGCCGCTCCCCAGAGCGGCTACCAGCCCTAAGCCCATCACGGCACCGACAACATGTTGGCGTGTAATAGTTATCATCGGATTCTCCTGTCCTTCGATCTTTACTTGAATTTGATGGGGCCCATCATTCCGGACTCGTAATGCCCTGGAATGTTGCAAGCAAATTCCAGATCCACCGGCTTGGAGAACTTCCAAATCACCTCACCGGATTTTCCCGGCTCCAGCAGGATGCTATTCGGGTCATCATGCTTCATCCCGCGCCCATCGCCATGGTCCATCATCATTTTATCGCGGTTGATCCGATCAGCTTCGATCATGCCGTGCTCCCACATTTTCATCATTTCCTTCTGGTGGGCTTTGTGCATAACCGCAGTGCCGAGGCCGAATTCGTGTAAGAACTCGCCTTTGTTGGTGATCTTGAAGCGGATTGTCTCTCCCGCCTTAACGGTGATTTGTTCCGGTTTGTAGTAATTATCGTGCATCGCCACGTCGATGGTCCGCGTCACGTCGGCAGCCTTGCCCGGCGCGCCGATCTCCATACCGTGATGCCCCGCGGGGCCGTGACTATCGCCCCCTTGAGCGCCCATCATGTGTCCTTGGTTTTGCGGCTCGCCCTTCGCCGGACCGTGCCCCGCGCCGGCCCAGGCCGAAGCGCTCAAGGTCAAGAAAGTAGCGAAGGCAAGGGAAGTGATCACGAGACGGGGCGCATTGGTCGTTAAGGTCAACATTTTCGATATCCTTGTCCCAAAGTTTGGGTTTCCTTGATTGTTGGTCAGCAAGGCCCAAGCCTTACTGGAAAATTTATATCCATGCGTTTGGAAGGCGAACGGGGCAGAACTCCGTGCCGCACGATCACGCATATTTCAGCGTTTCGATTCATTTTCGGACGGCCTGTCGCCATCTACCCTGCTACGCGGTCCTGATGGCCTGACGTGTCGGCAGCCCGAATGACCGCATGGAAGTCAGCCGCGAGGGCGCGGAGGTCTAAATTGTTCTTGAGGATTATTGGAAACAACCGCTTCATCGTGCGGCAGAACGAGCCTCTCCGCCTCGAACACGTGAGCGGACAAGTCCGAGAGGTCTTGCGCGGCAACGGATGGGAAACAGGCAACGTGGCAGCAACCATCCATTCCGCCAGAACTCTTGTTCCCGGCTCCGGCTTTTTCTTCAGAGGGCTTATCGCAATCAGCTTTGTGCTGCGGAGAAGAGTTCAGGTGGGTTCCGTCACTCGCACCCGCACCAAAATGCGCAACATGAACGTGCCCTCCTCCCTGAAAACCGGCAGCGTGACCGGCGCTCATCCCCGCGAAAAGAACGGAAACAGCCAGCAATAAACTGCATATTCGGAGAAAACCGCATCTCATGTTCACTGCCTGGATCATTCCTCTGAACACACAAATACTATATCAGTTTGAGGGTTGTTGAAATTTCGATTTCGGATGATTTGCCCTCATCCCTTTCCTGAAATGTTCTTTTTGCGCTCGTTATATTCAGCAGCGTCGATTTCGCCCCGGGCATAGCGTTCGTTCAGGACATCAAGGGCGGAAGATGAACGGTCACCGCCGGTCAGCCCCTTGACGACAAACAGGATGACGACGATCACCGCGATCATAAAAATCGCCATCATGCCCCAGCCCATGAACATGCCGCCCCAGCCACCGGACCACATGGGATGACCGTAATAGTAGCCCCCCCGATCGGTTGCATCAGCAAGGGCAGGCAGGCCCCAGAATATTCCGGGAATCGATCCGAAAATCGCCAATTTTTCTTTCATGGCCATGTCCTTTGTTTGCTTCCTTCAAGGTGCAGACAAAACATTGTTAGCTCAATCCAATCTTGCACAAGTTCGGAGTTTGAAGCCTCCCCTAAGGTTAGGGTCAACACCTTAATTTAACTAATTACCCGGCTTTTTGGTTCGCATGTTTATGTCGTCGTGGCGCCGTTGAGTTTTTCCCGGCCAAGTGCTTTTGATAAAAGACAGAACGGCAACGATGTCCTCGTCGCTTAGGATGCCGGCATAGGCGGGCATGTCGCTTTCGTAACTGCCGCCAACGACCGCTGCAGGGCCGCGTTTCGTCAAATCGAACAATTGAGCGTCCGGGTGGTGCCAAGTATGCCCCGACTTGTCATGAGGAGGTGCGGGTAGGCGTCCGTTGGGCAGGCGTTCGCGCCAGTTGGCTTGCCCCCCCAACCCCGGGCCGTGGCAGGATGCGCATTGGGCCATGTAAATCTTCTGACCATGAGCCACTACCTCCGGGTCATTCGGACGCAATCGGATATCCGCCTCCGCACCTGGCATCCAGAACCAAACGCCGGCTCCAAGTACCGCAACACATACCGCGCCGGTAACGACGACCTTTAGTCTTCTCATCAGTGCGTCGTACTGGCCAAGCCGTTGATGATGGGACAGTCCGGCCGATGGTCGCCCCGGCACTTATCGTGCAGGTCCTTGATTGTTTCCCGAAGGGCTTTCAATTCCTCGATCTTCGTTTCGACTTCTTCAAGGTGCTGGCCCGCGATCGCCTTGACATCGGCGCTCGCTCGGCTCCTGTCCTCGTAGAGCGAGAGCAGTTCGCGGCAAGCTTCAACCGTGAACCCCAAGCCGCGCGCCCGATGAATGAAGTTCAGTTTGTGGACATCCGTCTCACTATAGGCGCGATAGCCGTTTTCCTGACGTTTCGGCACAACCAGGCCGATTTCCTCATAGTAGTGCAAGGTCTTGACCGACATGCCGCTTGCCTCGGCGGCTTGACCCACGTTCATCATCTCACTTCTCCTCGATTGAGACGGTCCTAAGACGCAACGCGTTCCCTACGACGGAGAGCGAGCTCAGGCTCATGGCTGCCGCGGCGAAGATCGGCGAGATCAAAATTCCGAAGAACGGGTAGAGAACCCCCGCCGCCACCGGCACGCCGGCCGCGTTGTAGACCAAGGCAAAGAACAGGTTCTGTTTGATATTGCGCATGGTTGCTCGTGCCAAACGGCGGGCACGGACAATGCCGTTTAGGTCTCCCTTAACCAGGGTGAACCCAGCGCTTTCAATGGCGACGTCGGCGCCGGTTCCCATTGCAATACCGACATCGGCCTGGGCCAGCGCAGGCGCGTCGTTGACACCGTCTCCGGCCATGGCGACCTTACGGCCTTGATCTTGGAGATCCTTGATAATCCGCGCCTTATCCTCAGGCAGGACATCCGCGCGAATCTCGTCGATGCCCAGTCTGCCGGCCACGGCCTTCGCCGTGCGTTCATTGTCGCCAGTGGCCATAACGATGCGGAATCCTTCGGCGTGAAGGGCCTTGATCGCGCCGACGGTGGTTTCTTTGACGGGATCGGCGACGGCGATCAGGCCCGCGATTTCATTCCCGAGAATGACGAACATCACCGTTTCGCCTTGATCCCTGCGGCTATCCGCGGTGGCAGAGAGTGCATCGCCATCCAAACCAAGGTCAGCAGCAAGTTTGGCGTTGCCCAGCGCGACCTGTTTGCCGTCGATGATGCCCTTGACACCCTTGCCGGTGACGGCCTCGAAATTCTCTGCCTTGGCGAATTCGATGCCCCGTTCCTCGGCACCGGATACGATGGCCTCGGCCAGCGGGTGTTCCGAACCGCGCTCCAAACTTGCCGCAAGCCGCAAGACTTCCGCTTCACCATGACCGTCGTTGGGAAGAACGGCGACCAGTTTGGGCTTGCCGACCGTCAACGTGCCGGTCTTATCGACGATCAGCGTATCGACCTTGGCGAAGCGTTCCAAGGCTTCTGCGTTCTTGATCAGCACGCCCGCCTGGGCCCCTCGGCCGGTTGCCGTCATGATCGACATGGGTGTGGCCAGGCCCAGCGCACAAGGACAGGCGATGATCAACACGGCAACCGCCGAAACCAAACCATACGCCATAGCCGGTGCCGGCCCCCAGATGGACCATGCAATGAAGGCACCAATCGCGACCAAGATCACAACCGGGACGAACATGCCGGCGACAGAGTCAGCGACCTTTTGAATAGGAGCACGGGAACGCTGCGCATTCGCAACCATCTCAACGATCTGGCTCAGCATGGTATCGGATCCGACCCGCTTGGCCTCCATGACCAGACTGCCCGTACCATTGATGGTGGCGCCAGTCAGGTCATCGCCCTCCGTCTTCTCGACCGGGACCGGCTCCCCGGAAATCATGGACTCATCGATGCTTGAGCGGCCTTCCAGGACGACGCCGTCCACCGGAACCTTGTCACCGGGGCGGATGCGCAGCTTGTCGCCGACCTTGACGTCCTCGAGCGGGATTTCTTCTTCCGAGCCGTCATCGCGGATAACGCGGGCCGTCTTCGCCGCCATATCCAAAAGCGCCCGGATCGCGGCCCCCGTCCGGTCACGTGCGCCAAGTTCCATCATCTGCCCGAGTAGAACCAAAACGACGATAACCGCACCAGCCTCGAAATAAACGCCGACGTGACCGTCCACGGACCTGAAACCATCGGGGAAGATATCGGGTGCCAGAACGGCGACGAGGCTGAACAGGTAGGCTGCCCCCACGCCCATACCGATGAGGGTGAACATGTTAAGCGAGCGGTTCACGACCGACTTCACGCCGCGCACGAAAAATGGCCAGCCGGACCAAAGAATCACGGGCGTTCCGAGGATCAACTCGATCCAAAGTGCCGCACGTTCGCCGACCGCCTCACGGATGAACCCAAGCCCGACGAACGGCCCCATGGTCAAGACCAGCAACGGCACGGTCAGAATAGCCCCCACCCAAAACCGCCGGGTGAAGTCGATCAGTTCAAGATTAGGCCCTTCTTCGCCTGTCGGCACCCCTATGGGCTCCAATGCCATGCCGCAGATGGGACAATCGCCGGGAGCGTCTCGGACAATTTCGGGATGCATGGGGCAGGTGTATTTGGTGCCGACGGGGGAATTCTCGGCAGCCTTTTCTTGAGCGCCAGAGAGATAATGGTCGGGATCAGCCTTGAACTTACCGAGACATTTCTCGGAACAAAAATGATATGTCGACCCGTTATGGTCGAACCGCGGTTTTCCCGCGTTCGGATCGACCGTCATGCCGCATACAGGGTCTTTCACCACAGCCGGCGCATCGTGATGCCCAGGGCCGCCGCACGAACCATGGCCGGAGCAACAATTGTGGCCTTGGAGTTTGTGGGACTCCGCAGCGGTTTCTACCTGCTTACGTTCGCCTTCACCCTGTTTGGAATGCTGATCCATCACTAAATCCCTCTCACGTTGCTCAAGAGCCCCGGTTGAACTGACGATGGAATTTTGAGGCCTCCAGCAACAGGAGGGTCAAGCAAAAACTTTCACTCTCAAGCGCCATTTCGCCTGGCACCAAGGCGTACCGAATTCAGCCGGTACGGCGGAGGAAAAGCTTTTCCCCAAAGAAAACGAGGGCAATACCGACCGCCGCGGAATAGATCACCGTCATGTCGGACTGCGCCTTGATCACCAACAGCGCACCGAGCACGACGACATCCATGACAATGGCGATGATAAGCACTGTCGCCGAGGCGTTCACTTCCTTGCGCAAATGGCGAAGAACGCCCCAATGAACGACGATATCCATGATGATATAGAAGATAGCGCCCAGCGCAGCGATGCGGCCGAGGTCAAAGAACGCGGTCAAAAGCATCGCCAGTACGATGGTGTAGACGAGGGTGTGCCTCTGGATATCCCCCGGCATGCCGAAATGGCTGTGTGGCACCAGCTTCATATCGGTCAGCATTGCGAGCATGCGCGAGACTGCGAAAACGCTGGCGATCACGCCCGATACCGTCGCGATAATGGCGAAAGCGACCGTAAACCATAGACCCGTTTTTCCGAAGGCAGGACGCGCGGCCTCGGCCAAAGCGAAGTCGCGCGCACGAACGATCTCCTCAATGGTCAAATTCCCCCCAACTGCAAGTGCCACCAGGAAATAGATGACGACGCAGATGACAATGGAGACGATGATGGCGCGGCCGACGTTCTTGTTCGGCTCAACAATCTCCCCGCCACTATTTGTGATCGTTGTGAACCCCTTGTAGGCAAGGATCGCCAGGGCGGTGGCGCCGAGGAAGCCGCCAGCGCTGGTCGTCGCCGGATCAACGGAAACACTCTTGAACGTGAACCCGGTGAGCCAAAGCCCGCCCACGGCGAACACCGCAATCCCGCCGATCTTGAGAAATGCCATGACGAAGGAGAATGTCTGGATAAAGCGGTTGCTGAGAACGTTCACAAAGAAGGCAAAAGTCAGCAGTCCGATCCCCATTGCAGGTACCAACCAATTTTTGTCTGCATCGACGTCAAACAGTTGCAGCGTGTAGGTGCCGAATGTCCGTGCAACCAAGCTCTCGTTGATGACCATGGAGAAATACATCAGGAGCCCGCAGGCGCCGGTCATCATGGTCTTGCCGTAGGCTTTCTCCAGGAACATGGCGATGCCACCAGCCGATGGATAGGCATTCGACATCTTGACGTAAGAATAGGCGCTAAATCCAACGATGATCGCCGCCGCGAGAAAGGCGAAAGGGAACCATTCGCCTGCGAGTTCGGCGACCTGGCCAGTCAGCGCGAAAATCCCGGCACCGATCATGACGCCTGTTCCCAAGGAAACAGCACCCGTCAGCGACAGGCTGTTCTCTTGATATTTGGCCGAGCGATCGTGACTGCCATGCCCTTCGTGGCCGTGCGGATCGGTCATATCGCTTTATCCTGTTTTTGCCGTCATGAATGGGCGTCGCCATGGTAGCGCACTTCGAGTTTGCTATCCGGCGGCACTGACTTCCCGAGATTTACGCTGAACCGCGAGACCTTAAGTGCCGTCGTGATCCTTCTTCCCCGATCCGTGAAGGCCGCCCACCCCGCGTCGGGCTCGGCACCGCTATCGGCGGCGCGGACATGAATATGCCCTCGGCGAAGCCCTGCGCTTCCGAACTGCATCAACCTGCCAGTCAGCACGTAGCCATCTTCCGTCTGCCACGCCTGCAACTGGTCGACTTCCGCTACGGACGAGTTGCCGGCAGGTACCAGAACGGCCTTTTCAAAGAGTTTCCCCGGCCTGAAGCTCGCGCAGGCCGCCAGGATAGGTGCGGCAACAAAGATGGAGGCGATCGCCAACTTGGATGTCATTTTACATCTCCTTCCCAAAAACTGATGAAAATCCTGAAGCATCCTGTAGGAAGAGGGTCAACACCAAGTATCCCGAAAAATATCAATCGTGCGTGATCGTTCCGGACCCGATAGTCGCATACTGAAGAACCAGAACACCAATCACGGCAGACAACAGCGACCCGGATAGAACCGCAAGCTTCGCTGATGACAACACCGCCGGATCCGGAAATGCCCGTGTGGCGATGAACAAGCTCATGGTGAATCCGATCCCCGCAAGAATCGAAACACCGAATACCTGCATCCAGTTGACACGTTCCGGCAAACGGCAAAGACCAGAACGAACCGCGAGAAATACTGCACCGAATATGCCGACCTGTTTCCCAAGGAACAACCCCAGGACGATCCCAAGCCAAACCCCTTCGCTGCTGCTGGAAAATGCCTTCTCGTCCAAAACCACGCCGGAATTGAAAAACACGAATAGGGGAACGACGAGCAGGGAACTCCACAAATGGAGGGTGTTTTCAGCGGAACGCAGAGGGGATTTGGACTTTGTCCGGTCTCCGTGCATGGGAACTGCAGCCGCAATTATAACCCCTGCAAGAGCAGCCTCGACACCCGCTTTCAACATGCCTACCCACAGAACCGCTCCGACGATGATGTATGCAACGGGGTTAGTAACCTTCCAGCGATTAAGCGCGAACAGCCCGACAACCGCAGCCAACCCAACCACCGCCGGTACCAGGGAAAAATGCTCACCATAAAATACACCGATGATGATGACCGCCCCGATGTCATCGAACACGGCGAGAGCCGTCAGAAAGACTTTCAGTCCGATCGGCACACGCGGCCCCATCAGCGAGAGAATGCTCAGAGCGAGCACAATGTCGGTCGCAGTCGGCACCGCCCAACCCCGTATGCCCACAGCGTCACCCTGATTGAAAGACGCATAGACGATCGCGGGCACCGCCATGCCTCCCAGCGCCGCGAAAGCCGGTAGCGCCGCACTCCGCAAGGTGTTGAGCTGTCCTTCGAGGACCTGCTGTTTGATTTCGAAACCGATGATGACAAAAAAGATCACCATGAGTCCCTGATTAATCCAGTAAACCATTGGGCCTTCGATGAGGAGTTCGCCGATACGCAAGTGGACCGGCGTGTGATGGACGGCCTGATACAATGCTGCGAAGGGTGAATTGGCAGCGACCAAAGCAAGCGCCATGAATGCAAGCATGACGATGCCGGCACCTTGATCACTGCGAAGCAGGCTTTTCATTTATTCTCTCAGAAACAGAGGTTGGAGGAATGCACACGGCCACTTCACATGTTGTGTGGCCGGTATCCAATTCCGTTAGCGGCCTGCAACTCGCGAATGTAGCGGACAATGGCCCCGATATCCGCCTCGCTCACCTGTGGCTGCGGCGGCATGTCACCGAACGGCCAATGATGTTGCCGCACGCCCCGCTGGGCCGCAAGTACGAACGCATAGTCTGCATGATGGCCGGGATTGTAGATGTCATGTACCAGAGGCGGCCCCTTGTCAGATCCGGCGGCGTTAGCACCGTGGCACTGAGCGCAGGTCGCATCGAACGCCGCCTTGCCGGCCTTCGCCGGCTGCGACAGCGTGGGCACCTTCACCGAAACGACCGTGTCTGCCCGTTCCGAGGAGAAAATCTTCCAACCGATGATGGCAATGCCGCCTATGACAAACGCACTCACAAAGATAGCGGGCACCTTGTCCATGATCTTCACTACTCCCCTCCACGGCGACGACATCTCTGGTGTTCAACAGCTCTGCCCGATCATTCTATTCATCCCCAGCCATGCGTGGATGCGTGCGGTGTGAAATCGACGGCGCCGCCGATTGCTGTTGCCCGCCGGTATGGCCATACAGAATCACCGGTTTGCCGGTTTCACTATCAACCACGATGGTGTTGACTTGAAACGCATGGTTCCGGTTGCCACCAGGAGCCATCACGGTCACGGCATAACGAGTGCCTGACGCGCTCTCCACAGGTGTTATTTTCAGAACCGTAACACCGTAGTCAGCGGCGACTTTATTTCGAATTTCGTCCGCACTCATCTCAGCCCGCGCGCTAGATACCGCCGTAACTGAGACCATCGCCACCGCCGCCACGACGAAGAACCGGAAAGCGAGACCATATCGACGAAAAGCGTGCGCCCCGCCGGTCAACTTTGTTCTCATAACAAATCCTTCCATTTCCAATGTCATCCGATCACCAATTTCTCAGGGTTGGGGAAAGCATATGGCGGCACGACCAGATTGCGCGGCGCCGGCCCTTTCCTGATGCGGCCGGAGGTGTCGTAGTGAGACCCATGACAGGGGCAAAACCAGCCGCCGAAATCACCTCGCCGGCTCCCTTCTCGCTGACCAAGGGGAATGCAGCCCAGATGTGTGCAAATCCCAACGACAATTAACCACTCTTCCCTTTGGACCCGGTCCGCATCCTTCTCCGGATCCGGCAAGGCCGCGCTATCATCTGCCTTCGCTTTTGTAACGGCCTCCGGAGTACGACGATCCACAAATACCGGCTTGCCTTGCCAAACGACCGTAACCCGCTGGCCGCGCTCAATAGGCCGCAGGTTCAAGTCTGTCGATGCGAGCGCGAGCGTGTCGGATGCCGGATTAAGGCTGTCGATCAACGGCCAAACCGACAAAGCCACGCCGGTAGCTGCGAGCGTCGATGTTGAGACGATCAGAAAATCGCGTCTCGACCGCTCGTCAATCCTGAGGCTTTCAATATGTCCTTCTGATTTCATCATCGTGAAACAACCTGCTCACTTAGCTTGGTCGTTAACCCCGGATGCGGTTATGTCGTCGTATCGACCAAATTCCCAAACCGAGGGATAAACGCCGGAACCCTGGACCGGTAGTCTTCGTATTCGGCGCCGAACTCCTTTAGCGCCGTCTGTTCCTCCGCATATGCCAGCCGGACGTACATCCAGACGAGGACCGGGAACATCGCCAGCGTCAGAACCGTCGGCCACTGAAAAAGGAATCCGATCATAATGGCGATAAATCCAACGTACTGCGGATGACGGACCTTCGCATAAGCGCCTGTCCTCGCCAGCGTGCCGGATTTCTGCGCCTGGTAAAGAATGCGCCAAGCGGACGAAATCAGCGCGAATCCCGCCAGGATGAATGCGAAGCTCAGAATATGGAATGGACCGAAATGCGGGTTGCCCTGCCAGCCGAAGATCATCTCGGGCAGGTGGCCCGAATCATGAGCTAACCAGTCGATCCCCGGATAATTGCTCTGAAGCCAGCCGGATAGAAGGTAGATGGTTAGCGGAAAGCCATACATCTCAGTGAACAACGCGACCAGGAACGCGCTGAACGCCCCGAAGGACCGCCAGTCCGTTGCCGTCTGTGGCTTGAAGAAACTGAAGGCAAACATGATAAATACCGCGGAGTTAATGATCACAAGGGACCAAAGACCGTAGGCGTTAGTTGTCTCGCTCATGCGCTTGGTCCTCCACGATTATTGCCTTCGTCCCGACCGCCCTCGGCCTTCCCTTCCGATTGGTGGCCTTCGTGCCCCTCGTGGCCGCCATGGCCACCGTGCCCGTGGTGCATAAAGAGGTGCATCAAGGGACACAGAAGAATAAGAAGCCATGGAAGATACGGTAACGCACTGGCCACGTGCGCCTGATGCTCGGTCCAGAGAAAGTATCCGGCAACACCGAGAAACCCAGCAAGGACCAAGCCGCTTCGCGAAAACAACCCGCTCAATATGCCGTTGGAATGTCTTTCAGCCATTTTATCGCCCTCCAACTGAAGCCCATTACTGAACTAACTGATGTCCCTTGCCGCCGACGTCGATCGTGCCGGTCAGTTTCAGGGTCTTCGCATCGACAACCCATAGCTTCGGCAGTTCGACGCTCGAGACATAGATCACGCCTTGGCCCTTGATCACCGCCAGATGGTAGGGCTGCGGTGCCAACGTTAGTTCGCGCCGGTCACCGGAACTCAGATCGATCGCAATGAGCTTGTTCGCGCCCTTGGCGCTCACAAAGAGCGTCCGGCCGTCCTCAGACACGTCGATGCCGTGCGGATCCTCACCGCCCTTTAAAACCTTGGCAACGGCAAGGTGCTTAAGGTCAATGACCGACACAGTGCCGTCGCCGACGTTGTTGACGAACATCTTTCCGAGATCATCTCGAACAACGAGGTGCTCCGGGGCTTCTCCAACCTTCACCCTGTCGGAAACCCGCCAGTTGGCCGTGCGCACAATGCTGACGGAGTTGTCACCGGAATCGCTGATGTAAAGGCGGGCTCCGTCCTGAGAAAAGGCGGCATAGTTGGGCACGGCCCCGGTCTTGACGGTCGCAACGACCGTGAACGTCCGAATATCGATCACGGATACCGCATCCTGATTGGGATGGGTCACAGCGGCGAAGAAACCATTGGGCGACGCAGCAACATGATGAACTCCACCCGGAACATCGACCCGACGAACCACGGAACGGTCCTTGACCTTGATGAAGGTTACGCGGCTTATGACGGCGCTCTTCGCCACTGGTCGGCTTGCCGATTTCGCGTGATGCGCGGCATGGTCTTCCGCCGACACACCCGCAGGCCGTTCAGGTATTGTGGCGCCGGGCTCGACCTCCGTGAAGCTGCCGGCGATAAGGAGCTTCCCGTCGGGCGTCTTGGCAAGCCCGTGGACAGCCGGTACGCCGGTGATGCGCTCGACGACCTTGTTTGTATCGACATCGATAACCGCGATTTCATTGTTGCCGCCCATGGGGACAAAAACCACATTCCGTTCTCCGGCTGAGGCCGAGGAAAGCGCAGCCATCGCGAAATAGGCCGCCATGATAAGAAAGCCCAATCCTGTTGCGCGGGCCTCCGAAACTCGACTGATCGATTGCTGAAACATAACCCTCTCCATTCGCTCAAAACCGAATAAATCTTTGTATGAGGGCTCCCGCAGCAGGAGGGTCAAGTCAAAATTTTCTGCCTCGGTCGCAAACAGCCCCGCGACCAAATCTCAATGAAAAACCATGCCCTCAATATGAAATCCGGCGTCGACGTGGAGCGTTTCACCTGTAATGGCGGAAGAATAATCGCTCGCCAACATCAATGCGGCGCGCCCAACTTCACAGGATTCGACGGTTCTCCGAAGCGGCGCCTTTAGCACCGTTTCATTCAGGAGTTCGTCGAAATGCTCAATCCCGGAAGCAGCGCGTGTTGCCACAGCGCCCGCCGAGATGGCGTTCACTCTAATGGAAGAGCGTCCGAGTTCATGTGCCAAGTACCGAACTGATGCTTCGAGAGCAGCCTTCACAGGCCCCATGACATTGTAGTGATCTACCACCTTCTCAGCACCGTAGTAGCTTAGAGTCATCAGGCTGCCGCCCTCTTGCATCAATGGCTCGGCAAGCTTGGCCATGCGGATAAAGGAATGACAAGATATCAACATTGATTCAGCGAACCCATCGCTCGAACAGTCGGTCAGCCTGCCATGCAGATCCTCTTTCCGGGCCCAAGCGATCGAATGCAGAAGAAAATCCAGTCGACCCCATTTTTCCGCTATCGTGTCAAACAACTTTTCCAATTGCCCGGGGACGGAGACGTCACAGGGAAGGAAAACCGGGGTTTCGATTTCGCGGGCAAGCGGCTCAACAAACGGCATCGCCTTGTCGTTCAGGTAGGAAATCGCCAGTTCGGCGCCAGCATTCCGGAAACGCTGCGCCGCCGACCAAGCAAGGCTGTGCTCGTTGGCAATACCAACGACCAGTCCTTTCCGGCCATTCAAATCTATGACTTCCATTCTCTGATACTCCTCCTGCAGTTCGAGCGAGTGAACCAATCTCACGTCGCCATCAATTCACTGCATATAGACATATGTCCCAGGGGCATCGCAGAGCGGTTTATAGCCTTTCCGCGCAGCCCCCATTCGAGGCGGGTCGACCAGTACTCCCGAATTCGTCGCAAGCCACTTCCGCCAACAGGGCCACCAAGATCCTTCATGATTGTCCGCCTGTGACTGCCAGGAATCAGGATCGAGATAGGCTTCGAGATCATCGTGAGCGGCGATTTGGTGGGATCGCTTCGCGTTGCCTGGCGGATTAACGACGCCGGCATTGTGACCACCAGTAGATAGAACAAAGGTGACATCGGCGTTGGTCTGAGCATGGATTTTATATACGGAGCGCCACGGAGCGATATGATCGGACAAAGTACTGACCGCGAATATCGGAATACGGATGTCCCGCAATGAGATTGCTCGACCGCCGATGACATAGCGCTCGTCGGCAAGGTCATTATTCAGGAAGAGCTTACGGAGATACTCTGAATGCATTTTCGACGGCATCCGTGTTGCATCTGCGTTCCAGGCTATCAGGTCAATCATAGGCAGTCGTTCGCCGAACAGGTATGCGTTCACCATGCTTGACCATATCAAGTCGTTGGAGCGCAGGAGCTGGAAAGCCCCAGCCATTTGCTTGGTGTCCAGGTATCCTGTCTCTGCCATGATATTCTCGAGGAAGTTGACCTGCGCCTCATCGATAAACAGCATAAGTTCGCCAGCCTCGGTAAAGTCGGTTTGCGCAGCGAACAATGTCAAGGATACCAAACGACGATCATCCTCACGGGCCATCCACGCGGCCGCGATAGCCATAAGAGTGCCGCCGAGACAATATCCGACGCCGTGGATGCCCCTCCCAGGCATGATCGCAGAGATCGCATCAAGCGCCGCCATCACACCAAGCAAACGGTAGTCTTCCAGACTGAGTTCGCGGTCCTCCACCGACGGGTTTTTCCAGGAGATGATGAAAACCGTGTGTCCCTGCTCGACAAGAAACCTGACCAGTGAATTTCCAGGGCTGAGGTCGAGGATGTAGTACTTCATTATCCAAGCCGGTGTGATCAGGATCGGCTCTGGATAAACCTTTCCGGATGCTGGCGTGTATTGGATAAGTTCAATCAATTCGTTGCGGAAAACGACCTTTCCTGGCGTGACGGCCAGATTTTGCCCGACCTGGAACTGCTTTACTGCGGACGGGCGTTCACCCTGAAGGGCCAGTTTCCAATCCTCTACAAAATTCAGCGTCCCTTGAACCAGGTTATGACCTCTGCTTTCCAGCGTTGCCTTTCGGAACTCCGGATTGGTCGCCGGGTAATTCGCCGGCGAAACAACGTCAAGTAGTTGGCGGGCGACAAAGGAAACTATCTGTTCATGATGTTTAGAGACGCCGGAAACCTGGGTCGTGGCGTTGTGCCACCACTGCTGGGTAAGAAGAAACCCTTGGTAGGCAAGCCGATAAGGCCAATCCTGCCATTCCTCAGCCACAAACCGCTTATCATGGGGCAAAGGGTCGATGCATGGTGCGCATTGAGGGTCGCAACAGGCACTATGGCTGAATTCAATATACCGCAACAACTTTCGTTGTGCCTTGAGTGCAAGTTCAATCTGTTTGTCCGGCGACATAAGGAGATGTTGAGCCCAATCGATGTACGCCTGAAAGAGAGCTGTGGGGCTAATCCCACCAGTTACCCGCCCAAGCGCAGCATTCAGCGGTTGATCCAACGAAGGTTGGGTTTTGGGGGCATACTTGAGATCAGGCGCCTCACACTCCAGGCCATTCTTCATTTTGTTCACGCTCCAATAGGACAACAGGCGCTTTCAGGTTGGGCTGCACAGTGAATCGCAGACTCGAGTTCCTCCTCGCGCCCTTGTCGTCGTTGAGCCGCCGATGACTGATGCATTAGGACGGCAAGCGCCATTGCCGCCAAGCGCGCCTGAGTCGGATCGGCACGCGAACTTAGGACGACCGGCGCGGACAATCCCAATACGATACCCGCCGCCGTGGCGCCTGCCAGATATTCTAGATTCTTGGCCAAGATGTTGCCGGATATGAGATCGGGAACGAGGAGAATATCGACATCTCCCGCGACCTCGGACACGATCCCCTTCACCTTTGCAGCGTCACTCGAGATCGCATTATCAAAGGCCATGGGGCCATCAATGGCAGCGCCGGAGATTTGCCCCCGTCTTGCCATCAACGCGAGGCAAGCCGCGTCCACCGTCGATACAATCGCCGGATTCACCGTTTCAACAGCCGAGAGCGCTGCGACCTTGGGTCTAGCGACGCCAAGGAGATGAAAGAGCGAGATGGCGTTCTGAAGAATTTGCGCCTTCGCGTTTAGGTCCGGAGAAATGTTTATCGCCGCATCTGTAATCGCCAACAATTTCGGATAGGTCGGGATATCGACCACAAATACGTGACTGACACGCTGGTCGGGCAGCCTGAGCCCGCGATCAGAATCGAGAACCGCCCGCATCAAAGCGTCTGTGTGAATTCGCCCTTTCATGAGTGCATCTGCTCGTCCACCACGAACGAGGTCAACGCCAACCCGAGCCGCTTCCTCCGCATCTTTTGCAGTGATGATTTCAACACCGGTGATATCGGCGTCAATTTCACCGGCGCATGCAACAATCTCGTCCGGCGCGCCGATGAGGAGCGGCACAATAAGACCGGCCTTCCGAGCTTGTACGACAGACTGAAGGACTAGTGCCTGGTCTGCTGCGATTACGGCCATTCGGATCGGCGGAAGCTTTTCTGCACGCTCAACCAGTTCTTCGAGCCCCTCAGCATGACTATGCACAGGCATTTAGTTCCCCTTTCCCCGAGGCGCTTTCCAAAACCGTCCGGACATGCCGAGCGATCACTGATTCCTCATCCGTGTCGAACGCATCAATGGGGACGCGGCTCCGATCAGTAGATACGACCGGAAGGTTTTGGGCATTTCTCTCTGGGTCGATTTCGACACCCAAATAGGACAATCCCTCACAAATTCGGGCGCGGATTTCAGGCGAATTCGCACCAATTCCACCGGTGAAGACGAGCCGGTCGAGACCGCCGAGAGACGCCGTCTGCGCGGCTAGATGCCTCCGAGCGTGATGGCAGAAAAACTCGATCGCCTCAGCCGCCTCGGGTAGATCCTGTTGCGCCAGAAGATCCCGCATGTTTCGGCTTAGGCCGGACCGGCCGAGCAACCCGGATTCACGATAAAGGATATGCTGCAGTTCAGCGGGAGTTAGGTTCTTTTCCATCAGAAGGTAAAGGACGGCACCGGGATCGAGATCTCCAGGTCGCGTCCCCATGGGAAGGCCCGCTAGGGTGCTGAACCCCATTGAGGTTTCGATACTCCGTCCCCCCTTGATCGCCGTCATGGACGCGCCGTTGCCCAAATGCGCGGCAACGATCTTTCCGTCCGCCGCCTCATCGCCCTGCCAACGACGCACTTGCTCGACAACGTACTCATAGGACAAGCCATGAAAACCGAACCGTCGTATGCTGTCGTCATCGAACCGGCGAGGCAGTCCGGTCAACTGTGCAACGCGCGGAAGTCCATGGTGAAACGCCGTGTCGAAACAGGCGACCTGCGGAAGTTCCGGACAACGCAATTTCACCGCCTTGATACCTGTCAGGTTATGCGGGAGATGCAATGGTGCAAGAGGGATCAGTCGGCTTAGGCGATCTTCCAAGTCGGAAGTGATGATGAGCGAGCAATCGCATTCTTCACCGCCATGGACGATGCGATGCCCGACAGACACGGGCACGTATTGGGTGCCCTGAAGCCAGTCGAGGAGCGCGTCGATAGCGTCAGCGTGACTTTCAACTTCGAGTGTCTCGTCTAAAATGGTCGCGCCGGAACCATCCAACACTGAAAACCGGCCGGCACCTATGCCGATCCGCTCGACCGCGCCACGCGCAATCCGCACAGAACTCTCGAATTCAGGAGAAAAAAGCGCAAATTTTACGCTTGATGACCCGCAGTTGATAACAATGATCGCCTCTTCAACCATCATCACGGCTCACCTTGGCTAGGCTTTTTATGCTGAGCTCAAATGGGTTTCGACCGTAAAGCAGGCGAAACACCTGCTCATTGCCCGCATCACGAAGCTCTCGGACGGTCTCCATTGCCTCGGCTACACGGCCAAAAAACTCCTGTTCATACATTATCATTGGATGCGCGTCGGGCATCGGACGTCTTTCTTTTCTGACCACGTCGGCAAGACCCGCGACTACCCTCATCCATGGGTTAAAGACTTCAGAGAATACGTAGCGGCTCATGCGCATTGGGTGCTGCCATTTGAGAGATTCCGCGATCCAGGGATTTGTTGCGGCTTGCACCCAAGGGCTCACGAACGTCCGATAGAAAGCCTCGTTCGATTCCGAGACCGCTCGAACTTTTTCGAAAGACTCTGTTTGTTTCGCAAATCGGATGTCTTCGACATCCCGTTCTATGAACTTCACAGAAAACTGCGGTTTGTGGCAATCCGGGTCACCGCTCGGATTGTCAATCTGCATCTCATAGAGTCCAGGATCCAGCGCATCGATTTCGTCGAGACTTTCAAGGATCGCGCGGTGTTCAAGCCGGGCGACCTTGGCCGAGACGAATATCCCGAGATGCCCGACATGCGGGTTCGTCAAATAGACAATGCGTTGCCCTGCGCGCTTCAGGTCATCGGTATCCTTGTACACGGTCGGAATCCACCCCAAGGCTTGGTGCGGCGGGGTGATGTTGTCACCGTAGGAGGCGAAGATCACGAGCGGGTTTCGAATTCGCCGAAGGTCAGCGGTACAGCCGTTGCAAATTCGGAATTCGCCATTTTCAAGTTTATTGCCGATGAACAGGTTTTCGACGATCGCGACGATTTCCTCGCGGCTCATGAAATAGAACCCGTTCCACCATCGTTCAAATTCAAGAAACCGCTCGCGCTCCGTATCGACCTTGGCGAACAGTCCGGCGTACTTTTCCCAGATTGCCTTTTCCGGCTTCAGATTCTCAAAATTCTGCGCAAGCCACGCGCCATCGAAACGCCCGTCACCGAGATCGGCGGCAAGGTGGGCCAACCAAACGCCACCGAGAAGCCCGCCGGTTATCCGCATCGGATTAACGCCGGCTTCCCCCGCCCAATAGGACATTGGCGAGCCGTTAAGCACAGCCGGGCCGACCAAGCCCTCGCAATCCGCGGATAGAAGCGCCACGGCCCAACCGGCTTGGCAGTTTCCATACAATATGGGAGGTGTTTTGGGATGGCGCTGAGCAACCTCATCGACGAAACGCCGGAGGGCATGCAACACGTCCGCAAGCGTCTGGCCAGGCGATGGTTCGGGATAGAACATTACGAAGTAAACCGGGTGACCTTCGTGCAGGGCCATGCCGACTTCGGAGTCGTGTTTGAATCCTCCGATACCCGGTCCGTGCCCTGCGCGTGGATCAATAACGATGACAGGTGTTTTTTCTGGATCGACGCAATCGTCCCAACAATCATCGCCAACTTCCGTAATCCGCAACAGCGCATAATTTGAAGGAGCCTCAAAATCGCGCCCATCAAGGATCATCTCGTATTTGAAATCGAGCAAAGGCGGCAGACCAGCACGTTCGTGGCCCAACATGTTGTCGGCACGTTCACGAAGCGTGTCCATGAATAGAATTGAGCGTTGCCAGAGATCTCGTCCATATTCGGAAGCCTGGACTACCTTTTCTCCCGGAACGCCTAACAGTTCTGGCTGGGTCTGGTTCGTTTGATTAGATTGCCCAGCCTTTTTAATTTTAGAGGCCGGATTTCTCGCACTCCCCTCGACTGAATGTCTTCGCTTCGTTACTTTATTCATCGGAAATACACCTCTGAAAAATCTTGCTGGTCACTTGGGGTTTGCCATCCGAATTTATGGCCATCAACGTAACGCGTTATCCTTAATGGCTCCAGCGACCGGAGGGTCAAGGCTAATCTAAATGGGTAAAACCCGGCGGACGGCCGAAGCGATCAATCCTGAGACATCGATCCGATTGCTGTCGTGGCCGATCGTGTTGCAGGTCGCAATTTCACCCGCGCCGGCTTGCTTCAATTCCACGTAAGCATTGTCTGCAAATACCGCGTGGTTGCCGATGCAAACCGGCGCTTTCAGGCCGGCCGCCCGGGCACGCCCAACCATTTCGATCATCGTACGCGCGGTCGAGATGATGTCATCGACCAGGACCGGCGTTCGGTCACGCCATTTTCCCACCTCAGGAATAGAGACCTCGACGTCTCTGTCTCCCCTTCTCGTCTTTTCCAAAACGACGAAAGGCGCGCCGGCATCTGCGGCAACCGCGGTAACCCACTGTTCGCTCTCACTGTCTGGACCGATCAGCAACGGTCGTGGAACCGCTTCCTTAATCCAGTTCGAAATGAGGGGGCCGCGTGGACGACCAAGCTCGGCACTGAATAAATTTCATTTAGAGTACAGCGTCGATGAAGATGGGGATCGACCGTGACCAGCCAGTCGATCCAGGGCGAGAGAGTTTTAGCAAAGTGTACAGAGGATACGCTCTCGCCGGACTTAAAGCTTTTGTCCTGCCGCATGTAGGCGAGATAGGGCGCGACTAGACCAACCTGTGACGCCCCCAATTCCATGGCCGTACCGGCGGCGAAGATCAGCGGCAAGATTTTCGCATCCGGACGACCCAACGTGGCAACGAGGATGACATTTTTTCCATCGACCGGCGTCTCGTAGCGGAAATAGGATTCGCCGTCAGGGAAATGGCGCACCAGAAGTTCTCCTTTTTCAGCCCCAATTCCAGCTGCGATCGAACCGGCAGGTTAGGAATACGTTTGAACACCTTGAACCGCTGCAGATGAAATAGGATCGACTGGACGCGGCCGACGGCAAAAGCCGGAATCAGGACGGTTCCGACTCTGGCCGCCACCCTCGAGATCGTCTCGGCCAAAGCATTCTCTACGTTCGCCGGATCATGAAGGTGGTTTCCGTAGGTTGACTCCATGATTAGATGGTCCGCTGGCAGGAATCTTATTTGAAGTGCATCAGTGACTTCGGTGTCCACCTCGTATGGGCAGACGCGGAAGTGGCCAAGGCAATTCCACGCATTCCCTTCAGTATATAGGGGGGCGGCCGGCCGGTGTTTGGAGAAGCCGTGTCGATTGGCAAATTCCGCGTCGCGTTCCTGCAGATGACCGCTGTCCGGCAGCAGGATCCCACACAATTCAGTCGTCGCAGAGGTGGTGTAGACAGGTCCCTTGAACCCATTCCTGACCAAGAGAGGAAGATATCCCGAATGGTCAAGGTGCGCATGCGTCAGGACCACGGCGTCAATCTCGCTCGGCTCGATTGGCAGCGGGGCCCAGTTCTTCTGACGCAGCTTCTTGAAACCCTGAAACAAGCCGCAATCGGCAAGCACCCGCTGACCACCAAATGTAAGCAGATACTTTGATCCGGTGACGGTGCCGACACCTCTAAGGAACGTGAGCTGCGCTGTCATGACTGACTCCGAATGAGTATTTACATGAGAGGCATCGCTCTGGAGAGGTTTTAACCTTTCCGCGAGGCGAAGAAGTTGTATAGCGGCCCGAACACCAACGCGACGTACCACCCGTACGCAGCGCTCTCGACGAGACCCAGGAAGAAGCTCGGCCATGTCAGCCAGGTAAAGCCCGGCAACAGAGGCTGCCAGACACGGTACATGGCATAATCAGGGAACAGCAGGTCGAAGCCGACACAAAGCAGATAGGTGATGGCCAAGAAGACGCATAAGCTGTTGCCAAGCGCCATGACCGGCATGCGGGAAACTCGGCTCGAGCCGGCCAGTGGCGTCCCGGGGCGGGCTGGTTCAGAGACCTTTGTATCTGACGGATTAGGCATTGTGCGCCTCCAATCTCGGGTTAGAAGCATCGTCACTCTGCCCGACGTAGAGGTCCGGTTTGGTCTCGAAAAGCTCCCGGCACTCGCGCGAGCAGAAGTAATAGACGTAGCCTTCGTAAACGCTGGGCTTCGCGTCGGCGGTTCTGACCTGCTTCTTGCAGACGGGATCGATATCTTCTGCCGGCGGATACCATTTCAAGTCCTGCCGCCTTTCGGCATCTTGACCTTTTTCCTCGCCGGCACCGCCATGTCGATGCGAATGCCCCATGACATGGCTGCCGCATCCCATGCGCATCATGAGAAAGATAAACACGCCCCAGATGACGAAGTAGACCAGCGCTTCCATTTTATCGGAACTCCCTTGTTCGCCTTCCCGCCTACGGACTTCGGTGGGAACAGAATGAACATGCCCCCTCCTGCAACCGGAGGGTCAAGAGTTTCTAGGTCGCGTTTCTAGAATGGAATGCGCGGTTACTATGAAAACAACACCGGGCATTCCCTGCGGCATTTGTTGCGCAGGATGATGTAGATGAGATGGAGGGTACCAAGTCCAGCCAACAAACAGAAAAACGATATGTAGGCGTAGCTCAAGAACAGATAGACGACGGTAAGCGTGACGATCAGCGTTACCCCAAACCAGCGGACATGAAGGTATGTCGACAAAAGCGTCGGCGCGACGATCAGGAAAAGATAGATCAAGTATGTCATCCAGCGCGGCATGAGATAGTCGAGGAACATGGTGTCTTCATACGCCAAGGACCGGTTGTTGATACCGACATCAATCCAATCCGCGTTCAAAAGATGCGGCACGAAGAGAACGCCGCCCAACGCGACACCGGCGACCGCAAACAACAGGAACATTTTTTTACGACGACTTTCCGGAGGCTCCAATACATAGACACTGAAGGGAACCCAGGCAGGCCACATGAACCAGGAAAAGAACATGAAGCCGAGCGCCGCCCACCAGACCATTGTCGGATCGCCGACATTCAATCCCATCCAGACATGCCCCTCGAACAACTGCTGGACGCCAGCCATCGCGGGCATCAACGCGAAGGGGAGGTAACGCCTGTTCAACGCCGCGGCCTTATAGGTCGCGAAACCGCCGCCGGCGATCAACACGCCGCCGGTCGCGAAACTCACGGCTTCAGAAAAACACATCTCTCGCGCGGGCCATTTCAGATCATGCTCATAAGTTCAGTCCTCAATGTATATCTGTCACGCGCCGCCATGTGAAATGCTCATAGACCCCGGACCAATAGGCGCCGAACATGACGGCGAAAAGAAGCTCCTCAATGGGCATGCCGTAAATCAATATTCCGGACAGTGACTCAAGGTTCCAAACCTTGCCGATGTAACCAGGTGACAGCCACTCCAGTCCGGCAAGAAAGACTAGGTAATAGACAAGGAACAACACGCCTCCGACCCAAGTTTTGGAAATCAGGTCGCGTCGACAGAGCATCGTCGAAACGGCGCCCAATGCCATGGCGACGATCGCCGGATAGATGGGGTTCCACTCCATCAGATAGAGGACAGGGAACACAAGGAACGGCGTCGCCACGGCCCAAAAATGAAACCGATGACTTGCGAGCCGGCGCGCCATCGAACTCATTCGTCCGTGACTTTTTCCCGTCAGGATGTTGTAC